>JBCBTE010000007.1:0-50643 GCA_039818805.1 Pseudomonadota bacterium
CGCGAAAAGCTGATGTTGCTGGGCGACGTTGAGCGGTACGCGGCACAAGCCGTTGTGCCGTTGCTCGACAAGTACGGGTTGGCGGCGCGCGACAACGAAGTACTGCGCGACATGGGGCAGGTTGATGCGCGCGCAACTGTGGTAAACTGGGACATGCTTTTGGCAGGGATGCGGCAGACATATCCCGGCTATCTGAAGTCATTTGAGAAACTGGAAGCTATGGCACCCGAAGAAGACCGCGCACTCTTGTCCTTTCTAACAGAGCACGAAATTGCAGCGATCAAATTTCTGGATATCGAAGCGCTGGATCCATCGGAAAGCGCGCAGCCGTTGCGGTCATACTTGGCGACTGACCCGGCACACTGGAACGCTGGGGTGGAGTAGGGTGATGCGCGGGTGGCTTGCCGTTGCACTGATCTTTCTGCCCGGGTTGGCTTGGGCCGACACCGACACCGCAGAGAAGCCCACGACGCACGTGGATGAGTGCCAAGTTTGTACCGCCCGGCACAAAAGCCTTCAGGCGTTGCAAGCTGCGCGAGTGCCGCCAAAGCCAGAGGCCGAGACGACGAATCCGGATGAGGAAAAGACAGATGACTGAGCGCGTTACGCCCAAGCAAGCCGGATTTCATATGCCTGCAGAATGGGTGCCGCATGCGCGTACTTGGATGATGTGGCCCTCACGCGAGGAGGTTTGGACATCTATCGCCGAGACGCGGGCCAACTACACGCATGTCGCGCACGCGATCCGTGCGTTTGAGCCGCTGACCATGGTGGTGCGGGCCGAAGACAAGGCAGAGGCACAGTCGATGCTTGGGTCTGACATCGACCTGATGGTGCATCCGATTGATGACAGTTGGGCGCGCGATGCGGGTCCATGCTTTTTGTCGGATGGATCGGGTAATCGTGCTGGGGCAGCGTTTGAATTCAATGCCTGGGGCGGTAAATACGCGCCCTTCGACGGTGACAATTCCGTGGCTGAGGCAATCCTGGAAGACGTCGGCGTTCCCGTCTTCAAGTCCGACCTAATCGCAGAAGGGGGCGGGATTTCGGTGGATGGAGAGGGTACGATATTGACCACGGAAAGCTGCTTTCCCAACGCCAATCGCAATCCCGAGTGGAGCCGCGATGCCATATCGCAAGAATTGATGGAAATGCTGGGCGGTGAGAAGGTGATTTGGTTGCCGGGCAATGCCGAAGAAACCGAGACGGATGGGCACGTCGATGGAGTCGCCGTATTCGGCGCACCCGGCGTGGTGCTGATTCAGGATACCGGCGCACCCGATCATTATTGGCACGATATTCACTCTGCAAACATCGCGGCCGTTGAGGGGCAAACCGATGCAAGGGGTCGATCGCTTCGGCTTGTGCGTATGCCGGACGCCTCTGCAATCCAAGTTGAAGGCAGTGAGATTTGCGACAGCTACGTCAATTCCTACATCTGTAATGGTGGTGTGATCATGCCGAAGTACGGGCTGCGCGAAGATGATCTGGTCCGCGAAATCCTTGAGGACGTGTTGCCGGATCGACGTGTGGTGCAAGTCGACATCGCTTCGATCGCGATCGGCGGTGGGGGCCTGCATTGCATCACTCAACAAGAGCCACGCACCATCTGAGGGCAATTTTCGGTATCTTGACTGACGGCTTACGCAACGCGCGCAATGCCAGGATCAAGGCGGCGCACGCCGTAAGACGCGCGATGTTTCCATGACCTGCAGTGCGGTATCCCGCCGTCGGCAAATACATTTTCGATAGGGCCAGACGGCCAAATGTGGTACCCTGACGAAGTATATTTTTACAAAATCATTTTTTTTGCAGCTGCGCTGCACATTCAATTTGGAGATCACAATGCCTGTTGTAACGACAACTATTCCCGATTCCGCCTTGCCGCAGGCGCTTGCCGAACCCAATAGGATAACCACCGAGTACGAGTCCTTCGCTCTTATTCCGCGCCTTGGACCGCTTGCGTATTTCAAAGCACAGAGAGCCATCTGGAACCGGCTTCGCGACCTCAGTTCGACGCTCAGATTGTTGGATCTGGCCAAGCGCCATCGCGCTACCTTTGCCAGCTTGCCCACCATAGCCGAGAAGGCGCTGACACCAGCCTATAACCTGGGGTTCACCGCGCGGATACGAACGCAGGATGATGCCCGGGTTGATCTTGGGTTTTCACGGGATGCGATACTGGATTCCGGTGCTCTCTTGAATTCATTTCGCGGGTTGCAGACCGAAACGGTCACCGCTCTGTCAGGCAAACGCGTCGTCGACAGTTCACCGGCGGCCGTTGCGGACCGTGTTCAGGCCGAGAGCGGACAGGCAATCCTGCAAATTCTCAAATCGCCGAATGCCGTGATCAACCGAATGGTTCAGTCCAATCGACTGTTGGACAAGCAAGGGGCGTTTCGGGATGATATCCTTGACCTGGATACGACCGAACAGGCGAAGACGCTTCTGGACGGCATGGATGAGGTGGTGAAACCGCAGGAAGGGTTTTACGAATCCATCGCGGAAACCGTACTGCAAAATGCAATCCCGAAAGCTGGGCGCCAACGTCTAGGCCGGCTTGGAGACGTGGTTCGACGGGATGACGGATTCCGTGACAGAATCCGCAAAAGCCTGGCGGGCGTGGTCGCGGAACACAGGTATTTCGCCAGGATCACAAGCCTGGACGATACGCCGATCGTCGAAAGCAGGGAATGGGCCTTCTTGCGCCGCGAAGAAGTGCAGATGGACTTTGGGACGCCAGTGTTCCGTGGACCGGTTGCATTGAATTCCGTCGCCCCGAACAGCGAGTTGACCGTCAGCGACAGTTTCAGCATCTCGGATCAGACCATTGCCGCAAACGCGTTTGCACGCGGTGAAGTGCGGGGCAGCAATGTCATTCTGGCCAACCAGATTAAGAACAAGCTTGGCACGCTTTACGACTACGGCTCAAACCTGGGCCAAACCATGAGCGAGCAAGGGTTCTCAAGGGACACATCGCGTGATGAAAAGCGGTCGCTGGTGGAGCAGACGATCAGTGAAATTTCCGAGGCCAACGCATCGCGCACGCTTTCATCTTCGTCTTCGGATGCAACCAGCCTGCGGGAGTACCGTACCGAGGGCAAGGATACCTTGCGCGCAACCTCGGAAGTCTCGTTCGAGGCCGCAGTTCCGGTGCAGATCACCCACTTTCTGCGCGGACTTGGACTTGTCTGGTGCCCGCGTATGGAAAACCCGTTTCTGCATTTGCGCGACGCCATCGAACAACATGGCGACAAGGTCGAGGCTGACTACATTCTTGAGAATTTCGTGGTCGATCCGCGCGAACCGGTGCCTACATATGACGGGCATACGCGCGTATCCGTGAATACGGCGAAAGTGACCGGAGACCAGGTGGACGACGATGATGACGGTAAAATTTATGAAGACGTGGTCACCATTCGCCTGTCAGAAGCGGAGCGCGCGGCAGGCTATATGCTTTCAAGCGATGTGAAATGTGAATTCCATCAGGATGACAGCTTTTGGACCAATGGGTTTGATTCCGACCAATACCGTATTCTGGAACCGACGGTTCACACCGACGATTTCGACCCTGCCGCATCGATCACGATTACCACAAGGCTTCAGGTGCTAGACGAGCCGAACGGCGCAAACCCGGACAGTATCTGGTTGTCGGTTTCGGTCACGAAATACAAGCTGACGGACGCTTACAAACAGCAACTTGAGGATTACACCCAAGCCGTCGAAAACGTTAACCCTGCAAGACGTCAGGCCGTGGCGGCGCAAGCCCGCAGATATGCGCGATTGAAAAAAGAAGAGCTGATTGCGCGCTATGCGAACAACCCTGATGAGCTTCGCGATTTTACCTTCGTTACGCTGATGCGCGAGATGTTCGGCAACACTGACGGGCATTGGTCGTACTATGCCGGCGTAATCAAAAGCTGCATCGATTGGGGCAAGGCACGTATGGAGCATGAACCTGCCGATCCAGCCAATCTGGTGGCCGACGGCCTGTCGCCATACCATTTCCTCAACGTCCGTGCCGTTCGGTTTTTCCTGCCGCTGCACGAGGCGTCGGAAGGCGCGTTTTTCGAGGTTGTCAGCAACACATTGGACGATCAGTGGCGCGATCTTTTCAAAACGGTCGAAGACTACATCACGCGGCAGCGAGACATCGTTGACGCACTGAATGACAGTGACGATCCGGATGATCGCGCCCAGATCACGCTTGACCAATACTCGTCCGATCTTGTGTTGGGTCGTCATCTTGAAGCTGTGCTGAGTCAAACAGACTTTCTGCAGTCATGAGCGGCGCGGCAGGCGTAGGCGACGCAAGTGCTGTCGCTGACACATCGGGACAGGACGGCGGTGTCGTCCTGCCCGCGACATCAGGAACGCTGAAGCCTGTCCGTTATCCCAACCGGTTGGACGACGTTGCCGTTCTGGGACAAACCGGGCCCTGGAAGCGTAGTTTCTTGTTGCGCCCGAAATTCGCAGGGCGGTTTCTTTTCCTGCTGTATCCAAGGGACCTGCCGTCCCTGGAAACAGTGCAAACCCGCGCGATCGCTTTCACCGGGTTTAACACCGCACCCGAAGTGGTCGAAGTCACTATTCCAGGCGAATTGCGGGGTCACACACATTGGGAATGGCGTTTGGTCAAGACCACGTTTGTCGATGAGCCCGATACGGCCGAATACGAAATACTTGACGCGGCACAACACCCAACCGACGGGTATCTGGCGGGACCGGACGCCGCCAGGTTCGCGGCCGAAGCGGAAGAGGACGGCGCGATCATCCGGCTGATCACGGATGTCCGGCCTGAAATGTCGGGCGAAATCGACTTTAAGGAAGGTATGGCGACAGGTCGTGTTCGCGCACTAAGCTGGTCTTGTCACCAACCTTACGTGTCCGAGAACGGCCAGGCCGCCATGCATCCGGATGCGCTGGATATACTTAAATGGTATAGCGGGTCTGCCGAAACATTTGACCCCCACCGAATTTGGGCAATGGGGGACACGGCCTATTCTGACGGGACCGGCACCTTGAATTTCGCTGATCAGGTGTACGAGCGCACAGGATGGCACAACAGCTTCGATTTGCGAAAGGATTTGCTGTCACTCTACCGGTTGAACTATCGGTATCATTGGTCTTTTGAACCCATGCAAAGGCTGATGCGCCGGTTTCCCCACTTGGCGATGTGGGATGATCATGAAATTCGCGACGGGCACGGAAGCCGCACAACCGACTTCACGCCCGAAGCCCAGGCCATGAAGGAAATCGCCGCACAGGCGGCCGAGGAATACCTGTTTTCGTGGACGCCGCGACTGCGTTCAGAAGCGTCGCGAAACCTGAACACTGACAACCACCAGGCCTATGTTGACGGGCACACGGCGGGGTTCGTCTTTGATGGCCGCAATTCGCGCCGATACGGCGAAGACATCCCAATTCCACCCGAAGTGCCCTTGGCGGTATCAACCCTTTTGGGGTTTTTCACCGGAGGGCTGGCCGGTGCGGTTGGCGGGGCCACCGTTGCGGCCCTGGTCGAAAAGGAAGTGATCGAGCTTTACAGGTGGAACAACCCTGGCGAGGTGATTTCGGATCAGCAGCTTAATGACTTCCGGCGCTTCTGCCGGCATGTTCAGGGGCAGACTGCGGTCAAGTATCTTTTGTTGGGCAACAGCGTGCCGTTTATCTACATCAACGATCTTGTAGAAACACTGCTGTCAGAATTGGCCCTTGCGAAAAAAGACTTCGCCCACGAGGTGCAGGACGACATCCGTGACAGTTGGCATTCTCCTGGAAATCGGCGCCAGTTGAGCGCGCTGATTGATATCCTGCGTGACCTGCACATTGCCCGCCCCGATATCGAGATCGTCAATCTTTCCGGAGATATCCATGTGGCCAATGCATTTTCGGCGCAGCCCGAAGGCTTTGCCAAGCCAATTTACCAGGTTACGACTTCGCCACTGACGAACAGAGGTACATTGAGTGACAGTGTGGTCGGGCTGTTGTCCGCGGATGGGCCGCTTGATGCGATCACCAGTGAAGGATTGTTTGGAGATGTGCGGCGCCTTTGGCAGGAAGCCTCGTTTCAGAATTTCCTGGAAATCGAAACTACGGACCAGGAAATGCGTCTATGTCTTCGCGTTTACAATCGACATGACGACCAGCCATTCGGCTCGCGTGACCTGACACTCGTTTTGCAAAATGGTGAGGCGTCTGTCGGAATGGCCTGATTTACGCAGCAATCTCCTTCGGTCTGGCTTGCAGGCTTAGACCAGCCATCGGGGGACCATGGCGAGTGCGTTCGATGCTAGAACTCGGGTTGTTATTTCTTCTTGCTGTTTGGCGTGCGGCGCAGAAGCCATGGTTTCGCTTGCGCCGCGCGAAGTTTGTTTGAGTGCGATCCACCGCAATAATGCGTTATCCGTGTGCGGCTTGGCTGCGTGGGCCGATGAACAGCCAGACAATGAAGCCGAGCAGTGGCAACAGCAAAACCAAAAGGCTCCAACCCACTTTTGCCCCAGTGGATGCGCCCGAACCAATTATGGACACAAGCGCCCAGATGTTCAGTGCAAGCAGGATGAAGCCACCAATACCAGTGATCTCAATCATCTTGTTTTCCTTTCTTGGTTAGGTTTCACGAACTTCCGTCGTGCTTTTGAGAACTTCAGCGCCGTCTTTTTGCTTGATCAACAACGCCGGTTCATCGTCGGTTGCGTTACGTGTCACCTCCGCGCCTTGCAGGGATTTGGTGACCTTTTCGGTGTAGATTTGGGTGACTTTGCCTTGTGCGGTGCCAGTCCCCCAATCCCATTCAACCGTATCTCCTATCGAAATGCGTTGGGTCATTGCGTTCTCAGTGCTTCGATTAGCTCGTGTTTGTTCATGCCCGACCGTCCCTCGACACCGAGTTCTTTTGCGCGGTCGTATAGTTCGTCCTTTGTCCATTCTTCGTAGGGCGGTGCTTTTCCACCTTTACGGGATGGGGACATCTCATCGTTGACTTGGGCGTTCGCAATGCGCGCGGCTTTAGATTTGCCGTATCCCTTGCTGCGCAATGCGTCATATGTCTCTTCGTTCTTGATGGATGCGCGTTGTTCGCTGGCCATTGATGAACCCCGGTAAAGTTTCTCTGCGATGCAACGCTCAAACGCATGCTTGGTTCCGCAAAAAGGTTTCATCATGAACAAATAGGGGGAACCGGTGGGCTGTTCATGCGTAAGTCTGTGAATCTAGCAGGAGAACTTCATGACACGCGCAACGCCCGACGACCTCGTTCAGCACGAGGAGGAACAGGAGGCTGTTCAAGAAGCGGCAGCACTTTCGCCGCGATTGATCTTTGAGTCCATTCGCAGAAATGGCGAAGAAGAGCTTGAACGCCCGGCGCGGGCTCTTTGGTATTCAGGAATCGCCGCCGGGATCCTGATTTCTTTTTCTGTTCTGGCTGAGGCGCTTTTGCGTGCGCATCTGCCCGAGACGGAATGGCGATACATTATTGAAAATATGGGATATTCTATAGGTTTCATTCTTGTCATCATGGGGCGGATGCAGCTTTTTACAGAAAACACGATCACGACGGTCGTTCCCGTCTTGATGCGCCCCTGTTGGGATGTGTTTTTGCGCACGGCCCGGCTGTGGGGCGTGGTTCTGATTGCCAATGTCATCGGTGCGTTTTGCGTCGCCAGTTTCTATGCCTACGCAGATGTGCTGTCTGAGGACGTCGCAACCGCCTTTACCGATCTCAGCCGCCATGCAACCGGTATGCCTGCCGCAGAGGGGTTTTTGCGCGGTATACCTGCGGGCGTTTTGATTGCGGCTCTTGTGTGGATGTTGCCTTCGACCAAAGGAAACGAGCTTGGGTTGATTGTCGTTTTTACGTGGCTGATCGCGTTGGGTGACTTCACCCATGTGGTCGCGGGATCGGTAGAAATGGCCTATCTGGCCGTACAAGGTTTGATCGGGTTTCACACCGCCGTGTTCGGTTTCTTTCTACCCGTTTTGGCAGGGAACATCGTAGGAGGGACCATCATTTTCACTGTGCTGACTTGGGGACAGATCAAGCCGGAGGTGGAAGAGGTGCATGACTCGTGACTGCGATTGCCAAACAAATTTGTTAGCGCAGGCCAACCTCTGAAACACGTGAACTTTGCTCCGGCGCGTCCAAGGGCGCGCCATGGATGTCGACATGCAGCAGCGCCTTATTGCGTTCCAAGACAGTGTGAATGTTCACAACTTTGGACGCGTGTGACAGTCCCGGATTGTCAATAATCCGCTGCAACGAATGCCGCGCTTCGTCGTTCAACGCTTGGTTGTCAAACGCCACCACATAATTTTCCAGTGCAGCATCAAGTGATGAAGGCCACGCAGTGGTCGGAACGGCCAGTAGTGACAATGCAAGCATGAGACGGTTCATCAATCCCTCCAGACGCGGCTTCGTCTAGAATAACCCTCTGAATCAGAAGGAAGATCTGGCGGATCTGGACAAAAGAAGCCGCAGCTCAAGCATGCTGGGCTGCGGCGGGTGCGGGGTCGGGGCCCGCAAGTGCTGATCAGAAACTGGCGTCAGCGCAAATGTGTTCGGCGTTAGCCGTCGGATTGGCCGGTTGCGGCGGGCATCGGAGTCGCTGTGTCGTCTGCATCTGTAGCCAGGACGTAGAAACCGATAAAGAAAATGCCAACAAGTCCAACTGCGACGGCCATCCAGGCCAATGCAGCGTTGTGACGTTTTTTCTGACGTTCGATGTTCGTTGAGGGAGCTGACATGTTGCCTCCATTTTTTCAAGTCTCAACAAAGAAACGCGGAAGAGCCGTCAAAAGTTCCCTACCGATTTTGATCGTCTTTGGTTTCGTGCGTTGCCGTCGCCGGTCGCTAAATAAGGGGACGGGGCATTTTAGCCGTCCCTATCGCGTGGCCCAACGTCGCAAGTTCGGCCTCTTTGTGAACGACCAACGCGTTTTCTGCCCATGTCGCAACGCCTGCCTCGCGCAGTTTGCCCAGCGTCTTGTTGGTGTGCACCAGTGAGAGGCCAATCGCATCCGCCAGGTCTTGCTGTTTGTAGGGAAGAGGAACGCGCCCGTTGCGCATCAAGTCCAATGATCGCAAGCGGTCGTAGAATCGAAAGAGTGCCCAGGATACACGGGTCACACCGTCCATCTGCCCAATTGTCGCCAAAGCTTCGCCCAGCAACTGTTCTTCGCGCGCGGCCACATGGGTAAGGTCAAATGCTCTCGCCGGTTGTGACTTGAAAAGGCTCCACAATTCGGACCTGTTGAAGACACACAACTTCATCGTTGTGGTCGCTTCGACCGAGTGACGCATCACGCCCATGACGCCACTTTGCAGGCCGATAAAGTCTCCGGGCATGACGAAGCCAATGACCTGTCGCTGTCCGTCTTCCAACATCTTGTAGCGCAACCCCATGCCAGACAAGGCTGTGTAGAGTTGCGTCGAGGAGGCATCCTCGGCCAAGATTTCAGAGCCGCCTTCGGCAACGAGTTCACCAGTTTTGAAGCGCTGCATAAATGCAACTTCTTCTTTGGTCATGTCGTCGAAAAAATCGAGACGGCGCAGTGGGCAATTTTCGCAGTTTGTTGTCATTCTTCTCTGCTATGTCACAGTTTAATGCAGATTACGTGTGGCGATGGCATGTCTTGGCAAGCTTGAGGGAGCGTGCCGTGACATCAGTTCGACCGTCAGAAAGTGTCATACTTGTCTTGTCCGATCAGGTATTAGAAGCGACGGATCTGGCCGACTACGTTGCGTCCAAGGGCCTTGGACGAGTTGTGTACGAACGCCACACCGAGGATGCCCTGTTGGTCGCGAAGACATCGCTGGACAAGATATCTTTGGCGTTCGTCGGTCTCTCCCGCTCCCCAGATGTTGATCAGTTGATCAACCTATTGGCAGAACGCGATATCCGTGTTGTCGTTCTTGACGGTAAAAAGGGCCACGCCAGGCTGCCATCGCGCGTGGTTTCAATGACCCGACCCTTTTCCGATGCCGACTTGGACAAGGTTGTTTGCCGGTGCAATCCGAAGGTCTAAGGGTTTTTTCTAAGCGCCAGACCAAGCAGAACGCCCAGGCCCACAGCGCCGAGAATGGCTGTGGTGGGGTTGCGGCGTACGGCATCGCCGAAGGTTTGATGAGCGGCGGTCACGCTATCGCGCCCGGCGTCCAGTGCTTTTTTACCTGCATCCTGCGCATCAGCAACGTGATCTGCGACGTATTCCTTTGCAGTCTCGGCGATCCGCGATGCGCTGTCTGCCAAAGTGTCTTTGTCCGTACCGTTTTCAATCGTGGATTTCGTCTGTGCCATTGCTTCCTCCGATGATGGGTTGATCGGTCATGAAACGCAAACCCGGTCGCAAAGTTCCTTGGAACCGAATGCACTTTTGTTCGTTGGGTGGCCAGAACCTGAAAAAATTCGAAAGGATATGTCATGTTACATTGGGCTCTTGTGTTTCTCGTCGTCGCTCTGATCGCCGGTGTGTTTGGATTTGGCGGCATTGCCTCGGCGTCTGCCGGAATTGCGCAAATCCTTTTCGTGATCTTCCTGGTACTTTTTGTCGTCGCTATGGCGGCACGAGCGCTGCGCGGTCGCACGCCCTAGTCGACAATCTCGTGAAAACTGGTCGAGACATCGCAATCTGACCGTTTTTCAAAATCCAGCAACTCTTCGAAATTCGTGACTGGCGCCGCTGGTCTGCGAATTTCGAGCATTCATCTTATCGCAAAGGAGATACACATGTCAGACGCATTAAACGTCGTACCATCTGCAAACCAAGTTGAAACCGGCGTCCGGAACACGGAAACCGTATCCGAGGCACTTGGCGATATCTTGGCAGACACATATCACTTGACCTTTAAAACACATGCCTACCACTGGAACGTGGAAGGCCCGCTCTTTTACTCCATCCATAATCTGACCGAAGAGCACTACGAAAACATGTTTGCTGCGGCTGACGACCTGGCCGAGCGTATTCGCGCATTGGGCCATCTTGCGCCTGCTTCGATGAAAGACATCGTGGCACGATCCCGCGTAGACGACTCGAGCGCCAAGACGTCTGCCGTCGAAATGGTGACGGATCTGGCCGGAGATCATGAACGTTTGGCGCACCGTTTGCATGCGCTTATTGAGATTGCCGCCGAGGCAAAAGACCCTGTTACGGAAGACCTGTCTACCGAGCGCAGCGCCTTTCATGAACAGGCGGCTTGGATGTTGCGTGCAATCGCAAAAAGCTAAGTATTTGTTAACCAATCGAAAAAGACCCCGGCGCATATGCCGGGGTCTTTTTTTAAGCTTTAAGTGTTTCAGTTGATGAAAAGAACATCGCCTGGCTGACCGCAGAACGGACTTGATCAGTCTGGTACGGCTTTGCGATCAAAAATGCAGGTTCGGGCCCTTCTCCGGTCAACAGTCGTTCCGGAAACGCCGTTATGAAAATCACAGGAATGCTGGGATTGTCTTCTAGAATGCGGTTCACAGCGTCAATGCCACTGGATCCATCCGCCAATTGAATGTCCGACATGATCAGGTCGGGTTTTTCGTCGTTGAAAAGCTTTAGCGCATCTTTCTCGGTGCGCGCGATGCCGGTGGCGCGATGCCCCATGTCTCCTACGATCCCTTCAAGGTCCATGGCGATGATGGCCTCGTCTTCGATAATCATGACTTTGCCAGAGATCGCGTTCGACATCTCCTCGTATGCGATGTCGATCAATTTGCGGGCCTCGTCTTCGGAAACATCAACGATTTGCGCGACCTCCGCGAACGAGAATTCCTCGATCGTGTGAAGCAGCAGCGCTTCTCTTGTATTCAACGTCAGCGCGGCCAAATGTGACTGGGCTTTGGCGGCCAATCCGGTGTCGTCGTCTGTCAGTGGGGCACCGGAACTGGCCCAGATCGGTTGGAACACCTTGAAAAGTGCCGTTTTCGCACGAATTTCTGATTCAAACACTCTAGGATCGCTTAAGATCGTTTCTAGCGTCGCCATAGCATAGCGATCACCTTGTTCCTGCGAGCCTGTAAGCGCGCGGGCGTAGCGACGCAAAAACGGAAGGTTTGCGCCAATTTTGTCACTCAATTCTTGGGGGGATAGGTCCGACATGATCTTGCATCCAGATTTTTCAGTTTATTTCGGAACTAAACTTGCGCCAGTGCGTTTAGTTCCAGCTGCAGCAACAAATAATGTGTGTCGAAACGTAAAATGACCCAAAAAACTCGAACTTCAAGTGTCGAACAGGCAATCGATGAGAACCTCAAGCGTGCGTATAACGATGTTGCAAGCGAGCCATTGCCGTCACGCTTCACAGATCTTTTGAATCAGCTCAAATCCGGAGATGCACAGGGTGACAAGTCTGGCAATTCGGATGAAAAAGATGACTGACCCAAAAGAGGAAATCGTTAACCATCTTGGACCGATGCGGGCTTTCGCAATGAGTCTGACACGCAACTCGGCGCTGGCTGACGACATGGTGCAAGACGCGCTGGTGAAAGCATGGTCGAACATCGACAAATTCGAGCCGGGCACCAACATGCGCGCGTGGCTTTTTACGATCGTGCGCAACACCTACTATTCGCATCATCGCAAAGCACGCCGAGAAGTCGCTGACGTGGATGGTGAAATGGCAGCATCAGTGGCCAGTAAGCCGGACCATGACGGGCGCCTTCAAATGCGGGACTTCAACGCCGCATTCGACCAATTGTCCGATGAACATCGCGAAGCACTTGTACTGGTCGGGGCGGGCGATTTTTCTTACGAGGAGGCCGCCGAGACATGTGGCGTTGCTGTGGGAACCATCAAAAGTCGGGTTAATCGCGCGCGCGCCCGCCTGACCGAACTGATGGGATTGGATGATGACGAGGCGCTGGAATCCACCGATGTGGTGACGGCCGGTATCGTGGCGGCACAACAAAGCATTGCGTGAAAAGTCCAAACCATTTTTTGACTTTCCCAGGTCAGCCGGAAACCGGCTGACCTTTCGGCTTCTGGCGCTTATGACACTGGCGCTTTTCCCGCTTGGTATCATCGCGATATACCAAACGGCGCAAGTGATTGGCGAAACCGAACAACTGCGCCGAGCGGCTTTGTTTTTCGAAACCACCGCCGCGGCACGCGACGAACGGGAATTGATCCAGAAAGCCCTGGGAGCAGCGCAAGGTTTGTCGACGCTTGTCGCGGTTCAAGACATCGATCAGTGCCGCAAAACCATGGAAGAGTACGTGAAGTCGGATGCATACACGGTGTTTGCAGGCTACGTTCAGGTGTCAGGGGTTATGGAGTGTGGGTCGTCGGGCGATCCGATTGATTTTTCGGGCACCGAAAGCCTGAAAAATGCGATTGCTGCCGATGGTCCAAGCGTCGAGATCAACCTGGCAGGCGTTATCAGTGGCAAGGCCGTGCTGCTGGTCAATCACCCTGTTTATGATGACGGCGAACTGGTTGGTTTTGTGTCAATGTCCGTCCCCCTGCGGATTGCAAACATTCTGGCTCAGACAACTGGCCCGGACGATGATCTGAAAATCGTCACCACCACGCATTCCGGCGAGGTCATCACCGCGACGGGCGGCCGCATGATGGCTGAGGATATCCTGCCCAGAGACATCTCGCTTGAAAACATGCTTATCCGGACAGGACAAACGTTTGAGGCCGTTTCGGGCAGCGGTGCGCGTAAGATCTATGCCGTCGCGGAGATAGTAGAGCGTCAAGTCAGTGTCATCGGCAGCCTGCCGTTGGAGAAAAGATTCATTGGTGGGTTTGCCTCACAACAGGCAGCTGCGCTGCTTTTTCCTTTTTTGATTTGGGCCTGTGGATTGGCCGTTGCCTATTTTGGACTGCAACGAATGGTGTTGCGGCACTTGCGCGATCTGCGATCTGCGATGCGCAAGTTCGCTTTGGGTGAGCGCGAAGGTTTTCCGCTTCATCTGACTGCCCCACCGGAGGAATTCGCAGAAGCCGAACGCGCCTTCAATCGCATGGCGGTGATCATCGCAGATTCCGAAGCGCGTCAGACTGAAGACCTTAAGGATAAAGAAGTGCTTCTGAAAGAAGTGCATCACCGCGTCAAAAACAACCTGCAACTGATTGCATCCATTATGAACATGCAACTGCGCATCGCGCAGACGGACGAAGCGAAATCCGTGCTCGCCAGTTTGCAGCGGCGCGTTAACGGCTTGGCCATGTTGCACCGCACGCTTTACTCCACACCCGATCTTACGACGATCAGCTCCGCCGACTTGCTGGAGGCGGTGGTAAAAGACATCTCAAGCATCATTCCGGTCGATGATTTGACGATCGAGCGAGACCTTGATGAGATCGCGCTTTATCCAGATCAGGCAGTTCCTTTGTCCATGATCCTTTCCGAGGCGCTGACCAACGCGCTCAAATACGTGAGTGCGAATGCCGGCGAACGGCCATGGATCCGCGTCAGTTTGAAACACGAGCATGATGCGCATTTCACACTGAGTGTAGAAAACTCAAAAGGTCCCCGAGCGATAACACCTCTACCGGACGACACGTCAGGCGGATTGGGCACAAAGCTGATGACAGCTTTTGTCAGCCAATTGAATGCGGACCAAAATGTATCCGAAACAGATGACAGGTACGGGCTTTACGTGGCGTTCGAACAACGGGATTTCCAACCGGAAAACACCGCCAATGTCGCAAACGGATGACTTTCAGGTCCTGATCACGGCAGATGAGGCCTGGCCGGCGTTTGAACGGACGGTACTGAACGCGACCAAGTCGGTTTCTGCGGGTTTCCGGATCTTCGACATGTTGACCGTGCTGCGGAGTGATGAGGCCCGGAAAGTGGGTCGTACTTGGTTTGATCTTTTGATGCATGTTCTGCACAAGGGCGTGCATGTTCGTCTCATCGTCAGCGACTTTGACCCTGTTTTTGCAACCGAGTTGCACGAAATTGCATGGACTACCATGCGTCAAGCGGCGGCACTGAGAGAGATTTCCGGGTGTCGTGACGAACAGCTTCAAGTGATTGCATCCCTGCACCCGGCCAAGGCCGGCGCAATGCCATGGACCGCGTTTCTTCCCTTTGCCGTAAGGCGCAAGTCTGCTCGGCTCCGACAGCTTTCAGAGATGAGGAAGAAGCGACAGGCGGTGCGATTGCAACAGCAGCGCATGCCATCGTTGCACACAACATCGCATCATCAGAAAATTGCCGTCGTCGACGAAACGTGGCTCTACGTTGGCGGTTTGGATTTGAATGAACGCCGTTACGACGACCCGACACATGATCGACCGGCCGAAGAGACTTGGTCGGATGTGCAGCTATTGATCCGCGGACCAGAGGCGAAGGAAGCCAGCACGCATCTAGAGGAGTTTGTTGATGTTGTTCACGGTAAGGCCGCGCCGACAAAACTGAAAAGCGTGAAGCGCACGCTGTCTGCACCGCGGAGGTTTCAATTTCCGTTCCTTTCTCCAAGGACGGTGCTGTCTGAAATTGAAGAAGTCCATAGAACCGCTTTTCGCAACGCGCACCGACTTGTCTATGTCGAGACGCAGTATTTCCGGGCACGCTCACTGGCGGAATGTTTGGCCGAACAGGCGCAGGCGAAGCCGGATTTGGCTGCCATCATCATTTTGCCCGGACTGCCAGATAAAGTGGCTTTCTCCAGTGACTTTGGTTCGGATGCAAAATACGGGATGGCCCTGCAAGCCGATGCCTTGGATATTCTGAAACAAGCATTCGGCAAACGACTGACGCTTGCAACACCGGTTCGTCCAATTCTGGCTGCGCGCGCTGATACCAGGACTTTGGCCGGCTCGCCGCTTGTCCACGTGCACAACAAGGTGTTGGTTCAGGATGATCAATTTGCTCTTGTCGGATCCGCCAATCTGAACGGCCGGTCGCTTTACTGGGATACCGAAGTGGCGGTGACCGTATCCGACAAGAACCGAGTGGACGTCTTGCGGCGTCGTCTGATGGCCCACTGGTGGCATTCGGAGTTGCCAGCCGAAGCAAAAGACCCCGCTAAACAGCAGGCATGGTGGCATCGAAAGATTGCAGAAAATGGCGTCGTCCTGCCGGAAAATCGTACCGGGTTTTTGGTGCCGCATGACGTCGACAATCTGCGCGATGAGACGGTGCATTTGCCGGGCGTCACCGACAATATCGTTTAACCCGCAAAAAGCGCTAATGACGCGGTGCAGCGGAACCAGAGTCTTGGTTCAGGCGTTACGGCTACAGAAGCAAAAAAGGAGTTAAGCTCATGAAAGCGGGAGCTACTTTTGGCGTGCTTGCGGCCGCTGCGGCCTTGGTATTTGGCATTTACATGGTCGATATCGACCAGACTCAAGAGGCGCAACTGCCCGAGATTTCGATTGAAGGCGGCCAAGCGCCCGAGTTCGAGGCCGAGGTCGGCAACATCGATGTTGGCGAAAAAGACGTTACCGTCACGGTGCCGACCGTCGACATTGACCCGCCCAGCGACGAAAGCGTTGCATCAAACTAACGCATCAACCCATCACTAGTGGAGGATCCAATGGATCGCGACCGTATCGAAGGAAGCTGGACTGAGATTAAAGGGCAAATTCGCGAAGCCTACGGCCAGTTGAGCGACGACGAAATCGAAGAAGCCAAGGGCGACCGTGAGCAAATGATCGGTGCCTTGCAGAAAAAGCTTGGTAAGACGAAGGACGAGGTACGCGAGACTATCGACCATATCTTGCGCAAAGTGTAACTACAGCGCGAAAAATGAGGTCTTTCCGAGGCGGCTGACCAGTTATAGCGTCGCCTCGGAAAAACATAACTGACGAATTTGGCGACAATCTATTCAAGTCGCGCGCACAACCCATTTCTCGACCCGAAAAGCTTTCAACGAGACCCCCGTCGCCTGCCGGAGCGGTCAATATCGTAGTCTCTGGATTGTTCATGTGCCTGCAGGAACGCGGGCAAATCACATGTTGGCCAAGTTGGGATGATCCGTTTGTCAGGGTGGCCCCCTTTGCGTGGGGCGAAGCCACCCCATGCAATCAAGCATCGATGTGGTGATTATCGCGACAATCCGATCATGAAAGCGAAGCAGGTGAGCTGTTTACCTGCATACGACCATTGCGGTAGGCCCGTGCTGCATCGGCAAGTGCCTTAAAAAGAGCCCGCTGGCGCGACGCGTAGAACAAATGCTCTGGGTGCCATTGAACGCCAAGTGCGAACGGGTCCGCAAAACGTTCAATAGCCTGCACCATACCGTTCTCGTCTCGTGCGGCGACACGCAGGCCATCACCGATAAGATCGACAGCTTGCGTGTGAAGCGCGTTGACGCGCATTGGTGCGGCGCCGCTGATCGAGGCCAGATGTGTACCTTGCAGCAGTTCGATATCGCGTTTCGGCAGGATCGTTTTGATTTTCCGGGATGCGCCATAGGTGGCCCATGCATCCTGATCCAACGTTCCACCCAACGCCACGTTCAGCATTTGCGCCCCGCGGCAGATGCCCAGGATCGGAATGCCTTGCGCAAGAGCGGCCTCCGCCAACTCGTGTTCAAACCGGTCGCGCGTCCTGTCCAGTCTGGCAGACATATTGAGCGTTCCGCCGTAAAGATCAGGACCGATGTCGTCCCCACCACCGATGATCAGGCCGTCCACATCGTCCAGTTCGGCGGGATGTCTCACGCCCCACCGTGTTCCACGTGCTCCGGCCAGCCACAGGTTCAGGTTGACCAAAGGGAAGATACGCCAACCCGAGCGGCTTGAAGTGGTAACGGCGATCAAAGGGCGTTTCATTCTTTGCGATTTCCGAGCAGGTCACCAACTGTTGCCAGCCAACGCTTGTTGGCGCGCTCTTCATGATTGGTGACATGGTCCAGCCATGCGCTTTCAAGCTGTGTCAGTAGATCGGTGTCTGCTGCGCATCGTTCAACGAGGCACCACATTTCCCAAGGTTCGTGCAAAGACCAGCCCGGCTCGTCTATCCGGCTGTCCGGCAAACGGAAATGAAACGTGGGGCGTGCCGATGTACTGCTTTCGTCTGGATAGGTCGCCTGAAACAGTCCCGGCTCTGCGGACTTGAAGAGCGGGAGCAAGTCAAGCGCATGATTGCGTGTCCGTACGTGCTCGTCTGCCAACTCGATGACGGCGGCCAATGTGTCTGGTTTCCGCTGCGCGAGCGATGACACGAAACCGGCCGGCCAGGGCCGTAGAAAAGGAAGCACGCGGCGGGTGATGTCGATGCAAAACCGGTCTCGCAACCATGGATCCAGCAGGGCAAAAGCCCGGATCGTACGCAATGTAAACGCGTCGTTTTCGGCAACAACCTCGGGGTTGAGATGCACGCCGAACCCAAGAAACAGTCCGTCTCGCGAGCCTATCGCCCCACAGTCGCGCAGGACGTGTAGCGCCGCGTCGAGACGTCTTAGCCCGTGTTTATCAAGCGGGGGCGTGATAATCTCAACCGGTACAAGACTTCGCACAAGATCAAGTGCACGAGCGCCAAGTCGCCCGGTATCCGGCTTTGTCATGGCAGTGTCCAGCTCAATGCGCAGATCGCCGATTTCGCTGCCTTCCAGCATCCAGCTGTGCGTATTCTTCGCTACGACTTCGCCGCCCAACTGCGTCTGCAGGTTTTCGGCCGCTTCATTTTCGGACCGCCCGGCAAACTCAATTTCAACACCGGTCCGGCGATGCGCACCCTTTGACGTTCTTGCTACCGGCAATTCGCCAAGGCAGTTTTCGTATGCAGATTCTGTCTTCATGCAACACGGTCCGACACATATGCGGTGACATGCCCGCGTTTGCTTTGCGCTGCGACCGCAGAATAGACCCAGACAAGTACGGGCAAGGACACGATACCGCCCAGCGGTCCCCAGAGCCATAGCCCAAAGATGATAGACAAAAACACTGCAAGAGGATTGACGTTAAGACGCTTGCCCACAAGCGCGGGCGTCACAAACTGTGACTCGACGGCGTTCAGCACTAGAAATGCCAGCGGTGGTAACAGCGCATAGGCCGAATTAAATGTCATCATGCCTGCGATAGCCAGCGCTACCACCAAAGTGATTGGACCCAAATAGACGGCGAAGTTAAACAGGAATGCCGCGGCTCCCCACAACACGGGATTTGGCAATCCGATAACAGTCAGAGCGGCGCAAAGGGCTAGACCCAACGCCATATTAATCATTGTGACAGTCGTGAAGTAGAAGGACACCGCACGATCTGCGGTCTGAAGGGCCCGTCGCTGCTGTGGGAAGAAGCAGTAAATCTCATCCCGTGTCAGGATAAAGAAAAAAAGCGTACCTGAGAAAATCAGGATTTGGGCCAACAAGTTCGGAGCCAGCCACAGCGCATCCAAGATACCAGGGACCGCATTTTCCACTGCGTCCTCACCGCTTTCGGATAGCGTGCGCTCTAACTCGAAAGACAAGCCACCTAAGCTGCGCAGGCCCCGTGTAATCTCGCTGAACCAGCCGCGAAACTGTTGTTCTATCTTCGGAATTTGGTCTAAGAGGTTCGAAAGGACCGGACCGAACAGGACCACGATCATACCAAGCGCCACGCCTGCGAAGACCAGTGAGGAGCCGGCGCTAAATGCACGGGGAATGCCCAGATCCTCAAGCCTGCGAGCAAGGGGTGACAGTACGACGCCCAAAACCAGCGCCATCACAACGGGTGCCAGCAAATCTTGTGCAAACTTTAGCGCGGCAATGGTGGTGAAGGCTGCGATGATGCAAAGACACACCGCCGTTACCTTGGAAGCTGGGTGATCCATCGTTATCGGCCTATGCAGCGGCCGTTTTGTCGTTGAATTCTGACGTGCCTTTTTCAACAGCAGCTTGCACAGCCGCTTTACCGCGCGTTTCAAGCGCCGAAAGTTCCTCGCGCAGAGCACTTTCGGCTGCGCGGAACAGTTGGTCACGTTTGGCTCCCATCAACTCTGCTTCTCGGCGCGAGCTTGGAAGCAAGGCACCAATGAGTGCCCCAACTCCGGCAATGGCAAGCCCGGTCACAAACGGTTGGGTTTGGTGTGCCTCGACGGCGACCTTTCGGGCGTTTCGCGCATGTCGTTCGATCGTCTCCTGCGCATCTATTGCCTTGAGCCGCATCGCGATCACACGGTTTCTGGCACCTGGTCCGAGCTTGTCCAACCCATGGTCCAGCATCCTACGCATGCTTGATGCGGCCGGTTTGGACGCAGCAGAGTTGTTCTTGATCTGCGCGCGGTTTCGAATTCTGTCTTCCGCCTTTGCAATGCGGTCGGTTTGACCTTGCATTGCATCCAGAGGGGACACAGCGGTTTGCGGTGCGGTCTGGTTCCTGCGGTTGGTCATCAACAAGGCCGCACCGATGCCGATAAGCGCAAGGCCAGCTGGATTGTCCTTGGCAGCTTTGACCGCGACACTTGCTGCCGTGCGCCCCGTTTGCGCAGCGTGTTCAACCGCCTCTTCGCCCAACCGCTGGGGATTGAAGGCATGTATCAATTGACCCATGGCGTCAGCCAGGCCAGCGCGGTGTGCGTCGGCATCGCGTTCAAGCTTTGTCATGCTGTCGGTCGGCATGGATCGTTTCCTCCAGTATCTCAAAGTTGGTTTTCAGGCTGTCAATTGTCCGGCTTGGCGCCAGTGCGCGCATAGAAAGACGTCGTTTTGCCATGATGCCAAAGATGGTTGCCAAGATCGCGAAAGCCGTGCAGACGAATAGTGCGGCCCACCCCATCGGCATCCCCAGCTCGAACAATGCGACAACTGCCGCGACGGCCAATGCGTGGATCGCAACCAATGCAAAAAGAAGTGCGGCGACCACGAAAACCAAACCAGCGCCTGCAACCGACAGGTTTTTCGCGACTTCTTTCCTTGCCATTGCAATTTCGGTCAGAAGCAGCCCCTGCGCTTCGCGCAACAGGCGCGCGATCAACGCGGGCACCGTGTTTAAGTTTGTTGTAGCCATCACTTGCCCTCCGATGCCTCGGTGTCTGCCGAAAGATGCCCCGACCACGGATCGGTGTATTCGATCCGCGACTGGGGCGGTTTGGCCTTGAGGAAGCGTGCGGCAGCAAATCCAGCAAGCGCGGCACCACCCAGGAAGAGTAAAAGATTGCGTTTTGCGAAAACGGCCACGTCATCAACGATTTGCGTGACCTGCTTTTCTTTCAGTTGCGCCGTCAGACCTTCAATCGCCTGACCCGCGTGTGACAGAAGCGCATTGATCTGATCATTATCTTCAAATTCCGAGGCGGCAGCATACGCGGCATCGGCAAACTGATCGCCCTCATGGGTGACGGCATCACGTGCTTGCTCACCCGCCTGTACCGCTTTTTCCTGCGCCTTGTCGGCGACAGTGTCTTTGACGTCTTTCATGGCCTCGGCAGCAGCGTCAAATCCGGTCATTGTCGTGCTCCAGTGTGAAAATGAAGTATCAAGGAAGCAACGCGCTCTGACGCGTGTAGTTCCGTTTAAAAGACGGAAAAACCCTTGGTTCGGAACCGCAGATACAGCATGGAACCAAATAGGTTTGCGCGCGTTGAGCTGCTAATTTTTTGAAATAGGACGAGGTTACAAAATGGAAGAGTTGGGCACCCTTACAGACAGCACTGCAAATTGGGTTCAATCCCTTTGGACAGCTGAGCTTTATGGCGGGAAATCATTGGCCGACATGCTGACGCTTGAAACGATTTTAGGCGTCGCCGGCAGTCTTGTTGGTGCCACGTTGATTATCCTTCTGGGTTTCACGATCGCGGCTATTTTACGCCGCCGCATCAAACGATTGGGTGAAAAACACGCCAGCCTTGACGACACTCTGTTCAATTTCTTCGCCAACATCTCGCGATACGCAGTTCTGGCGTTCACAGCGCTTTTTGTGCTGAACACATTTGATGTGCAAACCACATCCATCGTCGCCGTAATCGGTGCAGCCGGTCTGGCCATAGGATTGGCGCTGCAGGGAACACTTTCAAACGTCGCTGCCGGCGTAATGATCATCCTGTTCCGCCCGCTCAAGATTGGCGACTTTGTTCAGGTCGACGATGTGATGGGCACGGTCAAAGACATCACTTTGAATTACACCGAGATCGCTAGCCTAGGGAATGTGAAGGTAGTGGTGCCCAATTCCGAGGTGTGGGGCAATACGATCTACAACTACTCGTCTTATCCCACACGTCGGGCCGAATGGACATTCGGGGTGGGCTATGGAGTGAACCTGGCCAAGGCCGAGCAAGTGATCCGTGACACGATTATGCAGGACGACCGGTCACACGCTGATCCGGAACCATTTATTCAGGTGAACAATCTGGGTGACAGTAGCGTTGACTTCCTTGTGCGCGTTTGGTGCAACGCCGCCGAGTACTTTCAGTATCAGGCCGACATGAAGCGCAAGGTCAAGGAAGCGCTTGATACTGCCGATATCGACATCCCGTTTCCGACGCGTACATTGGTGCATGACACACCCGCCGTGCGTATCGTCAGTGACAAAGACGGATCACAAACCCTAGCGGCGGCAGAATGATGAACGTCTAACGACGCCAGAAGGATTGCTTCGCGCTTTTTCCAAGGCGCGGGGCATTACTTTAAGCGGAAAG
Source organism: Pseudomonadota bacterium (assembly GCA_039818805.1). GTDB lineage: Bacteria > Pseudomonadota > Alphaproteobacteria > Rhodobacterales > Rhodobacteraceae > Roseovarius. The sequence goes on from JBCBTE010000007.1 coordinate 22,505, forward strand.
GTGGCACATCGACCCGCTAGGCCGGTGCGCCGCCAGTTTCGCGCTGCGGGCATAGTTGCCGTTTAATTCAAGTTACTCGCCTTGGTCGACGTAAGGCGTCAATCAATCCTGAGCCGGTCATGGCCAAGTTTACGAACGCCTATGCGGTACGCGGGAATGAAGTAGTAATAGAAAAAGGCCCGAAGCTTTTGCTTCGGGCCTTTGATCAGTTTTTTGAACTGGCTTAACTGTCGAGCTGTTCCTGAATACGCTCATACAGATACTCCATAGAGAATGCGTATTCCAAAACGCTACCCTCAGGGACAGTCTGCAGCGATTTCACCTGGATGCCGACGGTCGGCACTTGCAGGCCGGCGGACGGATCGATGTCGACAAACACCAGATGGCCAGCATCACCTTGGTCTTGCTTGTAGGCTACGGTCCCGATCGTCTCACCGGTTACGGTGCGTACGATGGTGCCCTTTTCCGCGACGGCCAAAATGTTCTCCGGCTCGGTTGTCGCACCGATTTCTGTCTTCTTGACGCTTGCACCGTTGTCCACGACGCCTTCGTCATTGGAACCTTTGATCTCGCCCGAGATCGTCACGATCTCTTTGCCGTTTGTCGAGTATGTGTCTTTGTCGACAGTATACGTTCCTTCGGTGCCAACTTCGGCAGCGTTTTCAAGAGTTTTCCCGTTTGTCGAGACATCGTCACCAACTGTGTCGGCGTAGGCGGACAGAGCGCCAGCGCTGGTCAGGGCGGTTGCGAATGCGATTTTGCGGAAAGTCATATTGATCCCCTTTCGTAAGTTGGCGCAGCACTGTGCTGCGGTCTGACTTGTCAACGTCAACCAATCCGGACTGTTCCAATTTTTTTGCATTTTTTCGGTGGATAGTTCTTTGGCGTTGGCGGGAACGTCACCCGTTTGGTCGGGTTCAACCTGTTGCTTTCGTGCCTGCCAATTTGCTGCGCAAGACGTCTGTCCAGCGTCACGCCTGGTCGCTACGGGCAATACACGTCCCCGTCGTTCGGCCAATAAGGCCGACGGTGTCCGAAAGACGGCCGATGGCCGCGAACCCGCCGGTCGCCGTCACGAATTCGCATGCCGCATCAATTTTCGGCCCCATGGATCCGGATGGGAATGACATGTGTTCAAGCTCTTCCGGGGTTGCGCGTTCGATTAGCCTCTCGTCTGGTGTGCCCCAATTCTCGAAAACGCCTTCAACATCCGTGAGCATAACAAATGCGTCCGCGTTGATCGCACGCGCCAACAGCCCGCTTGCATGGTCTTTGTCGATGACGGCTTCCACACCGATCGTGGTGCCGTCTTCCTTGGCAACAACCGGGATACCGCCGCCGCCAGCGCAGATCACAACCACTTTTTGCTCAAGCAAAAGACGAATGACGTCGATCTCGAGAATCCTTTTTGGTCGGGGTGAGGGCACGGTCCTGCGGAAATGGTCTCCGTCTTTTCCCATGCTCCAACCGCGCTCGGCGCTCAGCTTTGCGGCTTCGTCCTCATTGTATATAGGGCCTATGAATTTCGTCGGATCTGCGAATGCAGGGTCGTCTGGATCGACTTCGATTTGCGTCAGAAGTGTCGCGTATTTGGCGTCAGGTTCGTATGCGTTGTCCAGTTCCTGCTGCAGGACGTAACCAATCATGCCGTCAGTTTCAGCCCCCAACACATCAAGTGGAAAAGGACCACCCTGCAGCGCCAGGTATCCAACCTGCGGTCCATTCCCATGGGTGACAACCACCTCGTGCCCTGCTTCAAGCAGCTTGGCCAGCGCGTTCGCGGCCACTCTTATGCTACCGCGTTGCGCCTCCGCGGTAAGAGGTTTCCCGCGGATTGAAATGGCGTTGCCGCCCAAAGCAACGACCACTCTCATCACGATCCCAGTGTTGCAACAAGAATGGCTTTGATGGTGTGCATCCGGTTTTCGGCTTGGTCGAAAACAATCGACGCGTCGCTTTCAAAAACCTCTTCTGTGACCTCCATGGCGTCCAATCCAAAGCTTTCCTGGATCTGCGCCCCGACCTCGGTTTCAGTGTTGTGAAAGGCAGGAAGACAATGCATGAATTTTGTCTGCGGGTTGCCTGTCATCCCCATGACATCCCGGTTCACGCGATAGGGCATCAACAGCTTGATCCTGTCAGCCCATACACTTTCGGATTCACCCATCGAGACCCAGACATCGGTGTAGATGATGTCGCAGTCTCTGACCCCCTGTAGCACGTCTTCGGTTAGCAATATTCGCGCGCCAGTCAGTTTGGCTTCGTTCAAGGCCGCATCCACAATTGCCTTGTCGGGCCAAAGAGACTTGGGCCCGCATAGCCTCACATCCATGCCCAATTTTGCTGCACCAATCAAAAGGCTGTCGCCCATATTGTTGCCGGCATCCCCGAGAAAGCAGAATGAAATCTGCCCTAGTGGCTTGTCGACATGTTCCATCATGGTGAGTACATCGGCGAGGATTTGGGTTGGGTGAAACTCGTCCGTGAGACCGTTGTAAACGGGAACACCGGACCATTCGGCCAAGGTTTCAACGACGGTTTGACCAAAACCTCGATACTCGATTGCATCATACACGCGGCCCAGAACCCGTGCGGTGTCTTTGATGGTTTCCTTTTTTCCGATGTGACTGCCGGATGGGCCCAGATAGGTCACATGGGCCCCCTGATCATGCGCCGCCACCTCGAATCCAACGCGGGTGCGCGTCGAATTCTTTTCGAAGATCAACGCAATTTCGCGTCCTGCGAGCATTTGCTGTTCTGTGCCCGCATACTTTGCTGCCTTAAGATCGGCGGCCAGTTTGAGCAAAAAGCGAATTTCCGTGCCGGTGAAATCCCGTAAGCTCAGAAACGATCGGTTCTTGAGGTTGAAGGCCATTGTGTCACTCCGTTGGGTCGCGGGAAATGGGACAGGTCATGCAATGGCCACCGCCACGTCCCCGGCCCAGTTCAGCCCCGCGGATGGTGATGACTTCGATGCCGGCCTTTCGCAGCAATGTGTTGGTGTGCACGTTGCGGTCGTAGGCGATAACAACGCCGGGTTCCAATGCGACGACGTTGTTGCCGTCATCCCATTGTTCACGCTCTTGTTCAAAGTGATCGCCGCCCGTTGCAATGATGCGAAGTGATTCAAGGCCGAGGACCTTTTTGACGAGGTCAAAGATGTTGCCAGGGTCTTCGGTCACTTTCAGTGTGTGCTTGTCGCCCGGGCGTAGCGTGTAGCATCGGATTTTTTCAGCCACTTGGGTGAAGCTTGTCACCACGTCCCGATCACAGAACGAAAACACAGTATCAAGATGCATGGCCGCACGTGACGAAGGCATTTGGCAGGCAATTATGCGGTCCGCTGCGCCGTTTCGGAAAAGCGCTGCGGCCAGCTGGCCCACGGCCTGGGGTGTCGTGCGCTCTCCCATGCCGATCAATACGCATCCATTGCCAATCGGCATGACGTCTCCGCCCTCCAGCGTCGCAGGTCCGAAGTCTTGGTCCGGGTCGCCCCACCAAACCGTGGCTTTTTCTGCAAAACGGGGATGGAACTTGTAGATTGCGGCGGTGATCAGGGTTTCCTGCTGCCGCGCCGGCCAATGCATCGGATTGAGAGTGAGACCGCCGTAAATCCAGCAACTCGTATCTCGGGTGAAGATGAGGTTTGGCAGAGGCGGCAGCACGAAACCGTCTTGTCCGAGAAAGCGACCGAACATGCTCGTGGGTGCGAATGGCAAGTCATGAACTGTGATGCCGCCTGTTAAGAACCGGGTCAGACCGGGTGCGGGCATCTCGTCCAGCCAGGCACGCAGATCATCTATCATGCCGACCCCGATATGGTCCTCGGTGATCTTGCGATCCAGCAGCCAACGTCTTGCCTCGGTGTTTTCAAGTACATCGGTCAGCAAATCATGCTGGTCCAGAACTTCGACGCCGCGATCGCGCATCTTGTCGCAAAAGGCGAAGTGATCCTTGCGGGCGTCGTCGACCCAAAAGACATCGTCAAACAACAAGCTATCGCAATTACTTGGTGTCAGGCGCTCATGTGCCAGACCCGGACGCGAGACCATGACGGTTCGGAGTTTTCCGATTTCTGAATGCACACCCAGTGTGAACGTCATAGGACAACCGCCGCGCTAAGCAGAGCCATCGAAATGACGGAAAAAATGAGCAGCAGGGGCCATACGAAACGCAGCCATTTGTTGTACGGGACACGCCCGATTGCCAGCCCTCCAACGACAACTGCGTATGTGGGCGCAACGAGGTTGGTAATGCCGATTGCCGTTTGGAACGCGGTAACCGCAAGGTCTCGGCTGACGCCGGCAAAATCGGAAAGCGGTGCCAGGATCGGCATCGAAAGCACGGCCAGTCCAGAGGTTGATGGTACGAGAAAGCTCATCAACGCCTCAATTCCGAAGAGCGCGTTGATGTAGGCCACGTCGGACATACCAGAAATCCAACCTTCGAAGGTATACAGGAACGTATCCGTAATGCGCCCTTGATCCATGATAATAACGATGCCGCGAGCCAACCCAATCACCAAAGCAACGCCCAACAGGTCACGCGCACCATCCACGAACGCGGTTGTAAATACCTTTTCTCCCAGCCATCCAATTGTGCCGATCACGATGGAGGCGCCCAGAAAGAGAGCCGACATCTCGGCCATCCACCACCCTTGGCTGGACACGCCCCAAACCATGACTGCAAAGGTTGCCCCGAACAGCAGCAGGATCACGATTTGCAGCGGTGTCAGACGCTCGTCCTCCAACGGCTGCTTGCCTTGCAGGAAATGCGCTTCGTTGGACTCCTTCATATCAGCCACAAGCGAAGATGAAGGATCTCGCCGAACGCGTTCGGCGTAACGCATCACGAAAACGACCGCCGCCAGCCAGCAAAGCCCAAGTATGGCAAAGCGCAGCATCATGCCGTCTGTGAACGGAATGCCAGCCGCGTCTGATGCGATGGCCGTTGAAAAGGGGTTGATCGTGGAACCGATCACACCCACGCCCGCGCCAACCATGATGATGGCTACGCCGGTTAGGGCGTCATAGCCCGCCGCTATCATGATCGGGATAAGCAACACGTAGAAGGCAAGCGTTTCCTCGGCCATGCCATATGTCGTGCCGCCTGCGGCAAAGAGCGCCATCATGATCGGGATCATCCATTTTTCCCGTCCCTTCAGCCGCCGCATGGCCTGTGCGACCCCGGTGTTGATGGCACCCGTAGCTGTCACGACACCTAGAAACCCTCCGACGACAAGAACGAACAACGACACGTCGATCGCATTCGCCTCGTAAGACGATGGATCATAAAAGCCCGCAATTGGGGCCATGATGACTTGGAACAGGTTTTGTGGTGCGGAATCAACAAGTTGATAACTTCCAGGCACTGGCACCTCTTTGCCCAAAACCTCGTTGGTGGCGCGCTCGTACTCACCGGCCGGAACCAGCCAGGTCATCGCGGCCATGATCACGATCAACACGAAAAGAATGGTGTAGGCGGTTGGAAACCTGCCAGTTGCCTGCGCCTCCGGCGGCGCGTCCGTATTGGATGTCATGGTCATATCAAGCCCTCCCGTCGGTGTGCAATTGCAACCACAAGAAAGCATGAACGAGGATTGTCGTCGGGAATTGAGATTGATCAATCCGAAGGACGGTTCCGAGTTACTTTTTGAAGCGATCCTTGGACTTCTGGTAAAGGCGTCGGTTCAGGGCGATAAATTCTGCAAGGGTGTGGCCAAGCGGACCAGCAGAATTGCGCGACAGGTACAGATAGCCTGTCAAACTGGCGATTGCGCTGCCCACCGCGTTGATCATCAGATCGCCCATGGTGTCGTCAAGGCCTGACTTTTGCATGGACAGGCCAAAGATGCTGTCCATTCCATACTCAAACACCTCCCAAAGAGCGCCGATTGTCATCGCGACGCAAAACGCAATGAAAGCCAGCGCAGATGGTGGTGCGGCGAAACGATCCCCTTCGAACAGCATGAATACGAAGAGAAACCCGATCAATCCAAATCCCACGGCTGACGATCCGTGCAAAGCCAGATCCCACCACCAAAACCGTTCGTAGAAATCAAAAGCCTCGCCGAGGAAGATTGAAGCAAAGAAAAAGAGCGTCGTGGCGAGAAGGAAAGGCAGTGGCAGCGTGAGTGACCACCTTGATGCAAGTATCGGTGGCACAAGTGAAAGGGCCAATGTCGCGATGCTGACAAACGCCAATGACCAGCGCGTCAGGACAAGTGCAACCAGGGCCGTCAACAATAGCAGCGCCCAAATCAAAACCATAACCGGGCTACGAACCAGGGCGGCTTTCATAGGCTGGGTGACCTTCTGTTATTCAATTCCGGCATTTCAATTCCTACATTAGCAACATGGCAGATAAAGTTCTTCGGCTCGCAAGTTACAACATTCGCAAAGCCCGCGGTCTCGATCAAAAACGTGTCCCGGAAAGGACGCTGTACGTGATCAATCAACTTGGCGCAGATATCGTTGTCTTGCAGGAGGCGGACAAACGCCTGGGCGCGCGCAAACCGGCTCTTCCTCACAAACTTGTCGAAGCTGAGACGGATTTTCAGATCGTCAGCACGGCCAAGAATGGCATTAGTCTGGGGTGGCACGGAAACGCGGTTCTTATACGGAAAGGCTTGAACGCGAAATGCGTCCGACAGCTTGATTTGCCTGGCCTTGAACCACGCGGCGCCGTGTGTGTCGACTTGGATGTCGGCAAAGGTCTTTGTGTCGTAGCAACACATCTTGGCCTGTTGCGCCGTGACCGCCGCGCGCAATTGAAGATGCTGTGTCGAGAAACCGCGAACAGGGAGCATACGGTCATTGCCGGCGACTTTAACGAGTGGGCACGTCACAAGGGCCTTGAAGCTCTGAAAGATCGTTTTGAAACGCATTCACCTGGCCAGTCATTTCATGCACGCCGCCCCGTAGCCGCTTTGGACCGCATCGCCATAAGCCGCGGTTTGCAGATGCGGGCTGCTGGCGTCGAGCAAGGTTCAGTGGCGCGACGTGCGTCCGATCACTTGCCTGTTTGGACAGACATCGTTTTGCCAGCTAATGCTGCTACTTGCTGAACATTACTGGTAAGTTGGAGTTCTTTAACAAGGCATATGATGTTGCCCCAAGAACAAAATCATATGCTCTAGAGTGACCAAATGCACCGGTAACGATAAGATCGGCACCTTTTTCGAAGGCCACCTGGTTCAATACATCAGCAATCGCGCTGCCGTTTGGGTCGCGATGCTCCAGCGTCGTCTTTAAGCCATGGCGCGCAAATTTCTCAGCGAGATCTATCCCGTCGGAGTCTTCGAATTCATCCTGTGTCGCACCGACCCGCAAAACGGTAACGTTTGCCTTTGTTGCTACAAGACTGAGCATGTCATGCGCCGCACGCGCAGCTTCACGAGTATCGCTCCAGCCCAGGATGATAGTCTCCCCGATCACGGGTCCATCGTATCCGGTTGGCACGATAACGACCGGTCGGCCACTTTCACGTATTACCTGAACCTGGGCTTGACGCTGATCATGCCTGTCGGCGTTCCTGTCTTCCTGGGCCATGATGACCAAGTCCGCGGCCCGCGCGCTTTCGACCATCCGTTCCGCCGCTGATACGGCTTCGGCGCGCACCAAACGGAATTCGTGCTGGAAAATCTCGTTTTGGGTATGTTTATCAAAAACCGCTTCGATGGCGGCCGCTTCTTGTTTCTGACTTTCGTTAAAGGATGCAAAGGCAGGTCCGGGGATGTGCATCGCGATCCCCGGATAGACAAGCAACGCCTCGATCGTGTGAAGGCCTATCAAGTGCGCGTCATGTTCGCGGGCAAGTGGGACTGCTTGCGACATCAAAGTTTCAGCATTCTCAGGTGTTGTCAGACAAACAAGGATTGTTTTCAAGCTCACGGCGTTGGCCCTTTCGAAACACAAGCCCGGCGATAAACAGCGCCGGTGCAGGGTTCAGCTTTTGCTGATGTCGATTTTTTGCACGGTCTCTTGCGCGGCCGCAGGTTTCTTGACGCTAAGCTTCAAAACACCATCCGCAAAAACGGATTTGACTGCACCTTGTTCCGGCGAGAAACCGAGTGGAATGTTGCGTCGGAAACTACCGTAACGGCGTTCGATCAGGTGGTAGTTTTCTTCGGTCTCTTCATGGTCCGAACTTTTCTTGCCTTTCAGGGTCAAAACGTCTGCTGCGATGGATGCCTCGAGGTCTTCGTCACTTACGCCTGGCAATTCGACGCTGATCTCCACGGTGTCATCCGTTTCCACGATATCAACCGCGGGAAACAAAGATGCGCCGAACAAGGACGCTGTATCGACATCATGCATGGGAAAATTGGCGCGAAACTGATCAATCAGCCGGTTCAACTCCTTCTGGAATGTCGGGAAGAAGGGCCCACCCACATCTGACTGCTGTTTTGGCAAATTTTGGCGCGGCATGTTGTGTCTCCTCTCTCATGTTCAGCTCGGGAATTTCCCCCGAATGTTTCTTAGCAAGCAGGCGTAGAACGCGATTGATCCCGATCAATCCTTGTGCGCGTGACCGCGTTACGACAAGGCAGCCGACCCGCCAAGCCGGGGGCGTTTCACGTGTTGGTTTCAAGAAACGCCTTGGCGCTGGCAACAGGGTTTGTGTCGCCGAAACAGGTTTGTTCCAGAGGCCGGCTTTTGAAGGCGAGGAAGGTGTGACGTTCGGCCTTGTTGGGGCAAGTCCAACAGATTTGCCGCGGTCCAAGATCTTCTGGCAAGTCTTGCACACACGTCGGATGTCGGCACGAAACCATTGGAAGACAGAGCTTCGAAAGAGGAGAAAGTCATGTCCGCGCAAGGATTGGAAGTGATCGACCACACCGTTCACACGACACATGAATGGATCAACGAGTTGGCGTCGCGGCTGGATTGGACGTCAAAACGCTGTGCCCTTCGTTTGTTGCGGTCGACGTTGCAGCAATTGCGAGATCATATGCTGCCGGATGAGATGGCACAGTTTTCCGCCCAGCTTCCCTTATTGATCAGAGGCTTTTTCTTCGAAGGTTGGGTTCCAAAACAAACCCCGGTCAAACAAAGAGGGGCTGCGGAATTCACCGAAGCAATCGAAATGCAGCTTGGACAGACTGACGAATATAGGGGCCCGCAGGATATCCGTTATGTTTTTGATCTTTTGAACGCGCGGTTGAGTGCAGGCGAGATCGAAGATGTGCGCGCCGGTCTACCCTCGGCCATCCGGGATTTGTGGCCAGCCCCGTGATGGTATGAAAGAAACGCCACGATGTAAGACAATCGTGGCGTTTCGGGTCCTCGAGTAGCGGAGTCTCTTTAGGTGTCAGAGGGGGACAACAAGACCCCGCCCTGAGGAACAGTGTTCATACAGAAGGTTCGCGATCGCCCAGCGAGAGACCAACCAAGGCGGTTGGGCGCAAGACGATTATCGTATGAACGTTTTCGATCGCGATGATTTTGCTTTTGCGGAGCTGCGTGAACGTGCGGCTGACTGTTTCCGTCGTCAAACCCAAAAAATCCGCAATATCGACGCGACTCATAGGCAGTTCTACCTGCCGACAGTGATTTACATCGCGACCAAAGCGATCCGAAAGCACGCTTAGAAACGAGGCGACCTTCTCGGCGGCGGATTTGCGCCCAAGCATCAGGAAGTGATCTTGCATCGCGCTGATCTCTCGCAGCGCCGCCTGCAATAGTTGTTTGTGCAGCGCTGGGTCGGACTCGCCGTTTTCAAGGACAGACCGACGATAGGGTTGTAAACGGGCGTCAACCAACGCGTCACAGTCCGTGTGATGCTGGCCATCAGAGGGAAATCCAACAATGTCGCCGGGATATCCAAATGCGATCACTTGGCGGCGGCCATCCTCCAAAAGGCGTGTCAAACGCAGCACGCCAGATAAAACCTGGTACAACCACTTCACTTCGTCGCCTTCAAAAAATAGATAAGACCCGGCCCTAAGGCTTGTTTGGGTGTTGTTTGCGTTCGTTCGGGCAATTGCGCAGTATGGTTCGGTAGAAACGTGTTCGCATGGAATTGTGACATACATTCGGTACGTGCTCCCACTGTGGATTCGGGAGCGACAATGAGCTGGCGTTGTATTCTGAGTGCTGTGAATGAGTCTGAATTTGTATCGATTTGTATGAAGCCAGGTGTTGCTTCGATCGATTGAAGACCACTGGTGCAACACGATCTCGGTTTAAGCGGACAAGGGATAAGCGGAATGACGAAACAGTCTATCCTTGTCGTGGAAGACGACCAGAAGATCAGGGCGTTGCTTCGCAACGTGCTGGAGGATGAAGGTTTTGGGGTGACTGAGGCAGAAACTGCACGTGAAGCTCTGAACGTAATCGAATCGACGCCAACGCACCTAATCACATTGGACATCCACCTAGGTTCGGAAAACGGCTTGGAGCTCGCAAGGCAGATCAGAAAAACGTCTTGCGTCCCCATTGTCATGGTGACCGGTAAAGATGATGTCATCGACAGAGTGGTTGGACTTGAAATCGGCGCGGACGACTACATCACGAAACCATTTCATGTCAGAGAAGTAGTCGCACGCATCAGAAGCGTTTTGCGCAGAGCTGCCGAAAATCGTGTCTGCGAATGCAGTACTGTTGCGGAACAAGAGCGGGACCGTGTCGAAGAAAGCGCACATTTTCGCTTTGACGGTTTGACCGCTGTTCCCGAGCGGCTCGAGCTCTTGGACAGAACCGGCACTGACTGCCGTCTCACAAGTGGTGATTTCAAGCTGTTGAATGTGTTTTTGGAGCGCCCAAAACGCGTATTGTCACGCGAGCAGCTGATGGATCTCGTTGGTGGAATAGAATGGAGCCCGTTGGATCGGACCGTTGACAACCAAGTTGCACGCCTCCGTAAGAAAATTGAACGTGATCCATCTGATCCCAAGCTCATTAAAACTGTGCGAGGCGTGGGGTATACATTTGCCTGCGAAGTTGAAACGGTTCAGCCGTCCTCGTCTCCTGTCAAAAGCGCCTGAAGTCGAAGCGCCAGTTCGGATTGGCGATAAGGTTTGTGCAAGATGTCGTGTGTCTGGTTTTTGGCCATAGAACTCGTGACGACATCGCTGGCATATCCTGACGTCAGAAGAACCTTTACGCCCGGGAATTCCGATGCGACTTTTGCGGCCAGATCGTAGCCGTTGAGCGCGCCCGGCATAACCAGGTCGGAAAACACGATATCGACCTGCAACCCATCCCTGAGCATGTTGTAAGCGGCTTCTCCACAGTCGGCTTCAACGGCGACGAAACCCAGGTCACGGATGCGTTCGCTGGAAAGCTTTCGAACTTTCGGATTGTCTTCGACGACCAACACGGTTTCTCCACCGCCTTTAAGCGACGTGTGGTCCGCCGGTGCTGTGCCCGGCTCGTCAAAATTGTAGATCGAATCCAGGACAGCGGGAAAATATAGTCCGAAACTGGTTCCATGTCCCAATTCGCTGTAGACCGTGATGTGTCCCCCAGATTGACGAACAAACCCGTACACCGTTGCAAGACCCAATCCTGTGCCACCGCTTTCCGCCTTTGTTGTAAAAAATGGCTCAAAGGCGCGCTTTTGCTCGTCATGACTCATGCCGGCGCCGTTGTCGCTGACCGACAACCGCACGTAGTCGCCCAGCGCGATGTCGGTCTCTTGGGCAATGTAGGTATCATCGATCGTTACATTGGAAACGGAAATCAGCAGTTCGCCTCCGTCGACCATGGCGTCACGCGCATTCAGCGCCAGATTCATGAGTGCGGATTGCACTTGGGCAGGATCCACTATCACGTAGCGAAGATCCGGCGCGTAGTCCGTTTTAATGACATATCCGGCGCCAAGTGTTCGTCGCAGGATTGCCAAAGTGTTTTCGCAGAGATCTCGCAAATCCACTTTGACGGGACTTAGCTGACCTTTGCGCGCGAACGCCATTAGCCTATCGGTAAGCTCTGCACCCAATTGCGCCGAATGCAGCGCGTCTTTGAGAAGTGGCATTTGTCGATCGGTCGGGCCGCGCATCTCAAGCAGTTCCAGGTTTCCGATCACGACCGTCAGAAGGTTGTTGAAATCGTGTGCAATACCACCCGTCATCTGACCTATTGCATCCAGCCTTTGTGATCTCGCAAGGGCGGCTTCCGTCATCTTGCGGTGGGTCAACTCGTGCATGATGCTGACGAACATGGCTTGGTCTTGGACCTCGAAACGCCCGACACTTAGGTGCAATGGCACCGTCGTTTTGTCTTTGCGCACACCCTCCAATTCGCGCCCGGTTCCGATCACCCGCATTTCACCTGTATCGAGATGATGACGCACGAACCCGTCATGCCGGTTCGCCAGCGCCTGCGGCATGAGCATGTTGATGCTCTTTCCCTTCAACTCTTCTGGCGAAAAGTCAAAAAGCCGGCACGCTGCAGGATTGACGCGCTGAATGATGCCTGCCTCGTTCGCAACGACAATCGCATCGACAGCCGCCTCCAGAATGGCATCGAGCAATGCGCTATCCTGTCCTGCATCATCCACGTCTTGATCCCCGGTTTTCTACCAACCTGCCAAATGGGTCACAGAAGGTGCAAGCGGCAATTGATTTTCGTCAACGCCCCTTTGATCTGATCTGCCAGAAGGGTTGCGCATTGCAATAAAGGGAAGTGCCATGAAGCCGGTTGTCACATGGGTCGTCGTTGCAAATGGCCGCGATGCCAAGGTGCTGGAAAACCGTGGGCCCGGAAAGGGTCTTGATCTGCTCGCCCGCAAGGGGTGGCAAGCCGAGAGTGTTAGAATACCAGACGATAAACCTGGAGTTGGCCACAGCATCGCAGGTCCCGGTGTTTCGGCTGTCGAACAGACAGATACTCGACTGCAAACTGAAACGAAATTTGCCAAGCACGTTTTGCAAGAGCTTTCAAACGCACTCCGCGCGAAGGAGTTTGACCGACTGATCATTGCATGTGGACCTCACATGCTGGGCCTGTTTCGCGCGCATCTCGAAGACGATCTTCGTTCGGTGGTTATCGGTGAAATTGCAAAGGATTTTTCTGCGCAACCAATACACGTCCTTGAGGCCCGGCTTGGCGATTTCATTGCCGTCTAGTGCAGCAACTTTTTGACAAACAAGGGAGATATCAAAGTGTTTAAGCAAATCATCGTTGGAATAGACGGCTCGGAACAGTCAAAATCAGCGGCGTTGGTCGCATGCGATCTGGCAAAGCACTATGACGCAACGGTTACCCTTGTGCACATTCCGCATGGCGAAACCGTGGGCTTCGTGGTTGGCGCCGCCCCCGGCTATCGTGTCGCCACGACCAAACCCAGCTTTGCTGAAGTCGAGGAAGCGGGTCAGAAAGTATTAGACGCGTGCATGAAGACACTAGCGGCCGCCGATTGCGGACCTGTGAAAACATACATGCAGCACGGTGATCCGGCGGCAGAGGTTCTTGCTTATGCCGACGAGATAGGTGCCGATCTGATTGTAACCGGCCGGCGTGGTCTTGGTCGTGTTTCAAGCCTGATACTTGGAAGCACGACACAGAAGATAAATCACTTGGCAAAGTGCGCCTGTCTGTCAGTGGCCTGACACGGGTATTGATGTCATCAATTCGATCAGACCGGTAATGAACATGCGTCGTTTATCTTAGTCAAAGATGCCGGATCATATCAGCCAGCCTGAGGTACCCAGTCAGATCCGCCAATGTAATTACACCTGAAAGTGTTGCACCTTTCGTCACAAGAAACTTTCTTTGGCCTGTCTCTGCAATGGTTTGCATAAGTTCTGCGACGGGCATTTCAGGCGAAACGGTCCTTGCCGTACCAACTTCCGCAAACACGTCGCCGACTTGCGTTTCTGCCCAGTTTTCGCGGTCAATGCCGGTCAACACATGTTGGTCCATGTGCCCCAGAAGCATGCCGTCTTCGACAACGGGCACAAAGGTAACCCGTTGCGGCAGCATAATCCGGTTTGCGAATTCGGCCAGCGTCACCGCGGGGTCAACCACGACAGGGCTTTCGTTCATAAGATCGCAAACGCACTTGTCTTCGAAAAACGTCTGGGAAAGCTGGCTTTGATAACTCGACCGAGCGGCGACCAAAAGGAACCCGCCGATCATCACGTACCACAATCCGGCCAGAACAACGCCCTGAAACAAGGCCAAAACGCCCAATGCCATTAAACCATAGGCGAACACCGTTCCTGACTTCGCGGCCGCTTCTGTGGCGCGCAGAATGTCACCGTGGCGATACCAAAGATACCCGCGCAAGACCCGCCCGCCGTCAAGTGGAAACGCCGGCAAAAGATTGAAAAGTGCGAGCACGGAATTGATCGTCGCAAGGTAAATCAGGATCTCAGTGATATGTGGAAATGCAAAAGCTAAATCAGAAAGTTTTGCCAAAACCCAAAACACAAAGGCCAGACAAAAGCTCATTATCGGTCCTGCCAAGGCCACCCAGATCTCGGCGGTTGCAGATTTCGGATTTCCACCAAGTTCTGCAACACCACCGAACAGAAAAAGCGTGATACCCTTGATGGGAACGTCAAACTGCCTTGCAACAAGAGAATGCGCCAGTTCGTGCAGTACCAACGATGCGAAAAAACACAGCATCGAAACCAATGCCATCACCAGATAAACCTGATCGGTTTGTCCCGGGACGGCTGATGGGAAGTATCCTTGTGCCAGGCTCCAGGTGATAAGGGCCGCGATCAAGAGCCAACTTGGATCAATCTTGAGGTCGAAGCCACACAAAGAGAAGAGTTTTACCGAGTTTGCAAACATCGCCGATCTCGCTGTCGCTAAAACCTTACGTTGCGACTTTGATCCAAGATTGACTTTGCTCAATGGCGGCTGTGCCAATTGGCTTGCAGGCCTCGTAAAGAAAAGACCGTAGTCTCGGCAACGATGTGGACTGTCAAGCCATCGCAATGGCGCCTTTGTTGTCAGAAACCAGTCGCGGTGCCGGTTCAGTGGACAAAAGTTTGTTCATGTTGCTTTGACGGTCGACTGCTGCCCAGGATCATCTTCGCAGTTTGAGCAGGATCAAGAAGGCAAAGCCCGATTTCTATATCGCCAAGATATGGAGCTTCCGGTCACTCCACTGCCGCTTAGTCTTTTGTGCTTCGCCATTTTTGCAATGGTGGTTTGGATCTCGGGTGCGCGCCTAGCTTACTTGGCAGACACGCTCGCGGATCGCTTTCATTTAGCGAAATCGCTAGTCGGTTTGTTGTTGCTCTCTTTGGCAACGTCTTTGCCTGAAGTTGCCACGACGCTCAGTGCTGCCGCAAGTCAGGCGCGGGAGCTTGTGCTTAACAATCTTTTTGGAGGCATCGCACTGCAAACGGCTATTCTGGCGATGTCGGATTTTTGGGCAAAGAGCGCCATTACAAACTATCCGCGCAAGGCAAACCACGCTCTTGAGGCCACCTTGTTGGTTTTTCTTTTGTCGGTTGCGTTGATCGTGACGGGACTGGGCGAAACGCTGGAGTTTTTTCAAGTTGGCTTGGGAAGTGTTCTGATTGCGATAACATATGCGGGCGCGATCTGGTTGTTGCGCCGGTACGATGATGTAAGCGATTGGGTACCTGTCGATTTGCCCGATCCAAACCCACTTCCTTTTCCCGCCCCGTCCGGTCTGTCGGCATCAAGCAACGCATGTCTTGTTTGGCAAGCGATTGGTGCATGCGTTGCCATTCTTGTTTTTGGCCTGCTCCTTGTCGTTTTCGCCGAGCGTATTGCGGACCAATCCGGTCTTGGAACGGGCTTTATCGGTGTAACCCTTTTGGCAGCCGCCACATCCCTGCCAGAGCTCACAACAAGCATCACCGCCGTTCGCATTGGCGCCTACACCATGGCCATTTCAAACATCTTTGGCAGCAACCTGATCATGTTGGTACTGGTCTTCCCGGCTGATGTTCTGTTTCGGGGCGGCCCCATATTGCAGGACGTATCGCGGACTGTAAGCTTGTCTCTGTCGTTTGGTATTGCTGTGACCGCGGTGTACCTCATCGGTCTTATCGTCCGGCGCAAACCAAAAGTCGGCACGTTTGGCCTTGATTCCATACTTGTGTTGATCATTTTCTTCGCAAGTTTCTTTGCCTACTATCTTGCGCGGTAGTGGAAAATGGCCTTAACCGCTTCTGGCACGATCAAAATTGGTAATGCAAATAGCGCAATCCATTGCCACTCTGAAGCACCGACCGGAACAGTACACAGCAGGGTCTGAAGGGGCGGCCAATAAACCGCCAAAACTTGCGCGCCGAGGGTCACCGCCAAAGCGCCAAGCAAAAACGGATTGCTGAACCAACCGATCTGCCATCCGGGCAGCCGCAAGGATCTAAACGCAAAGACGCTCACTTTCTCGAAAACAACCATTGCTGTAAATGCTGTTGTCCGAGCAACATCGACCCCTTGATCGAGGTGGTGAATGAATATCCAGAGGCTGGAGAGGCCGGTGTACAGACCCAGCAAGACAATCGTCAAAATACCGCGAAGCCCAAGGATTTCGCTTGCCTTTCTTCGAGGTGGGTGGCGCATCTGATCTGGCTCGGATTTCTCCAAGCCAAGCGCAAGGGCCGTGACCCCGTCAGTGATCAGGTTCATCCACAGAATCTGTGTTGCCAAAAAGATCAGAGGCCCACCGATCGCGATGTTGATAACCAGGGCAACAATCTCGCCCGCGTTGGATGACAGAAGGTAGCGAACGAACTTTTGAACATTGGCAAACTGGCGCCGACCTTCCGCTATCGCTCGCACGATGGTGGCAAAGTTGTCGTCCAAAAGAACGAGGTCAGAGGCATCGCGCGCAACGTCGGTTCCGCGGACCCCCATGGATACCCCTATATCGGCTTGTTTAAGGGCCGGGGCGTCGTTCACGCCGTCGCCGGTCATGGCAACTATTTGATCGCCCGCCTGCAATGCACGAACAATTCTCATCTTTTGCTCTGGTTTCGTCCGGGCGAACAAAACGTCGGTCGCCAAAAGCTTGGTCAGCGCGGTGTCGCCCAACTCGTTCAACTCCGCCCCCGACACGCAGCTCTGCACATTCAAAGACAGTTGATCGGCAATCGCGCGTGCCGTAACCGGGCTGTCTCCGGTGATCATGATCACGCGGATGCCAGCCGATTTTGTTGCGGCGATTGCCTCCTTCACTTCTGACCGCGGGGGATCAATCAGACCGACAAGGCCAAGGAAAGTAAGGTCTTCTTCGATGATCTGGTGCTTTTCAGCACTGCGATAAGCCAAGGCGATAACCCTCAGGCCCCGCTGTGCCATCGCCGTGTATGCTTCTTCGATTGTCTTGCGATCCGCAGGTGTTAGTGGTCGAACACCGTCTTCGGTCATCACCGTTTTGCACACATCAACGACCGTTTCCGGTGCGCCCTTTGTCATGACAAAGGTTTCGCTTCCCGACTGGTACAACACGCTCATTCTTTTGCGCGCGCTGCTAAAGGGGATCTCGGCCAGCAGGTTGCGTTTTTCTGATAGTTCCAAGGATCCCTTCAGCGCCAATGTCACCAGTGCGCCTTCTGTTGGGGCTCCGACAATGTCCCAGCGTTCCTCGGTCTTACGCAAGCTAGCATGGTTACAATAAAGCCCGGTCTGAAGCACTTTCGCCAAAATGGCGTCGTCACTTGCACGCAGTGTTTGTCCATCCACCGATATTTGGCCCTGAGGATCATACCCGGTGCCGGTAACGTCGTATGTCCGGTCCATCGTCCAAATCTGCGTGGCCGTCATTTTGTTTTCTGTCAGCGTTCCGGTCTTGTCGGTGCAAATGACGGATGCCGCTCCAAGCGTTTCTACGGCCTGCAATCGACGGGCTAGTGCCTTTTGGCGCACCATTGCAGTCGCTCCCAAAGCCAGTGTGATCGTCACAACCGCTGGTAATCCCTCTGGCACGATCGCGACGGCAAGGGACAACCCGGTAAGTACCATCTCGAGGCTGTCTCGGTTCAAGGCAATGCCGAGGCCCGCAACCGTCGCAGCCACAAGCAACGCGGCAAATCCCATCTGCCTGGCCAACAGTCCCAGCTTGGTTTGCAGATTGGTTGTCTTGACGCCGAAAGAGCCGGTAAGATGCGCGATCTTGCCGAATTCCGTCTTTGCACCGGTGGCCGTGACACGCGCTTCTGCTCGGCCTGCAACGATGGACGTGCCTGCAAAGACAACAGCGCGCTCTCCGCTTGTGGTCTTGGCGACGGGAAGTGACTCACCGGTCAAGATGCTTTCATCCGCATTCAGTTCTGTCGCCCTCAGGACCAGTGCATCGGCGGCGATCTTTGCCCCGGATGACAGTACAAGGATGTCACCTGGTACGATGTCCCGCGCTGGAATGAGCTGTTCGCGCCCATCGCGCAAAACCGTTGCCTTGGGTGCTATCAATTTGCGCAAGGACGCCAGTGCCGTTTCCGCGCGCCATTCCTGGATGTAGCCAAGGATCGCGTTGAGCATAACGACCAGGCCAATCGCGATCGCGTCGATTGTTTCTCCCAATGAGAGCGCGACAACCGCCGCAACAATCAAAATCAACACCAGAACACTTGAAAATTGTCGCAGGAACACCTGAAGTCGAGTGGCATTCACCGCCGCTGGAAGCTCGTTCCAGCCAAATTTCGCCCTCGCGTCTTGTACCTGTTCTTCGGTCAGACCTGCGAAGTGATCCATCTCCGACACATCTATCCCCCGCTCAGACCGTTGAGATTTCCGTATCTAGGGTTAAGGGCAAATTGGATTGAGCAATGTCAATCCAGCAAGGTGTTTCTTCCGATAAACCCAAGCCAAACGAAACCAGAATGGAGAGGATGAGATGGCTACCAAACAAAGCTCCACTGCACCGTCAAAAGACCAGACATCGCCCAGTTCCATTGCCGAAACGCCAGCAGAGGGTGTTGGCAGCATGCTTGGACTGAGCGCGTTCTGGATGGAGGCCATGAGTGATATGGGCGCCGAAGTCCTCAGCTTTGTCGCCGAACGGATCAAGGAAGATGTAAAGACCCAGCATCAATTGCTGCATTGCAAAAACCTCGGCGAAGTTCAGCACATTCAGACCCAGTTCATCCAGAAAGCATTGGACCAATACCAAGCAGAGACTGGCAAGCTGGTTGAAATGAGCGCCAAGGCGTTCTCCGTTCCACCAAGCAAGTAAACGCGGCATTTTTGACTTGAGTTTCGATCTCCAGTGCCACGGTCCGGTCGAGTAAAGATGTCTATGGTTGCCGTTCCGGATCTGTTGTGCGGGGGTGTCAGGATTTGCGTCGCCGTTGCGCGTTGCTCGTGGTCGCCGCGGAGTTCTGCGACACCCTTGCCGCTGTCTGTTGGTTCACGAATTCCATGGCTTCAGACCGGTCTGACTTCACACCAATTGGTTCGTTGATTTACACGTTTCGAAAGGCGCTTTCATGAAATTTTCTGGCACGGTCATAGCGGCAGCTATTGTTATCCTTGGCGGTGGCGCCGTTGTGTATTCAGTCCTGTCGCAACAACGCGAGCACCTGCCTGACGGGTTCGTACAGGGCAATGGTCGGATAGAGGCCGAACAGGTCGAGATTGCTCCGAAAACAGCGGGTCGCGTTGATACCATATTGGCGATCGAAGGTGACCTTTTGGAGACCGGAAATCTGTTGGTTGAAATGGACACCGACGAACTGGAAGCCGAGCTTGACCGCGCCAAAGCCGATGTTGCGTTGGCCCGTCAAACCAAAGCGGAAGCAGAGGCATTTGTGTTGCAGCGTCAAAGCGAGTTGCGCCTGGCCGAGCATGAGTTCCAACGTGCCCGAACACTGCTTGCCAGTGAACACATCCCCGAATCCGTCTTTGACGAACGAGAAACTACGCTGCGTGTTGCCGAGGCCGTTTTGGGCGCCGCCAGTGCACGTGTAGCCACGTCTGAAAGCCAAATTGCGGCGGCCCAAGCCGAAGTGCGCCGTATCACGACGCAGGTGCGCGACAGCACGTTGTCAGCACCATTGCCCGGAAGGGTGCTTTACAGGCTTGCCGAACCGGGTGAAGTGGTTGCGGCCGGTGAACCGATCTTGACTTTGCTCAGTCTCGACAATGTCTACATGGAAGTATTCTTGCCCGCCGGCGATGCAGGGCTTTTGCCGATTGGAGCCGAGGCGCGGATCATCCTGGATGTGCTGCCGGATTATACAATTCCAGCAGTGGTTAGTTTTGTCTCGCCGGAGGCCCAGTTCACGCCCAAGCAGGTCGAAACGCTGGATGAGCGCGAAAAACTGGTTTTTCGTGTGCGTGTGCGAATTCCGCCAGAGCTGGTAGCCGGCCGCATTGAGCACGTAAAAACAGGGTTGCGCGGTGTCGCGGTGATCCGCCTGAATTCCAACATAGATTGGCCAGAAAACCTGAACCGCCGGATTCCGCCGGAGATGTTCGAATGAGTGCTGACACCGTGGCCCCGGCGATCATGATCAAAGGGGTTACACACCGGTATGGAAAGCGCGTCGCGCTGAACGACATATCGATGGAATTGCCAGCGGGCAAATTAGTGGGTTTGATTGGTCCCGATGGCGTTGGGAAGTCCACAATGCTTGGCCTCGTGACCGGGGCGAAAGCCCTGCAATCCGGTGACGTAAACGTTCTGGGCGGCAAAATGGCTGACCCGAAACACCGTCGGAGGATTTGCCCGTCCATTGCGTTCATGCCGCAAGGGCTGGGCCGAAATCTCTACGCCGAGCTGTCGGTGCGAGAAAACTTGGAGTTTTTTTCGCGGCTTTTCGGTCAAGACCAACGGGAACGTAATGCGCGTATCGCGCCGCTGTTGTCGGCCACCGGGTTGGCTCCGTTCGCGGACCGTTTAATGGGAAAGCTTTCTGGCGGGATGAAGCAGAAGCTTGGCCTTTGCTGCGCATTGATCCACGATCCGGAACTGCTTGTTTTGGACGAACCGACAACGGGCGTTGATCCGTTGTCGCGACGACAATTCTGGTCTCTGATTTCCGCGATCAAAGACAAAAGTCCGCACCTCAGCGTGCTGGTGTCCACGGCTTACATGGAAGAAGCGGAGCAATTTGATCAGATTATCGCCATCGATGAAGGTCGTGTCCTGTTTGAAGGCAGCCCGACCGAATTGCGTGGCGCGGCCGACAGCCTGGAAGCCGCCTATCGGGCGCTGCGCGATGGCTCAGCTTCGCAATCGGCATTGAAAATATTGCCTGAAGAACCGAAAAAAGATGGCGAACCGGTCATAGTTGCGGAAGATTTGACAAGGCACTTTGGAGATTTCACCGCCGTCGCAGGTGTTGATTTCTCAATCCACCGTGGTGAAATTTTCGGCTTTCTTGGGTCAAATGGCTGCGGCAAATCAACCACGATGAAAATGCTGACGGGTCTGCTTCCTGCCAGTGACGGTCAGGTGCTTTTGTTTGGTCGACCGGTGGATGCCCGCAACCGGGAAGCGCGGCGCGACATCGGATACATGAGCCAGGCGTTTTCGCTCTACGGTGAATTGACGGTACGACAGAACCTGCGGCTTCATGCGAGGGTTTTTGAATTACCCGACCGTGAGGAGCGGATCGCGGAGCTGACCCAACGCTTTGGTCTTGCTGACCATCTTGACAGTCTTGCCAATGGGCTGCCTCTGGGTATCAAGCAACGCCTCTCTCTCGCAGTCGCGGTCATCCATCGGCCACGCGTGCTTATCCTTGACGAACCGACGTCTGGCGTCGACCCCGAAGCGCGAGACGTTTTCTGGGAGTTGCTGTTCGAGCTCTCGCGCCGAGATAGTGTAACGATTTTTGTCTCGACCCATTTCATGTCCGAGGCCGAAAGATGCGACCGGGTTTCGCTTATGCATGCGGGCAAAGTACTGGCCATCGGCACGCCTGCGGACCTGACCAAGGCGGCGGGTACGGACACCTTGGAAAAGGCGTTTGTCGCGGCGCTAGAGGATGCGGAACCACCAGCACCCGTCGTTGCCCCAGACGTGCCGACCAAAAGTGTCAGCCCGGGCAAAGCGGCTGGCGGCTTTCAGCGCGTCTCGGCCTACACGAGACGTGAAACGATCGAGGTGCTACGTGACCCGGTCAGACTTGCCTTCGCGTTCATTGGTTCCGCCATCCTTATGCTTGTCTTCTGTTTTGGAATTTCGCTGGACATCGAAGACCTAAAATTCGGCGTTCTGGACCTGTCGCAAGGCCCCGAAAGCCGCGCGTATATCGCCGAGGTTGAGGGCTCGCGTTACTTCATGCCCACGCCTCCGCTGACGTCGGTTGAAGAAGGCCGCCGTCGCTTGCGCGAAGGGGATGTGTCATTGGTGATAGAAGTGCCACCAGATTTTGGGCGCAAGGTCCAGGCGCGCGAAACAACGGAGGTTTTGGTTACAGTTGATGGGGCCATCCCCTTCAAGGGCGAGACGGTTGAGGGGTATGTCGCGGGCTTGCATCAAGGTTTTTTTGAGACCTACGCACGCGAGGCTGGCTGGACGACCGAGCCACTTGCGCAGATCGAACCGCGCTTCCGATACAATCAGAGTTTTGAAAGCATCGCATCAATGGCACCGGGGATGCCGGCGATTCTACTGATCATGCTTCCCGCGATATTGTCTGCGGTCAGCATCGCGCGCGAGCGCGAACTGGGATCAGTCACGAATTTCTACGTGACACCGACGACGCGGCTTGAGTTCTTGGTCGGAAAGCAGGCGCCCTACGTCGCGATTGGTTTTGCGAATTTCCTGATCCTCGCGGCCATGACGGTGTTCATCTTCGGCGTACCGTTGAAGGGTGATCCTTTGCCGTTGGCCGTTGGCGCGGTTCTCTATGTCTGGGCCACCACCTCTTACGGGTTGTTTGTTGCCACTTTGACGTCAAGCCAGGTTGCCGCAGTCTTTGCGACTGCGATTGCATCAGTTTTGCCGACGATCCAGTTTTCGGGGTTGCTACAGCCCGTGTCGACGCTTGATGGCGTCTCGAAGACAATCGGCTCGTTGTGGCCATCCTCGTACTTTCTTCACTTGAACGTAGGTGCATTCACCAAGGGTCTTGGCTGGGATGCCTTGTTGCCCGACATCCTGGCGCTCGCCTGTTTCGGGCCTGCATTCACGTTGCTGGCAGTTCTGTTTTTGCGCCAACAGGAGCGTTGAAATGCGCCGGATACACAGAATTTTCTGGCTTGGCCTGAAAGAGATGATGAGCTTAAGGCGTGACTGGGTCATGATGATGCTTCTTGCCTATTCCTTCACGCTTGCGCCGGTCATGGAAGCGACAGGCGTGTCGACCTCCGTCAACAATGCCTCAATCGCTTTTTCGGATGAGGACGACTCCCAGCTTTCTCGTGTGCTTGCGACGGCATTTTTCCCACCCGAGTTTCAGCCTGTCGTGCAGATTCAACCGGGAACGGGCGCAGCACAGATGGACGCCGGCAAGTTTTTATTTGTTGTTTCGGTCCCGCCAGGATTTGAACAAGACCTCCGTGCAGCTCGCGCTCCGGAGATTCAAGTTTTGATCGATGCGACAGCGATGGAGCAGGCTGGCATCGGGTCAAACTATGTTACCAGCATCCTCAGCGACGAGATCCGCCGCTTTGCTGTCGGGGCGGATCTTGCTGTTGAGTCACCGATAGAACTGGTGGTTCACAGCGCTTTCAACCCAAATCGTGACACGGTTCAGTTCGCAAGCATTGTTGCGATCATCGGCCAGATCATGTGGCTAACGACAATCCTGACCGGAGCGGCAATGATCCGTGAGCGCGAACACGGAACAATTGAGCACTTGCTCGCCATGCCAATTTCACCATTCGATATCGCCATGGCAAAGATTTGGGCCAACGCCGCTGTTGTTCTGGTGGCCGCCACGCTTGCACTCACGTTTGTTCTTGAGGGGTTCCTTGGCGTCACCATTGTCGGATCAAAAGCTTTGTTTCTGGTTGGCACAGCAGTGTTTCTTTTTACGGCGACCGCGCTTGGTGTTTTCATAGCAACGTTGGCGCAATCGATGGCGCAGTTTGCTTTGCTCGTGATGCTTATTGTTTTGCCTATGCTTATGCTTTCCGGAGGTGAAACACCCATCGAAAGCCAGCCTGATTGGCTTCAGGTTGTTACGCTGATACTGCCATCGCGGCATTTCATGTCGTTCAGCCAAGCCATCGTCTACAAGGGCGCTGGTCTTGAAACTGTCTGGGTCGAGTTTTTGTCGATCGCTTTGCTCGGGGCGGCGTTGTTGACGTTGAGCCTGCTTATGTTCCGGCGATCAATTACGCAGGATCGGTAGAGTTTCCGAAGCATCATTTGACAGGCTTACCTGAACGCGTGCGCGCGCAGGCCAACACAAGCTAAACCTTGGTATCGACGACTGAGCTCTGGGGCCGTTTCAAAAATTCAGCAGCCACAGGTGAAATGCGCAGCGCACAAACTGCTTGTCTTACACTTCTGGCACCTGCACGGCTCGACTGGCGTCATATCTGGGTCTGGGTCTTTCCACGATTTTCGAATTCAAGCAGTTGCATATACGAAATGGCCAAAGTGATATCCTCGTGAAATCGTTGTGTCTGCAGGCTGGCCTCGGCAGGGTTACGAAGACGCAGCAAGTAAGCCGGATGAATTGTCAGAAAAACAGGCAATGCCGCAAACCCGGTCTCGACCTGTCCGCGGCGATCTGCGATCTGATCACCGGATCCGGTCAACGCGCGTGCGGCGGTTGCCCCCAACGCAACAATCAAAAACGGACGCACTTGCTGAATTTCAAACTCCAGCCACCAACGGCAAGCATCGACTTCACCAGTGTTTGGGCGCTGGTGGATACGTCGCTTTCCACGTGGTTTGAACTTGAAGTGTTTTACCGCATTTGTGATGTACACGCGATCTCGTGAAAACCCTACCTTCTCAAGTGCCATGTCCAACACCGCGCCAGCGGGCCCGTTAAACGGTCTGCCACTAAGATCTTCTTGGTCACCCGGCTGTTCTCCCACGATCATGATCTTTGCGTCAGTGGGTCCTTCTCCCCAGACGAGTTGCGTCGCACGGCCCCCGATAGAACATCTGGTGCAGCGCCTTGCATCGAGCATTGTCTTTTCAAGCGCGCTTGTTGCCTGATGCGCCATTTTGCAGGACGGCTGTCGCGCAATGGCACGGGCGAATGCGGGCGGCTGCGATGGGGCGAGCGCCTTCATCTGGTCTACACGCTCAGCGGCAGATCGGATCAGCTGAGGAATCTGCAGTGTCTCGGGAAGGTTTTTCCAGTATTTCTGCGGCATTTCCGATTGCATGGCTGAAACCATAAGACGCGCAGGGTTGAAGATTGCCGCGTAGTAGCGACACCACAATTCTTCGGTGGCATCGTCCGGCGGCGGTGCAGGGTCGGTCGTTTCCTCGAAGGTTAAGACGCCGTCGCGGAACAGGGCCGTCAGCTCCGGCGTTTTGATCATCCAATCCATGTCACCGAACCGTTTGGCAAAGAACGGCGTCGCGGTCTCGACAATGTTGTGCGTCGGCTCGAACCACGCTGCGAAGGCCCGGCGTGTTCCGTTCGGGGGTCCCTCGCGAAATCTAACGAAGGCGTGCATCTTATGGATATCGCGCCGCACTTCTTTTGCTTGCGCCATGATCTTGCGCATTGCACGGTCCGACCGATCGCCAAACCGAACCTGCCGTTCCTTTAGGCGCCAAATCAGCGCGTAAGCACGATCAAACCGCTCGGGATCAGCGTGGCACAACGCTGTTTCGATCAATTGAACAGCCGATTTCGACAACGTAACCGCCGGTGGTGCCTTTGGCTGGGTTGGAAGTGGCGTCATTGCAAAAAGACCGGTACCCGTCCCGAAATGAACAAGTTCTGGTGCGATTCCAAGTGCCAAAAGCTGCCGTGCGGATTTGCGCCATACGTCCACAGCACCGATCTTGGGTATTTCGACGCTGTATTTCACAAAAGCACTAGCTGTTCGGGACGCGGGGCAAAACGGGCGCGCAGGTTGTCTGTATCGTTTAGTCCAGCGGGACTCCATCCGGGGGCTGTTATGAAAGCCTTGGCCGTTTTCATGACGGCCCCTATGGCAACAAGATCTTCGTACCGCAAAGCGCCATGTCGGCGGGCGCCAATGATACGTTGCACCGATCGCGTGCCGAAACCCGGCACTCGCAGCAACTCTTCCTTGCTGGCGCGATTAACGTCCACCGGGAACCGTTCGATGTGTTGCAAAGCCCAGGCAAGCTTTGGGTCGAGGTCGAGATCAAGCATGCCGTGACTGCCGAGTTCTTCAGCCTCGAAGCCATAGTAACGCAACAGCCAATCCGCTTGGTAGAGTCGGTGCTCTCGCTGTAGCGGCGGTGATTTTAAGGGCAGAATGGTCGAGGAGTCAGGAATCGGAGAAAAGGCTGAATAGTAAACGCGGCTCAGCGCATAATTCGCATAGAGGTTGGTGCTTTGCGACAGGATCGTTGCATCTGTTGCGCCATCCGCCCCGACAATCATTTGAGTTGATTGCCCTGCCGGAACAAACCGGGCCTTGCGTCGGCCACGATACGTCTTTTCACGGCTCTCCTCACGTCTGATCCGCACTGTGGCCATTGCCTTGCGGATCTCTTGCAAGTCTTTTTCGGGTGCCAGACTGTCGAGACCCTGTTGCGTAGGCAATTCCACGTTGATCGACAAACGGTCAGCCCACTTGCCCGCCTCGTCCAACAGCTCGGGTGCCGCATCGGGTATGGTCTTTAGGTGTATGTAACCCCGGAAACTCTCTTCTTCGCGCAATGTTCTCACGATCCGAACCATGTCTGCCATTGTGTCATCCGGCGAGCGGATGATGCCCGACGACAGAAACAAGCCCTCAATGTAGTTGCGCCGATAGAACTCTACCGTCAGGTGCACCACTTCTTCCACGCTGAAACGCGCGCGTTGGACCCGGCTCGAGATACGATTAACACAATACGCACAGTCATAAATGCAGAAATTCGTCATGAGGATCTTCAACAGGCTTATGCATCGTCCGTCCGGCGCATAAGAATGACAGATGCCCGCCCCACCAGATGAGCCGAAGCTGTTTCCGTCACGACTGTCGCGCCGCTCGCCGCCCGAAGAAGCACACGAGGCGTCGTACTTCGCCGCATCGGCAAGGATTGACAGTTTGTCGGACAGACTAAGCTTCGCCATGTTGTTCACTATATGTTCTAAAATGACGCGTGAAAAGTGAGAACACGAAAGTCGGCTTGTGAACTTGATTTCACGGCCTCATGGAACCGCACATTTGCGAAGTGCGATGGTTCGTGCAGAACCACCTTGAACACCAGCAAAACTAACCTTCACAGGCACCAAGCAGAGAGATAAGGCCGTGACCATATGTTGGGTCGTGGCCCTCTGGCCCAAGATCTTGAACCGTTTCGACAAGTCGGGATCGAACATCTGCAGGCGTCAACCCCTCGGTTTCAGAGACCAGCAGTGCCACGGCACCGGTGACAAAGGGCGCGGCAAAGGATGTACCGCTCTTTGGACGTGCGCCTTTGATCGAGGCGGCGGTCCAAACATCGACCCCCGGCGCGGAAAAATCCACATGCTCTCCACGGACTGCGCGTCTGTAGACACGTGCATTGCGGTCGACCGCGGTTACCGCGATGACATCCTCGTAGGCTGCAGGATATTGCGGTGTTGCTTTCGAACCCGCATTGCCAGTTGCCGCGACTGAAATGACGCCGATGCCGCTCAGGTCGGCGAGGGCACGTTCCAGCAGCACGTTGTCCGGCCCCGCCAAGCTGAGGTTGATGACATCCACGTTTTGTTCGGCAAGATAGGACAAACCTTCGAGCAGCGAATAGACATCAGATCTTTCATCGCTCCCCGCGCGATGAAAGACGTCGACTGCAAACAGTTTTACTCCAGGAAGCAAACCGGGCGAGCGACTTTTGGGAGAGCCGATCAACACTGCAGCAACGGCAGTACCGTGGATCGCACGCGAGGGTTCGAGCTTGTCAAAGGACAACCGATGCACGGTCAATCGTGCACCATCAAAGGTTTCGTGATCTTCGTTTAGACCGGTGTCGATCATGCCGATCGCAACATCGCCAAGGCACGTGTCCAACCGCGCGGATTGCGCCGGCCAGTTGACCATTTGGTGCCCGCCGCAATGCAGCCCTTCGCATACAGCCACGTCCGGCTCTGGTGTGCCAGTGGCCTGACTGGCGCGGTAGAAGTGGTTGAAATCCGTTGTCGCACCGCTTGGGAGCGCACGCACGCG
>JBCBTE010000008.1:0-45958 GCA_039818805.1 Pseudomonadota bacterium
TCCGAAATTCGTAGGTATTGGCGAAACCGGGCTGGATTACCATTACACATCCCAGAGCGCGGTGGCGCAACAGGCGAGCCTGCGACTGCATATCGAGGCTGCACGCCAGACAGGACTGCCGCTTATCATCCATTCGCGCGACGCGGATGAAGATATGGCGCACATCCTGCGAGAAGAACACGCGAATGGTGCATTCACCTGTGTTATGCACTGCTTTTCATCGGGCGCGGCGCTGGCCCGAACAGCAATCGATTTAGGCTTTTACCTGTCGATGTCCGGAATTGTCGCCTTTCCCAAAAGTCAGGAGCTTCGCGAAATCTTTGCCGCCGCGCCAGTAGAGCGGATTCTAGTGGAAACCGACGCGCCCTACCTTGCGCCGCCACCCTTTCGCGGCAAGCGCAACGAGCCGGCGTATTCAGTGCACACCGCCCGGAAAGGGGCCGAAGTCTTTGGCATGGAGTGGCCCGAATTCGCAGCACAGACACAAGCCAATTTTGACCGTCTTTTCTGGAAAGTCGCACAATACAGGGCCGCCGCCTGATGGGGGAAACGCGATTTACCATCCTTGGCTGCGGCTCGTCCGGAGGGGTGCCACGGCTGGGTGGCAATTGGGGGGATTGTGACCCGGAAAACCCAAAGAACTACCGCCGCCGTTGTTCGCTGCTGATCGAGCGTGAGACAGAGAATGGCATCACCCGCGTTCTGATCGACAGTTCGCCGGACCTGCGTGCGCAATTGCTGGATGCCGGCGTTGGGGCGCTTGATGCGGTTGTTTACACACATGCACATGCCGACCACGTGCATGGCCTCGACGACCTGCGGATGATCGTCTTCAACATGCGCCAGCGTCTGCCTGTCTGGGCAGATGGTGACACGCAGAACGCACTGTATTCCCGTTTTGGCTATGCGTTCATTCAGCCCGAGGACAGCCCCTATCCGCCGATCCTGGACATGCACACGATCAAGGGCGATGTGGTGATCGACGGGGCAGGGGGTACCATCGTTTTGCACCCGTTCGAAGTGAACCATGGCACGATCGAAGCCTTGGGTTTCCGGGTTGGTGACTTGGCGTACCTGCCTGATGTTGCTGCGATTCCAGACGAAAGCTGGAAGGCGCTGGAAGGGCTGGATTGCTGGATCCTCGATGCGCTGCGCCGCACACCGCATCCCACCCATTCGCATCTGGAAAACTCGCTGGCGTGGATAGAACGGGCGGCCCCACGGCGGGCTATCCTGACCAATATGCATATCGACATGGACTACCAGACACTTGTCGAGGAAACCCCTGATTACATCACCCCGGCCTTTGACGGCATGGTGATTACCTACAGGGATTAGGCTGCGATGCAGGCCCTGCTGGATGTTATTCTGCCGGTCTTTCTGGTGATCGGGTTTGGCTATCTGGCGGTCTGGAAAGGGTGGTTTTCGCAGGCTGGCGTTGATGGATTGATGAAATTCACCCAGAATTTTGCCATTCCGTGCCTTCTGTTCGTTGCCATCGCACGGTTGGATCTGGGACAGACCTTTGATTGGCGTCTGCTGGTTAGCTTCTACACCGGGGCGATGTCGGGCTTTCTTCTGGGGCTGTTCGGCGCACGTTTGATTTTTGGCCGCCCGTGGGAAGATGCGGTTGTTGTCGGGTTTTGCTGTCTTTTCTCCAACTCGGTGTTGTTGGGGCTTCCCTTGACCGAACGGGCGTACGGCGCAGATGCGCTGGAGGCCAACTATGCCATTATCGCGCTGCATTCACCGTTCTGCTACGGCATCGGGATCACCGTGATGGAAGTCGTTCGCGCACGGGGGCAAGCGGGCCCGGCGTTGGCAACGCGGGTGCTCAAGGCGATGTTTTCCAATGCCCTGATCGTTGGTATCGCCTTGGGGTTTTTCGTCAACTTCACCGGAATTTCCCTGCCACAGACCGTAAATGACGGGCTTGATCTGATGGTGCGCGCGGCCTTGCCTGCGGCCTTGTTCGGCTTGGGCGGCGTCTTGGTCAGCTACCGTCCCGAGGGCGACTTGCGGCTGGTGATGTACATTTGCCTTGTCGCACTTGTCCTGCATCCGGTGATCACGCGTGGACTTGGGTTGGCGTTGTCCTTGCCGGTTGAGGCGACACGCTCTGCGGTGCTGACGGCGGCCATGGCCCCGGGCATCAACTCTTACATTTTTGCCAGCATGTATGGCCGGGCAATGCGAGTGGCCGCGACGGCGGTCCTTGTGGCCACAGCGGTGTCCATCCTCTCTGTCTGGATCTGGCTGGGGCAACTGCCTTAACGCGATTTTCTTTTTGAACCTTTGAAGACGCGTCGCCGTCTCATGGACACTAAAGAGAAATTTGACGGAGCACTTTTCCACAACTCGATGTTCACCCCGGTCCTTCGTGACACCGTTCGTTGTGAACAAACGTCTTCCGCAATCCCTGAGGGGCAGCGCATCCCTTGGGCGGTACTGTCCACGCCCGGTTGCCCCTCTGCCCGGCGGCACGCGTCATGGCCGCCGGGCACCCTGACACAAAGGAGACTTCACATGCCGATCATCCGCAACGCCGCATTTACAGCCTTGGCAGGTGTCATGGCTCTGGCAACCGCCCCGGCTTACGCCAACAACCTTGCCGCGTCACTTAATGTGACCACGGGAACCGTCAGCGTGCAGAACACCGGCGGGTTCGCCCCTGCAACGCTGACCACCATCCATTGCGCCGGGGTTTGCCCCGATCCGGTCGGTCCGCTGGTTGCGCCGTATCTCAATGCTGCGTTGCCCAACCGTATCGTGGTTCCGACGCCGGCCCTGGGACCAAACCAGACTTACAATCACCCGCTGCCGTTCTGGCCGACCCTTGATTTTTCTGGTGGTGGCGCGCTGCTTGTCACATGCGCGGACGGTGCCAAACAGGTCTTCGAAACCAATGAGGCTGACAATTGCACCAAGCAAGCGCATGGCAAGCGCAGCGGTAAACCCAAGAAGCTCAGAATTGGAAAAGAGCGTTTGAAATTGGGCAATTAATCACCTCAAACGCAGTTTTGCTTGACAGAAAGCGATGGGGGCCTGCCCAATACCGCCGGATTGTTGGTTTGCTCAAGTCATTTTTGCAGAAGGTATTTTTAGGATCCGATTGAGGACGCAGAATGCGCATCTTTAGGTCTGGTTTCATTTCGCTGTTTCTGGCCGTAGCGGCCCATCCAACTGTGGCTGACGATCTGGGGTTCGTGTCGGCAAATGGCCAACTGGTTCTGCCGGTTGACATCGGTGCTTTGGAGGGTGAAGTCGCGATCGAGATCGACGCGGTTGACGTTACCGAGTTCGCCCAGATCGTCGGGGACCAACTGGTTGTGGATTTGGCTGGGCTTGTCGGCCCCGGTGCACACGAGGTCATCGTTTATCTCTTCCAAGGCAACAACGTCTCTGTTCTGGACAGTTTCACCTTTGACACGGATGGTGATGAAACCGGTGGTGTTGGTGCGGTCGGCACCTCCAGCAGCGGCTGGTCAGCCGAACTGCGGGCAACGCACGAGGCCGAGCTGCGCCGCGTCAACGGCGAGACCGAGCTGGATGGAAGCAGCAGCGGGCGGCTGACCTTCAGCAGCGGTGACAGCACGGTGACTGGATATATTGGCTATGTGGCGACGTCGCGCCGCAACGAACAGATTGACCGCAAACCCTTCAACCTGACAGACTATTCCTTGCAGTATCAGGAAACCCAGGGCGGCACGACACTGACCGCAACCATGGGGCATCAGGGCCTTAGATTTGATCCCGTGCTCGTGGACGGGATCAACAGACGGGGGGTGTCCTTTTCGGTCGCACGAAGCGACGCGCGCCTGCGCGCAGACTTTTTTGCCTTGCGCACGCAGGATTTGTTGGGCGCGGAAAACGTTACCGGGCTGGAAGAAAGTGACGATCGCATGTTTGGCGCGCGCCTTGCCTTTAGACCGATGGCATCGCGTGACCTGACGATGTCCTTTCAGACCTATAGCGGGACGGGAGTTCCTTTTGGCGGATTGGTTGCGGGCGAGGGCAACGGCGTGTCATTTGGCTTTGACGGCACAGCACAGGACAGTCGGCTGCGCTACGGAGCACACGTTGGCTTTACAAGGTGGGACGAAGACCGCGCCGGTCCGCTGACAGCCGAAAGTGGCGAGGCGACGTGGGGGTATCTGAGTTATGACTTGGTGTCGCCCGAAAGTTCCAACCGGCAACTGACGCTGGGCGTCGCCTACGAGGCCGTCGATGCGGACTATTTCAGCCTTGCCAACCCCGGCATGCCGGTGGGCAACCAGACGATCCGTGTCACCGCCGATTACAGTGCCGAGCGCCTGTTCCTGGGTCTTCTTGCGGAAACGCGCAAGACGAACTTCGGTGGGCCTGTAACACTGGAAACGGACCGGCTGAACTACGCCGCCCTTGACGGAACCTATCAACTGAACCCGGGCCAAACCTTTACCGGTCGGTCGCTACGCTTTGGGTCCAGCGTTGAATGGCAGGATCGTCTTGTCACTCCGATAGCTGGGCCTGTGCCACTCGATTTTTTTGCTAGGACCGCCTATGTCGCGATGGATTTGTCCAGCGATAAAAGCACGTGGTCTTTCGGATACACGATTGACGATTTCAACGACCAAAGCGTTTTTAACCAGGACGAACTGCGCCAGCTTCTAACGCTGAGTGTTACGCATAGACCCACGTCTGCCCTTACCTTGTCAGGACTTTACAACGCAACGCATGTAGACGGTGATTTCGGCAATTGGTGGACGCATGAGGCACGGTTTACAATGGGTTACCAGTCGCGCCGCGACTGGAACCTCGCGCTTGAACTGGCGGCAACGGAATCGGGAGATCCGCTGGGTGACTCGGGGTCTTTTGTGCTGGCCGAGGCATCGCGGCCCTTGGGTCGTGTTGCGGAACTGGTGCTCTACGGATCGTACGGGGACGGCCCTTATGCCTTGGAAAGCCCCACGGACCACGAGGCTGTGATTGGCCTGTTGGTGCGTGCCAACACCCGTTGGCCGAATTAGGAAGGAGGCAGAAAGATGCGATTTTTCTTAGCAGTCCTGATGCTTCTAGCATGGCTCGACATGGCGATCGCGCAGGTGGCGATTGGCCCGGTGGCTGGGCAACCAACCGTCGTGCAGATCAACCCTGATGGTGCTACAACCCTGCGGGTCCGCTGGCGCATACAACTGAATTCGACGACTGGTGGCGTGGCCACGGTATCATCGTCCAGCGGAGTAACCAATCTCGGGGCGACGATTGGCGGGCCGCTCACGCGCACGGTGCGGCACCCCGGAGGTGGCGTGTTTTTCGTAACCATCACCGAAAGCCTATATGTCGATCGTACGACCGCTCAGCGCATCGCGGCTGCAGGGCCTGGCACATATAATCGTGTGTTCACTGTTGGATTTGGTGGCGGAGCCAGTGCTGCGTCAATCCTCACGCAGCCGTCTTCGGGCGGGGCTCTGTCGCTGCGCAACGTGGACCTCAGCTTTGATGACGGCAATCGTTACCGTGTGGTGGATCCCGGTGATCCGCTGTCGGCGCGTCTTGTGGTCACAACCAACGGGCGTGGGTTTTTCTCGGGCCGATGGGAACTGGCAGGGCCGACCGGATCGTCGGCCTTCCGTCCCATAGGTCGAGTCAACAAACGCCTTTCCGGCGCACGGCGCACCGTGTTCGAAACCCCGAATTTGCCGACGGATGGTTCTGGCCTTTACCGGGTGCGTTTTGTCCCTGATGACGTCATCCCCGGTACCAGTCGCACGCCCTTGCCGCAGCTTAGCTATTCCGTGGTTGGCGACGCGGACGCGCGGCGCGGCGTAGCTCTTGGGCTTACGTCGCCTGAGCCGGGCTCATCGGTCACCCGAACCACACGGTTTTCGTGGCGGCCCGTAAAGGGGGCCGCGCGCTACAAGCTGGAGTTTTCGACCCAAGGCCGGGCCGGATTTGCCAGCGATATCGTGGCCGCTGTGGCCTCATCCAAGACGTCGCTGCGATTAAAACCTAACACTTTGCAACGGCTGGGGGGGCGGCGTGAATTGTTCTGGCGGGTCATTGCCTTTGACCGCGCGGGCAATCCCATTGCATCTTCGTCCGAAAGACGATTGCGTTAGAACACGAATAGCCAGGGTAGGGGGACCCATGCAAAACGCAGATTTGGCAAAACTGCTTGGTCGGATGGCCGAGGGGGATCGCACCGCCTTTGCCGCCTTTTACAAGGAGATGGAGAAACCGGTTTTCAGATTTATCGCGTCCAAATTGAACGATCCGCACGAAGCGGCCGACATACAGCATGACGTCTTCATGGACATCTGGCGCTCGGCTGGGCGCTTCGAGGGAAGGTCGACGGTCAAAACGTGGGTTTTTGGGATAGCGTACAGGAAAACAATGGACCACTTTCGCAAACATAAACGGGTCGATCTCACCGACGAGATCGACGAGCGCGTGGATGACAGCCCAGATGCGGTGACCTGTCTGGCGTCCGCCCAGGAGGCGGAACATCTGCGCTATTGCCTGGATCAACTCAAACCGCAGCACCGCTCCGCTATCGAGTTGGCGTTCTACGAGGACATGACCTATGGTCAGATCGCCCAGACGGCGGATGTGCCGGAAGGAACGATCAAGACACGTGTCTTTCATGCCAAGAAGCTGCTGTTGCATTGCTTGTCGGCCCGTATGACGGAGGCACGGATATGACCGAAGACTCCAAACTTTCGAAGGACGAGATCGAAGCGCTGCTGGTTTTTCTGGCCAATGACACGCTTGAAGGCGATGAGCGCGCCGAGGTTGAAGCCGCTGTGGCCGCAGACCCGCAATTGGCCGGTGAGCTGGAAGCGCTCAAGGCGATGCGCAACAAAATGCAGGCAGAAGAGGTCGTGCCCTCGCCCGGTGAATTGGGTCTTGCGCGTCTGTTAAGGGATATTGAGGCGGAAACCGCTGCCCCAAGCGTGCCCGTGGCCGCGAACTCCCCGACCGCGCCCGGTTTCTGGAAAGTCGCCGCGGTCGTGCTGTTTGGCTTGGTCGTAGCGCAAACCGCGTATTTCGGTTATACTCGCGGACCAGAAATGGAATTGGCCGGGGGACAAGAGACGTCCGTTACCGCCGATCACACCATTCGCGTGGCATTTTCTTCCCAGGCCACGGAGTCTGATATCCGGACGTTGTTGCTGGATCTGGAGCTTGTGATCGTCGATGGACCCTCGGCAATTGGACTTTACACGTTGGCTGCGATTGATCATGCAGCCCGCGCTCAGGCATTGATCACGCTGCAGTCCCGCAGCGACATTATTGAAACAGCAGAGTAACCATGACCTTTCTGCGCCTCATTTTCCTGATCTTCGCGTTTGCCCTGCCTCAGATGGGCGAGGCCAGCACGCTGCAACCGCGACTTGATTGTCTTGATGGGCTTTACGTGGGAACGACGATCTGCGCGGCGATTCCGGGGATAGTGCAAACTCAGTCCAACAATGGTGGCGGTGACGGGTCCAGTGTGGATGGATCCACGGCGCGCCCCAGAGGCGGTTTGCCTCGCGCAGGCCGAAACGTCGTGCCCGTTGCCGACGGATCGCCCGAATACGTGATGATCGTCAACCGCACACAGGCGATCGCCGCAACCACCGCCCTGCAGGCTGCAGGAGCTACGTTATTGCGTGAACGTCCTTTGCCACAGCTTGGACAGCGGATGTTTTTCTTTTCTTTCCCGCGCAACCTTTCGTTGGCGCAAGGGCGATCGGTGCTGGCCGGTCGCGCGCCGTCCGCCGTTCTTGATTTGCACCACATTTATCGCAGGTCTGCCGGACCACGGGTGTATCACGCAGCCATGCTTGGCGATGATCCCGGTGGGACCTGTCGGTTAGGACGATCCGTGCGCGTGGGCGTCATTGATGGGCCGGTCAACCCGGCTCATCCGGCATTTCAGGGCGTTAAGATTGCCCGTGGCAGCTTTCTGGGCCGCGGAGAGCGTCAGGGCAACGCCGGCCATGGCACGGCCGTCGCCGGATTGATCGCGGGTTCGTCAAGGGCCGGGGCGCTGGCAGGGTTGGCCCCGGGTGTACAAATCTATTCAGCGGAAGCTTTCGGATCGGGGCGCACCGGCGATGGTGGTCGTCTGGAAGGCGTGGCGGCGGGGCTGGATTGGCTTGTCGGGAACGGTGTGCGTTTGGTGAACATGTCGTTTGCCGGAGAGAGCAATCAGGTCTTTGCCAGAGTTCTGGCCGCCGCGCGCAGCCGAGGTGTGGTCATGATTGCGGCGGCGGGCAATAACCGCAGTGGGGCGTCTTTCTACCCCGCGGCGTCACCCGATACGATTGCGATCACTGCCGTGGACGCAAACGGCCGCCTGTATCGTCAGGCCAATTTCGGCAGGCACATTGAGTTTGCTGCGCCCGGCGTCGACCTTTATGTGGCTTGGGGGTCGGGCGGCAGCTACCGCTCGGGAACGTCTTTTGCAGCACCCGTTGTCACCGCGCTTTTGGCGCGGCAGGCTTCCCGTGGTGGTGTGTCTCTCAAGGGCGCGCGATCCTTGCTGCGGCGCTCCGCGCGCGATCTTGGTCCCGGTGGGCGCGACACCCGTTATGGCCACGGTCTGGTGCAGTCCGGCGGGTGTTAATCCGCCGAGTTACCGGTTCTGACCGACGACATATTTTTTCTTTGAACCTCTGCGACACCCGCTTCGACACACGGGTACAAACAATTTAAGACAGAGGAAATTCAGATATGACGACCTTCATCACAAACACAATTCGTTCGGCCTTGACCGCATCGGTCATCTTGGCCGGTTTTGCTGCTACAGTAGACGCAGCAGAGTTGCGCAAGAAGCAATCGCGGGGCCATCAGCAAGCAATCGGCGGCCTGACAACTGGCACCAGCAAGGGTGGAACCGGTAACTTCCCCGACTTGATCGTATTTGCGTCGAACGCGATTACAAACGGCCTGCCCGGCACCGGATTTTGCGGCGCCTGGAATGGTGGCAATCCATCGCTGAACATCGTGGTGGGCAACGTAGGCAATGTGCAAGCTGGGCAAAGCCAGCTTTCGGTCCAGTTCTCCAACGGCTCGATCGACAACGTCAATGTACCGGCTTTGAACAGCGGACAAAACGCCGTGATTAACGTGCCGATCCCCGGTAGCGCCTGGACTGCGCCTTTCCATGGGCATGTCCAGTTCGACATAACGGCGAATTCGACGAATGTCGTTCCGGAAGGCAACCTAAGCAACAATACCGAGTCCAGCATCTGCATCGGACCCGCAACTTAAGTTGCGTAAAGAGTGAATTGGTGTGTTGAGGGCCGGTCTCCTGGGGGGCCGGCCCTAGTCCTTTTTGACCGGTGCGCCGCCCATGAACGCGTTGCCATGTGCATAGTCGCAAGGGTCGTCCTGCATTTGCAGGTGCAGGCCTTCGCCTTCGAAGGGATGCGCAAGGGCCAGATCCTCGTCCACCTCGATTCCAAGACCGGGCGCCTCGGGCGGCTGAATGAAGCCGTCTTCGACGCAGATGGTGTTTTTGATCAATGCGTCATGAAATGGCGTCTCGATGGTTTCGCACATCAGGATGTTCGGAATCGACGCGGCAAGGTGAATGTTGGCTGCCCATTCTACAGGGCCTGCGTACAGGTGCGGGGCCATTTGCGCATTGTAGACTTCGGCCATTGCGGCGACCTTTTTCATCTCCCAGATGCCTCCGGCACGACCCAAAGCCGGTTGTAGGATCGTAGCAGCCCCCGAGCGCAGGATCGGGGCAAATTCGGCCTTGGTGGTAAGGCGTTCCCCGGTAGATATCGGAATGGATGTGGCGGCGGCAACCTTGGCCATTTCCCCGATATTGTCGGGCGGAATGGGTTCCTCGAACCATAGCGGATCGTAAGGTTCTAACGCTTTGGCCAGTCGGATCGCCCCGGCCGTGGTGAATTGACCATGGGTGCCGAACAACAGGTCGGCACGGTCGCCCACGGCCTCGCGGATCGTCTTGCAGAACGCGACCGAGATCGAGATATCAGACATGGCCGGCATATGGCCGCCGCGCATTGTGTACGGACCTGCCGGGTCAAATTTTATCGCCGTGAAGCCGCGATTCACGCAATCTAGCGCGGATTCAGCTGCCAGTTCGGGCGAGATCCAGAAGGCATCGATATCGTGGTGTGGTAACGGATAAAGATAGGTATAGGCCCGAATCTGGTCATTCATACGTCCGCCCAGCAAGGCCCAGACGGGTCGCTCGCGCGACTTTCCTAGAACGTCCCAGCAGGCGATCTCCAGACCTGAAAAGGCCCCCATGACCGAAAGGTCCGGGCGCTGCGTGAAGCCCGATGAATAGGCGCGGCGGAACATCAATTCGATGTTTTCTGGGTTTTCGCCTTGCATATGACGTTCAAAAACGTCGGTGATCACGCCTTTCATCGCCGCTGGCCCGACGCTGCTGGCATAGCATTCGCCCCAGCCGGTGATGCCGGTGTCCGTGGTCACCTTCACCAGGATCCAGTAGCGTCCTCCCCAACCGGGGGGCGGGGGTGCCGTGACGATGATTTCGAGGTCCTTGAGGTGCATGGCCGGGCTCCCTTTTTCACCGCACGGTGGCGTCTGCGCGCCCCGGGTGCAATCCCGAAAACGGCATGATCCGGCGCAAAGGGGCGAATCCGACCGGCACCGTTTGGGGAACAGTCAAACCCCATATCTGTATCGCCTCGGTATCATGTCGGTGTTGTCTCAAACCCAGGAACCGATACCTGCCCAAACCTTGCTTTCAGGTTTTAACTATGTTCAGCGCCTCGGACAGCCATCGGTGATAGTCTGACAGCGCGGCCTCGTCCCGGCGGCAATAGGACCACTTCTGCTGTTTGTGCACGGTCAGGAACCCGGCGCGGCGCAGCAGGTCAATATGGCGGCTGATGGTTGGCTGGCTTACGCCCATCCGTTCGGCGATCATGTTCATGCAGACGCCAACCTCTTTGGGGTCCGCAGATGCCTGATGCGCAAACTCGACACCGGGCTCTACCAGAAGCCGCAGGATTTCCAGACGGCTTTCCGACGAAAGCGCCTTGATCTGATCAGAGCGATCTGGCATACGATTAGTCATATAGCTAATTTGCTAAGTGACGATATGAAAGGCAGGCGATGATGTTGACCCTCGACAAGTCGTTCTCGTTTCGGGGCCAGGCCGTGGCATGGGGATGCATCGGCGCTGGCGACCCGGTTGTCCTGATACATGGCTTTCCGTGGTCTTGCCAAGCCTGGCGCCGCATCGCACCATGGTTGGCCAAGACGCATGAGGTCTATTTCTTCGACATGCTGGGCACGGGTCAGTCGGAAAAATCCGAGGGGCAGGATGTGTCGGAAAATGTGCAGAGCGATCTGCTGGCCGCGCTGGTTGGCCATTGGGGGCTGGAGCGGCCACAGGTGGTCGGGCATGACTTTGGTGGTCTGGCTGCGCTGCGCGGGCATTTCGTGAATGGGATCACCTATGGCAAGCTGCATCTTTTCGATGCGGTGGCGGTCTTGCCTTCGGGCTCGCCTTTCTACGCGCATGTCAAACACCACGAGGCGGCCTTTGCCGGTTTACCGGACTATGCGCACGAGGCCCTGTTCCGGGCCTATGTTCAGAACGCCGCCCATGCGCCGCTGCGCGATGAGGTGGTGCAGATGTACCTGGACCCCTATCGCGGCGCGGCAGGGCAATCCGCCTTTTACCGGCAGATCGCGCAGGCGGACGATGCCAATATCGCCGACGCTGAGACGCGCTATGCAAAGCCAGATTTCGAGGTGCATATCGGCTGGGGCGCGCAGGATACCTTCATCCCGTTGGCGCAGGGCGAACAGCTTCGCGGCGCACTTGGGGCTGACAGTTTCACCATGATCGACCATGCCGCCCATCTGGTGCAGGAAGATGCGCCCGAGGCGGTGCTGGGCAGTCTGATGCGCAATCTTTAGCGTAGCAGGATCACGTTGCGTCTCGCGTTGCCGGATTTGGTGTCGGCGATGGCCTCGTTGATCTGGTCAAGCGTCCAGCGGTTCGAGATCAGTTCATCCAGTTTCAGGCGACCCTGGGCATAAAGGTCGACCATCCATGGGATATCACGTCGGATCACCACGTCGCCCATCTTGGAGCCGACCATGGATTGCCCCGCGGCGGCGAAACTGGCCGCCTCGTAATGCGACGCCTCGCCCGAGGCGGGCATGCCCACCATGATCACCTTGCCGCCGCCTGCGATGTAGCGCGGTGCCGTGTCATAGGCGGCACCGGCACCAACGGTAACCAGCACGGCGTCGGCACCACGACCCATCGCGTCCTTGGCCGCGCGCCATGGTTTGTCTTCTGTGGCCAGCACGCCGTCGGTGGCCCCGAAGACGCGGGCGTCGGCCAGTTTTTCCTCGTTCATATCAACGGCAACGATGCGACGGGCGCCAGCGATGCGCGCGCCTTGGATTGCGTTGAGACCGACACCGCCTGCGCCGATGACCACAACGTCCTGGCCTGCGCGCAGACCCGCCGCGTTGACCACCGCACCGACCCCGGTGAGAACGCCGCAGGCCAACAGGCTTGCCGCGTCCATAGCCATGTCGCCGGGAATCTTGACCACCTGGCTGTGATGCACGACCACGTCTTCGGCAAACGCCCCACACGCCATGGCTTGGTGCAGCTTGCCTCCGGCGGCGGTTTTCAGAGGTCCGTTGTCACCGTCATACGGTGTTTCGCATCCCGTGGGACGACCCGCGCCACAGCTGGGGCATTGTCCGCATGCACGAATAAGCGTGACAACCACCGGGTCGCCCAATGACAGGCCTGTGACCCCGTCGCCCAATGCGCTGATATGGCCGGCCGCCTCGTGCCCGTACACAGCCGGAAGAGACCCGGCCCAAGCCCCTTCGGCAAAAGAGATATCGGAATGGCAGATCGCGACGGCCTGCAGTGCGACCTCCACTTCGCCGGTTTCAGGACCGCGCAGTTGCACGTCTTGTACGGACAAAGCTGCACCGAATTCGTGGCATACAGCGGCCTTGATGGTTTTCATGATCCCTCCGACAGGTCGTTTTACGCAGCGTGAGCTTGATTCCCATCGGGTTTCAAGGTGGATTGCGACTTGTGGTGACGTAATCGACCGAAGTTTTCACGCGACGGGTCAGAAACAGCGCGACGCCTGCCAAGGCCAGCAAGAGTGACGCCAAAAAGGGCGCGCCGGGCAGGAAGATGTCGGCCTCCGGCCGGGTGAAAACGGAAAACACGTTGGTCATTAGAAGTGGCGACAGGATCATAGCGAGGGCCCCGACCGAGGTGAAGATACCCTGAAGCTCGCCCTGGGCATCTTCGGGGGTCTGGCGGGACATGATCGCCTGCAGGGCGGGCACGCACATGGCCGCCATCGCCGACACCGGCGTCAGGGCCAGAGCGATCCAGCCAGTTTGCAAGAAACCCAGCACAAAGAAAGAGATAACGGCAAATGCAAAGCCAACGATCACCGTCGTCGCTTCGCCCAGGCGGTGGATCGCGATGCGGATCAACCCGCCTTGAACCGCGAACATGGAAATGCCGAAGATGCCCAAAGACAAGCCGATCATACGGGGTTCCCACGCAAAGGCCGCCGTGGTGAAGTATGACCAGATTGCTGGGTAGACGTTAAAGGCAAGTTGGTACAACAACAGCACCACCAAAAGCCGTCCAAGCCCCGGCAACGCGCGGACCTGCTTCAAGGCGCCAAACGGGTTCGCCCGTGTCCAAGAAAAGGCGCGGCGGCGGTCCTTGGTGACGGTTTCGGATAGGACAAACCAACCGAAGATGAAATTGGCAAAGGCCAGCCCGGCCGCGACGTAGAACGGCGCACGCGGCCCCAAATCGCCCAGAAGCCCGCCGATGACGGGGCCAAGCACGAAACCAAGTCCGAATGCCGCCGAGACAAGCCCAAAGCCCGCGCCACGTTTTTCGGGCGGTGATGTGTCGGCCATGAAGGCCGCCGCGGTGGATTGGGTGGCGGCCATGATGCCACCGATGATGCGCCCCAACAGCAAAAGCCAGATGGTGTGCGCCATCGCCATAACAAGATAGTCCACCGCAAGGATGAACAGTGATCCAAGCAGGATCGGTCGGCGCCCGAAGCGGTCCGACAAATTGCCGATCAGTGGTCCAAAAAGGAACTGCATCACCGCGAAAGTTGAGGTCAGGATACCGCCCCAAACGGCGGCCGATGCCAGTGTGCCACCTTCGACATCCATGATCAGGTCGGGCATCACCGGAATGATGATGCCGATGCCCATCGCGTCGATGGTGACGGTGATCAGGATGAAGATGGTAGGCAAGCGAGACGACATCGTGGTTCCGATCGGGCGAGGGGCGCAGGGCGCAGCATGGCGTGCTGCGGGCCGCCGTGTCAAAGCGACCTTGCGTCAGATGTGGCCGATATCCTTGAGAAAGCCGGTCAGCACACGCGCATAGGTCTCGGGTTGTTCGACACAAGGCAAATGACCCGCGCGGCGCATCAGGTGAAACTGCGACCCCGGGATCAATTCGATCGTCTCGCGTACCAAGTCCGGCGGCGTGGCGCCGTCCTCCGCCCCCGCGATGCCGAGCGCGGGCAGGCGAAGACTGGCGGTCGTGGTATAGAAATCCGTGCCGGAAATAGCCGTTGAGCAGCCAATATACCCTTCATCCGGCTGGCTGGTCAGGATATCGCGCCATATCTGAAGCTGCGGTGATGCAAGAAAGTCGCGTGAAAACCACCGCTCCATCACCGCGTCTGCCAGCGCTTCGATCCCGCCGGCACGCACGCCGTCGATCCGCTCTTTCCAGATATCCGGGGTGCCGATCTTGGCCGCCGTGTTGGACAGCACCAGCGCACGCACCTGATCCAACCGCTTGACCGCAAGGCCCTGACCGATCAGCCCGCCGATGGAGAGGCCGACAAAAACGCTGTCACGGATGTGCAGGTGGTCGATCAATGCCTCTATGTCGCTGACCAAGGCGCCCATGGTGTAGGGCGCTGGCGGAACCTCGGTCTGCCCGTGGCCACGCTTGTCGTACCGGATCAGGCGCAAACCATCGGGCAAGTGGGACAGCATCGCATTCCACAGGCGCATATCCGTGCCCAGCGAGTTGGAAAAGACAACCGGCGGGCCATCCGTGGGACCATCGTCGCGATAGTGCAGATTGATATCGTTGATCCGGGCGAACGGCATGTTTCTTTACTCCTGCGTGGTCTAGTACGGCAAGCCGACGTAGTTTTCCGCCAGTGCCTGTTGCGCGGCGGCGTTGCTTTCCAGAAACGCCAACTCAGCGCGCTGCACCTGGATGTCAAATTCCGACTGGTCGGGAAAACGGTGCAGCAGGTTGGTCATCCACCAACTGAAACGCTGGGTTTTCCAGATGCGCCGGAGGGCCGTGTCGGAATAGCAAGCCAGCGCGCCATTGTCGCGCTCATGGTAGCGTGCCAGAAGCGCCTGCCACAGGTAGTGCACATCACTGGCGGCGGTGTTCAACCCTTTGGCCCCGGTGGGCGGCACGATATGGGCTGCGTCTCCACAAAGAAACAAACGCCCCCATTGCATCGGCTCACATACAAATGAACGCAAGGGCGCGATCGATTTTTCGATAGAGGTACCCGTTTCCAACTGGTCCGCGGCGGCCTCGGGAATGCGGCGTTTCAATTCGGTCCAGAACTTGTCGTCAGGCCAGTTTTCGGGGTCGTCCGACAGCGGGCATTGCACATAGTAGCGGCTAAGCGTCGGGTTGCGCATCGAACACAAGGCGAAGCCCCGAACGGAATTCGCGTAGATCAACTCCTGATCGACCGGCGGCGTTTCCGACAGAATTCCCAGCCAGCCGAACGGGTAGGTTTTCTCGTATTCGCGGCGCTTGTCTTCGGGAATGGCCTGACGCGACGGGCCATGAAACCCATCACATCCGGCTATGTAGTCGCAGTGCAGGGTAAGGGCCTGCCCCGCGTGCGAAAAACTGACCGACGGAGCATCCGTATCAACATCGTTCAGCGTGACGTGTTCGCAGCCGTGCAGGGTCTGCGCGCCCTCGGCGTCGCGTGCGTCGTAGAGGTCACGGGTTACCTCTGTCTGGCCGTAGACCGTGACATGGTGACCGGTAGAGGCCTTGAAATCCACCGCGAACATGCCGCCGGGATGTGCGATCTTTGTTCCGGTGTGCAGAATGCCCTCGCGTTCAAGCCGATTGCCGACACCGGCGGCGTGCATCAGGGCGACCAAGCCGCGTTCCAGCACCCCTGCGCGAACGCGGCCCAGAACATAGGCGCGCGACCTGCGTTCCAGAACGACGGTGTCTATGCCGGCCTTGTGCAAAAGCTGGCCCAGCAAAAGACCAGATGGCCCGCCGCCGATGATGGCCACTTGGGTACGCATGGGTGATCTGTCCTCCCTTCGAAACAGAAAGCCATGCGGTGTCGGGGAAGTCTAATGCGAAATCACTGCCAGCCCGATCAACACGAAGACACCGCCCGCCGCGTCGCGGGTCGAGAGCCCCTCGCCGATGCAGTAGGCATAGGTCAGCACAATCAGCGTCTCGACTGCGATAATGACAAGGTAGAGCGTACCAAGAGTGACCCCGCGCATCAGGACCACCTCGGCCTGGGTGGCCGCAATGAAACCCAGAAGGATCAGCCCAAAGGCCAGCACGGTCCA
The DNA here is from genome assembly GCA_039818805.1 of Pseudomonadota bacterium. Taxonomy (GTDB): domain Bacteria; phylum Pseudomonadota; class Alphaproteobacteria; order Rhodobacterales; family Rhodobacteraceae; genus Roseovarius. The sequence goes on from JBCBTE010000008.1 coordinate 16,618, forward strand.
GTTGCCCGAGGCGATCTTCATTCCGATGGTGGCAACCCCGTAGCCCAAGGCGGCCACGATGGCCAAGGCAAAAAGCCTGGCGTCAAATACGTCCATTACAAATCCGGCGGCCTTGATCCGGCACCGTAAAAATCACAAAGTCAGGGCCGCCGCCCCTAATTGCTTAAATCAAAACAGTGCGCGCAACATATCACAATGCTGCCTTTCTGCGAAGGCGGGTCTAGCTTCCCCGGCTTCGAAGCCGGATATGCGCCATGATCTGACCATGGTCGGACGCCAGTTTGTTGTAAGGCGCCTCGGGGTGTGACCCGTCAGTGAGGTGATCGTTGAACACGCTGAAATAGGTCATGTCGCCGACGCGGTCGGGATTGTCGGGATGAAAGTGACGAGACATGAAAATCTGGTCGATGCTCTCGTAGACGCCTCCGAAGGCCGAAGTATAGACCATGTCGCGCAGGGATTTGCGCACGAAAAGCTTTTCGGCCGAATGCAGGCGGACGCGCTCGATGTCTTCGGTGATTTGGGTGTTTTCTTCTTCCGAGTAACGATCCGTCCTGCTGTCTGCGTCATGCCGCAGCATCCAGGCATAATTCTTGAACGGCACTTCACCGGTGATGATCTCGGTTGAAACAGCGTGTTCGCCGTCATTGAAATCGCCCAGCACCATGACGGGGTTGCCGGCGTAAATCTCTTCGACGATCGCGCGGCGCAGCACCCAGGCCTCGGCCATTCGGCGCAGCGCCGAGCGCAGGCCGCCCATGGCGCGCCCGATCGGATCGTAGCGGGTGAGGTTTTCTTCCGGGGCAAAGCGGGCACCGGCGGGTTTGAGATGTTCCCCCAGCTTGGATTTCAGGTGGCAGTTGAAGACAGTGACGGATTGACCCGCGACCGGGATACGGGCCTTTAGGATGGGGCGCGAGAGGCGTCGAAGGGTGTAGTGGCCCGCGTCGTCTTCGCCCGACATACCGCGTAGAGGCTGGAAGTCGATGCGAAGCGGCGCATCAAGGTCTTGCAACACCTCAGGCGCGCCGTCGAATCCCAGGCGCGACAGGATCGCAACGCCGGGGCGGCGTTTGCCCGGCTGTCCTGTGTCCGCGGCGTTCGGGGCAAAGGCAAGGCTGGCGTTGTCATACGGCGTCACGGCCAGTTTGCGGAAGATCGCCTTGCGGTGATAGCGCTTGGATTTGTCCGGGATAGCGGCATTGTTCAGAGCGCGGGCGCGGGCCGAGGTTTCATCGAGGACCGAACGCAGGGCGTCTTCTTCGAAGATTTCCTGAAACCCGACAATGTCAGCATCCAGCGTCAAAAGCTGGTCGGCCATCCAGTCCTGTTTCCAAGCGTATTCCTCGGGCGAGTAGGTCTGAAACTCGTAATATTCCTTGTCCGCGCCGATGAGGTTCTTGACGTTGAACGAGGCAATGGTGAATTCGGTCATGGGGTGTCCTTAGAGGGTTGCCAATCCGCGCTGGAACATCGGGGCATCCACGTTGCCACCCGAAATGGTGCAGATGACGGTGTCGGAATTGAGTTGGTTGCCGTGGAACAGCGCGGCGGCCAATGCAGCAGCACCGCCAGGTTCGGCGACAAGTTTCAGGCGTTGGAAGACAAGGCCCATGGTGCGCAGGCAGTCGTCTTCAGAGACAGCGAGACCCGGCCCGCAGAGGCGTTTGAGGATGGGGAAGGTGATCTGGCCCGGGGACGGCGTGAGGATGGCGTCACAGATATTGCCCGAGACCTGATTATTGGTTTCGATATGGCCTGATCTAAGCGACCGGGCCACGTCGTCGAAGCCTTCCGGTTCGACCGGGCGGACGGCAAAACCGGGCGCGTCTGCCTCGAGTGCGAGGGCAATGCCCGAACTAAGCCCGCCGCCGCCACAGCAGACAAGGACTTCAGCCTCGGTGATGCCGTGCTCGGCGGCTTGTTCGGCAATCTCAAGCCCGGTGGTGCCTTGTCCGGCGATCACCTGTGGTTCGTCATAGGGGCGGATAAGGGTCATGCCGCGTTCGGCCTGTACCTCTTCGCCCAACGCCTCGCGGCTTTCGCCGTTGGCGCGGTCGTACAGGATGACTTCGGCACCAAGGGCACGGGTGTTCGCGATTTTCAGCTGTGGGGCATCTTGGGGCATGATGATGACTGCCGGTGCGCCCAGTTCGCGGGCAGCCAGTGCCACGCCTTGCGCGTGGTTGCCGGACGAAAAAGCCAGCACACCCTTGGCGCGGATGTCCGGGTCTAGGGCAGAGACGGCCGAGCGACCACCGCGATACTTGAAGCTGCCGGTGTGCTGCAGGCATTCGGGTTTCACGAAGACGCGCCGGCCTGCAATTTCGTCAAGGAACGGTGACGACAGAAGCAGCGTGCGGCGGGCGTACCCCTTGAGCCGGTCTGCGGCGGCACGGATCATGGTGATGTCGCTCATGCTGTCTGGTCCAGAAGTTTATGAATGGCCTCGACTGCTTCGGGCTCGTCGAGAAATGGCACATGGCCACGATTGGGCACCGTGGCGGTGATCATGTCTGGATGCCGCACTTGCATCTTGGCGAAGGTTTCCGGTGATAACAGGTCGGAATTCGCGCCGCGGATGGCCGCGGTGGGCAATACGGTAAGACCTTCAAACAAAAGCCATAAGTCGGGCGCATCGCCCGCTCCGGCCTGTCCCACCAGCGCATCGCGCAGCCGGGCGTCATAGCGCAGGCTGATACCGCCATTTGGGTTGTCGGCCCACATGCATTCCGCCTGCTCGCGCCAGCGTGACAGGGGCACGTCGGGAAAGCCGTCCTTGTGCCCGTTCAAAAGCGCCACGGCCGCAGCGTCCAGATCGGGGAACGGGGGCGTTTTTCCGACATAATCCATGATCCGTTCGATCCCGGTCGGCGCCACCTCGGGGCCGATGTCGTTGAGAATGGCGCCACTGATCCGTTCTGGGTTGATGACCGACAGAGCCATGGCGATCAAACCACCCCGCGAGGTGCCCATGATTGTCGCCTTTGGCAAGTTCAGATGGTCGAGCAATTCCACAGCGTCCTGCCCTTCGCGCAGGATGTTGTACGACATGAAATCCTCTGCGTAATCCGATTTGCCGCGCCCGCGATAATCCAGCCGAATAACGCGATGATCTGCCAGGTGCGGCAAGAGATAGATGAAATCGGTGCTGTTGCGCGTCAACCCTGCAAGGCAAAGGACCGGCGCGCCTGTGCCTTCATCCTCGTAGTGAAGCGATAGCCCGTCCGACGTGGTAAAGCGGGGCATCAGACAATCAACTCCGGAATGCCGGTCAGATCGGTCAGGATCTTGCCGGGTTTTGCTGGCAGTCGATCCAGCGGTTCGCCCGCGCGATTGACCCACGCCGTATCAAAGCCGTAACCCGCGGCAGCCGAGGCATCCCAACCGTTTGAAGACACAAAAAGAACCTCGTTCTTGGCACACCCAAAGCGTTGTCCGACCAGATCATAAACAATGGCGGCCGGTTTGAATATGCCCACGCTTTCGACCGAGAGCACATCGTCCAGCACATCACCGATTCCCGCCGACTGCACCGCCCCTTCCAGCATGTCGGGAGAGCCGTTGGACAGGATCGCGGTGTTCATGCCCAAATCCTTTAAAGCGCACAGCATCGTGGGAACCTCGGGGTAGGCGTCCAGTTCCCAGTAAAGCTGCAACAGCCGCTCGCGCAGCCCGGGGTCATCCCCGAGCCCTTCGACCTCCAAGGCCCAATCCAATCCGTTTTGCGTGACCTCCCAGAAGTTTGTGTGATCACCAATTACCGCGCGCAACCACGTGTATTGCAGCTGTTTGAGGCGCCAATTGCTGGCGATCGCGGGCCAATGTGCGGCGAAGGCCTCGCGCCCCGGTTCGGACGCGGCATTACGGGCGGCGGCGGCCACGTCAAAAAGCGTGCCGTAAGCATCAAAAACACACGTGGTGATCGGCATGGGAAACTCGCGCTTTGGGCAATCCTGGGCGCAGAGTGGCATGTCTGGTAGGGAGGGAAAAGCCCGATTGCAATCCGCTAAGCCGACAGGTAGCGTGATCGCCATCGCACAAGCACCTGCGCCCGGCGCGTGGCCTTGCAAATTCATCCCAAATGATTGGAAAGCTTATGACCAAGGTCAAAACGGGCGACACCGTCCGTATCCATTACACCGGTACGCTGGCGGATGGCACGCAGTTCGATTCAAGTCAGGGCAACGAGCCGTTGGAATTTACGGTGGGGTCTGGACAGATCATTCCCGGGTTGGACGCGGCTATTCCAGGCATGCAAGTCGGCGACAAGAAATCTGTCGAGGTAACGGCGGACAAAGCCTATGGTCCGCTGGACCCGGATGCTAGGCAGGCCGTGCCACGCGACGGGATTCCCGATGACATACCACTTGAACTTGGCACGCAACTGCAGGTGCAAACGCCGCAAGGCCAAGTGATGCAGGTGGTTGTTGCCGAAGTGAGCGAGGACCAGGTGGTTCTGGACGCCAATCACCCGTTGGCTGGTAAGGATCTGACCTTTGCCATTGAGTTGATGTCGATCAGCTGAACCTGTTTTAGCACTATGGAGACTGCGCCCGCGGGCGCCTTACCCCTAGATTTCCAACACGACAGCACCGCGCCGGCCTGCGGTCATGACCATGTCATGAGCGGTGGCGCAGTCGTCCAGCGGCAGGCGGGCGTGGATGGCCGGGCTCAAGGCGCCGGCTTGCAATGCGCTGTGCAGGCGCGTGATGGCGGCCCGACGTTGGGCGATGGGCAGAATGTAGATCAAGGTTATGTCGATCTCCAGCGCTTTGAACAGGTAGGGACCAAAGGGCAGGGACGGTGTCATGGCCTTGCCGGATCCGTACGCCGCGATGGTGCCCAACGGCTTCATCACGTCGGCCAGAAGGACGGCGTTCTGTCCAAACTCCACCTCAATGGCGCGGTCGATGCCTCCGTCTGCGGCATCCAATATCTTTGCCGCCAATTCGGGATCATTGTAGTCAAAGACGTGGTCGGCGCCGGCCTCTTGCACCCACTGGATCGCGTTGCCTGACGCCGTGGCAATCACGTTGGCGCCACCCCATTTGGCCAACTGCACAGCGTTATGCCCCACAGCACCCGCACCCCCCGAGACCAGAAGGGTTTGTCCGGTCACCTCGCCGCCGCCGAAGACGGTCTGGCTTGCGGTCAGGCCGGGAATGCCCAACGTGGCCCCGGTTTCGGGGGCAACGGTTTTCGGCAATGTCACGGCCTGATCAGAAGGCAGAGCGATGAATTCGGCCGCCGTGCCGAAGGCGCGCTGCCATTGGCCATTCCACAACCATACCCGTTCATCGAGGCGGCTGGTCTCAACGCCGTCACCGACGGCCATTATGATCCCCGCGCCGTCGGAATGCGGTATTATCTGGTCAAAGGCGGGCTTGGTCACACCGGGTCGCGCACCGGCGCGGGCCTTGGCATCGGACGGGTTCACGCCGGAATGTGTGACGCGGACAAGAACCTCGCCCGGACCGGGCGTTGGCACGTCGATGTCGGCAGTGGTCAGAACATCGCTGGCCAGCCCGAATTCTTCATAAATGACGGCGCGCATCGGGTGTGCGTCAGGTGGATTTCTTGCGAAGCCGGATCACGACATCCACGCTGGCGATCTCGGCGCCTTCCGGGGCGTCGGGCACGCGCGAAATCTCAAGTTGGTCAGCGGGAGCGTCCGTGAGACGATTCTCGTCTTCCCAGTAGAAATGCGGGTGATCATGGGTGTTGGTGTCGAAATAGCTTTTCGAGCCGTCCACCGTGACCTCCTGCAAGAGGCCCGCGTCACAAAACGCACGTAATGTGTTGTAAACGGTGGCCAAGGATACGCTTTCACCGCTTTCGCCCACGGCGGCAAACAGGCTTTCTGCGGTCACGTGCCGGTGCTGCCCGTCGCCTACCAGCAAAGCCGCCAATGCCACGCGCTGCCGCGTTGGGCGCAATCCTGCGCCAGAAAGCCATTCCGTTCCAAGTGTGATTGCCTGAGCGTTTGACATGGGTTTCCCTTCTCAACCCACAATATAGGGCGTCACAGTAACCGATTTCAAACAAAATCCATATGACATGCGGATGCGCGCGGGCTTGCGTGCGGGTTTTGCCGGGTGTTAGAGGGACAGTAACGCAATTGATTACAGAAGAGGGTTCGACCCTATGGCCGATTTCCCGAGCAGTTTCGACAAAGACGATCTGCTGAAATGCGCGCGCGGTGAGCTGTTTGGCCCCGGAAATGCGCAATTGCCCGAGCCCCCGATGCTGATGATGGACCGGATCACCGATATCAGCGGGGATGGCGGGGCGCATGGCAAAGGCCATGTGGTGGCCGAGTTCGACATCACGCCTGACCTTTGGTTTTTCGCGTGCCATTTCCCCGGCAATCCAATCATGCCGGGTTGTCTGGGGCTTGATGGTCTTTGGCAGCTGACCGGGTTCAACCTGGGTTGGCGCGGCTGGCAGGGACGCGGATATGCTTTGGGTGTCGGCGAGGTGAAACTAACCGGTATGGTGCGGCCCGACCGCAAGATGCTGACCTATTACGTGGATTTCACCAAGGCGGTGCAGACGCGCCGGTTGACCATGGGCGTGGCCGATGGCCGGGTCGAAGCCGACGGCGAAGTAATCTACCAGGTCAAAGACATGAAAGTGGCGCTGAGCGAAAGCTAGGCCCATTCGCCTGCGCAGCACGCCGATCGGGCGGGTCGTATGCCGAGAATTCGGCGGCTTGGCGGACACACAAGACGTGTTGGCCGCGAACGGTGCGCCGGATAATTCAGTGCGTACGCGCAGCCCGGTCAGACACGTGGCTAAGCGTTTTCTGGTTATCACGGAAGAACTGCCCGTTTGTATCTTGATTGCGAGGGATGCCCAACCCGTGTGCGATGGGCACGCGCCCGGGTGGCAGCGCTGCACGTGATGGAATTGCATCTGTTTCAGCAGGGATGGGATTGGCAATATCCGGCGCTTTTCGCCTGGCGCAAATCAATCGCATCGCACGCTTGGATGAGTGTAACGGCGTCGCAGCCCGTAAGACGCGACGCCGGAGGTTGGGTGTTATCGATCTCAAAGAAGGAAGTCGAAATCGTCCGAGAAATCGGGCGGTACATTGCCGTCCCAATCGGGTTCTTTGGCGCTTTCCACCTTGGCAGTACGGGCGAAGGTTTCTTCGACCGAGACCTTGTGCATCGTCTGAAGGCTGAAAATTTCTTCCGCAAGGCGGTCATCCGCGTCATTCGGAATGGTGTCGTTGAATTTGAAGTCGAACAGGGCGTCGTCTGGCATGGGTCTCTCTCCTTGGTGTGCGCCGGAGGGTGTCCGGCAGTGTTATGCACATGAGTGGGGTCCGGGATGCCAAAGGTTCAAAAAAAGTATCTGGGTGTGCCTAAGCCCGCCAGGCCGAAGGGATTGCTGCGCCGAAACGGTCGCGGCAAAAAGCGTATTGCGGGGCCAGCTGAGCGTGTAACGCCGCGTGTACGGCGCCGGGCAAGCTGCGCTTGACCTTGGTTTCGTTGCGCGGCTCGGACTCCGCGCCGGGGACAAACGGCACGCCGATGTGATCGCAAAGGCGGCTGAGGGTTCCGTCGTCAAACAGTGTTTCGTAAAACAGGTACAACAGGTCTTCGGTGGAAAAAATAGCGTCAAGCGCGGAGACGGTGCCTTGATAGTCGGCCCGGGCGACCAGGGGCGGCGCGGTGAGCGCCATTTGCCAGTTTTCAATCGGTTCGTCGGCCGGGTTGATCTGTTGCAGGTGCCGGATCTGGGACCAGTAGCGATCGACCGGATCACGCATGATGTAAAGCAGGCGAAGGCGGCACCCCTGAGAGCGGAACATGTCACGCAAGTAACGTAACCCGTTCACGCCAATGGTGGCATAAGCTGGCGTAAGATCGCAGACACAGCGCGTGTCGGCCAGACACAGACGGGCGAAATGGGCGAAGTAAGCGTTATCGTCATGGATCATCTGCACACGGTCGAGGCTGGCCTGAAATCCGTCTCGCATGCGCAAGTTATCCAGCCGGTCGCCGGGCTGTTCCATGTGTAGGGCAAGGCGCGACAGGGCCAGTGCATCGACATTGGCAATGTTGTTGGCTGGAAACCTTGCATTGAAGAAATGCAGCTCCTTCAACGGCGAGGTCGCCACGTTGGGCACGGCATCCAAGTAATGGTACAGCCAACTGGTGGCGCATTTGGCGGCACCGATGCAGACGAGGAAAGTCTTCTCTTCTAGCTCTGGGTATCTGCGCAATGCCGAGGTTGTGACCGCCATGAGTTTCCCGGCTGCCGATACGACACCCGCCTGTTTTGCGCCTGAATGGCATAGCGCAAGCTGCCACAGCGAGCGGTATTGCTCAACGGTGTTGGTGGCGCGTGCCGCCAATCATCTTGCACCTTCCGCCTGCCATGTCCTACAAGTCCGTGAGGCATTGAAGGAGGCAACATGCGTCGTGTCGTCGTCACCGGGCTGGGCATTGTCTCCAGCATCGGCAACAACGCGAAGGAAGTGCTGGTATCCCTGAAAGAGGGACGCTCGGGCATTACGGCCAATGCCGAGATGGCCGAGCACGGCTTTCGCAGTCAGGTGGCAGGCGATCTGAAGATCGACGTGTCCGAGCATATCGACAAACGGGCGTTGCGCTTCATGGGGCCGGGGGCGGCCTATGCGCACATCGCCATGAGCCAGGCGATTGCCGATGCGGGCTTGGAGGAAAACGATATCGTGAACCCGCGCACGGGGGTGATCGCGGGGTCGGGCGGGCCGTCGACATCCGCCATGCTGGCCGCGCATCAGGCGGTCCTGAAGACGGGGGCGACGAAGCGGATCGGCCCTTTTGCCGTGCCCAAGACCATGTGTTCGACGGTGTCGGCCAATCTCAGCACCGCGTTCAAGATCAAGGGCATCAACTATTCCATCACATCAGCCTGTTCGACGTCGCTGCATTGTATCGGCAATGCCGCCGAGCAGATTATGATGGGCAAGCAGGACGTCATGTTTGCCGGCGGCGGGGAAGAGCTTGACTGGACGTTGTCGTGCCTTTTCGACGCGATGGGCGCGATGAGTTCCAAGTACAATGACACACCGCAGAAGGCGAGCCGCGCCTTTGACGCGGATCGCGACGGATTCGTGATTTCCGGCGGCGGCGGCATCGTCGTGCTGGAAGAGCTTGAGCATGCCAAGGCGCGCGGCGCCAAGATCTATGCCGAGGTGACAGGCTATGCCGCCACCAGCGACGGGCATGACATGGTGGCGCCATCCGGCGAGGGCGGCGAGCGTGCGATGCGCCTTGCGCTGTCGCAACTGAGCGAGAACCGGACAGTGGGCTATATCAACGCGCATGGTACTTCGACGCCGGTGGGCGACGCGGGCGAGGTTGAAGCCGTGCGGCGCATCTTTGGTGAAGGCCAAGTGCCCCCCATCAGTTCGACCAAGTCGATGACCGGTCACAGTCAGGGCGCGACCGGTGCACAAGAGGCAATTTATTGCCTGCTGGCCTTGCATCACGACTTCATAATTCCATCGATCAATGTTGAAACGCTGGACCCGGCGCTTCAGCCGGCCGAGATCGCGACGGCCCGCGTTGATGACGCAGGTCTTGATACGGTGATGACAAACAGTTTCGGATTTGGCGGCACGAATGGCTCGATGCTGCTGAGCCGGTTTGACGGATAGGACACCCATGACACAATCAATGCAAGGTATGCGGGGCCTGATCATGGGCGTGGCCAACGACCGTTCTATCGCGTGGGGCATCGCCAAGGCGATGCACGAGGCGGGCGCGGAACTGGCCTTTTCCTACCAGGGCGAAGCGTTTGCAAAACGCGTCGAACCGCTGGCGGCGTCCCTGGGTTCTGACATCCTGATGGATGTGGATGTGACCGACGACGCGTCTCTGGAGGCTGCTTTTGCGACACTGGCAGAGACCTGGCCGACTATCGATTTTGTCGTGCACGCTATTGCTTTTTCAGACAAATCCGAATTGTCTGGCCGGTTCCTGAACACCAGCCGCGGCAATTTCAAACACTCGATGGATATCTCCGTCTATTCCTTCATTGAGGTCGCCCGACGCGCCTATCCGATGATGAAAGACAATGGTGGCACGATGTTGACCCTGACCTACCAGGGTTCGAACCGCGTTGTGCCCAATTACAACGTGATGGGCGTGGCCAAGGCCGCGCTTGAAGCCGCGACACGGTATCTTGCCAATGACTTGGGTCCGGACCAGATCCGGGTGAACGCAATCAGCCCCGGGCCAATGAAGACACTGGCCGGCGCGGCCATCGGCGGCGCGCGGCGCACGTTCCGGCACACCGAGGAAAACGCGCCGATGCGGGCAAATGCCACGTTGGAGGCGATTGGCGGCACTGCGGTTTACCTCGCCTCGCCTGCGGGCTCGTGCACCACTGGCGAAGTGATCAAGGTCGATGGCGGATATCATGTGTTGGGCATGCCGCAGCCGGACAATCTTTAGATTTTTCAGACCGGATTCTTGGTGGATTGCACGAGTGGCCCGGAATTCACCGGGCTTTTGCCCAAGTCTTGCCATGAATGGCGGTCATTTTTTTAGGTATGGAACCCGTACGCACATCTCAGGAAATGCGCCTTGAGCGTTTCAAAGCCCGGAGCCAGACGGCTCGCAAGTGGTTTCGCCTTGGTACCTTGGGCCTGGTTGGCCTTTGCTTAACGGCAATTTGGCAAGACCGTGCCATCGCGCCTGTCGTGCATGACAAGATGCAGGTTGCCTATCAGTTCTCGCTCGACGTGCTGGAATCCAACGAAGGCGCGCGCGGCTATTTGACTGCTATGACCAACTTCTCGGGCAATGGCAATCAAAGCGAATTCGATCCCATCACAGAAGCACTGTTGAAGCTGCGCCAATAAGGCCTGTGACAGCGAATCCGGCCGAACGTGACCTTCGGGTCCGACCGGTCTGTTTGTCATAGAGACATCCCCAATCACAACATCTCGGACGCCACGCGCTCTGTTTGCGCGGCTGTGCACGGCCAACCACGATCGCGACACGTTCTGGGGCCACAAATGCATGTCACGAAGCCGTGAGCGCGGTTCTCTGCGCGCTTGCGATCTCTAAGTTCGGAGTGGTGGGAAAATGCGCTATTGTTTCTTAGAGGACGTTTTTATCCCACGTTGTTCCAGCTTGAGAGGAGAACGCTTTATGACGAAGTCTCTGATTACGCGCCGTACTCTTGTCGCCTCCGGTGCCGCCGCGGTGGCCAGCGGAGTGACAGGTCTTGCTGTTCCCGCACGCGCGCAAGGCCTTGCACCCACACAGTCGATGCAAGGTGGGTCGAACAACTATCGCCCCGGGGCGCCCATTGTCGAACGGATCGGCGGTGGTGGCTTTTGGATGACAGGCACGGTGCGCCGCGCGGGCGACGGTGCCCTGCTTGAAGGTCAGCGTATCCAGATCTGGGCGCACACCACGGAAGGCCACGAACGCGACCCGCAAAGCCATGGCGCAACCCTGACCGATTCCAACGGCGCGTTTCGTCTTGAGATGCCACAGATCGTGCCGGCCTTCGGGCAGCCACATGCGCATTTGGCCTATGACAGCGGTGCCTTTGCAACCGTCTTCCTGCGCCCCGTGATGCCAAGCTCCAAGGACACGACCCTGCACGCGGATTTCGTCCTGCAACCGGTCTGACACCGGTGATCCAAAGGGCAGCAGGCTGGATTCGGGCTACGGTGATCTGGGTGGTCCTTGGCGCGGTTGTCGCCGTTCCAGTCTTTGCCGCCGCGATGAGTCCACTTCTGGCATGGCGTGATCCGGTCTACATCGCGGCGGGGTTTGCCGGGGTCATCGCGATGGCGCTGATGCTATTGCAGCCCTTGTTGGCAGGCGGGTACCTGCCTGGATTTCCGGCGTTGCGCGGACGGCGTGTACACCGATGGACGGGCGGTCTGCTTGTGGCTGCCGTGTTGATCCACGTGGTGGCGCTTTGGATCACCAGCCCGCCGGACGTGGTGGATGTTCTGCTTTTTTCCTCGCCGACGCCGTTTTCGGTTTGGGGAGTGGTTGCCATGTGGGCGGTTTTTGCCTCCGCGGTGTTGGCGCTTGTGCGGCGGCGGTTACGCCTGAGGCCACGCACGTGGCGTATCGGACACACGGGGCTGGCGGCCGTGATCGTGTTGGGCAGCGTGGTGCATGCCGTGCTGATCGAGGGAACGATGGAAACGATGTCCAAGGTGGTGTTGTGTGCGATGGTCCTTCTGGCGACGCTTAAGGCGGTTACAGACCTTCGCGTATGGGCCAGCCGATCACGTCGGGGCACTTAAGCGGCTGTAATTGTTCAGACAACGTGGCGCACCGGCCCTAAAACCACTGTCCGGGTTCCATCAGGCCAAGGTCCAGCAATTGACGCGAATGCCACTCAAAAGGGGTGGAATTGTGCCATTTGAACGTCTGGATGTCGAAGGTCGAGCCCGGATTGCGCTTCAATGCTTTCGCCGCCCGGAACGAGACGACCGAGGCTGTCAGGTTGTGGTGCCACGGGCAGGCAAAGGTGTTGTATTCTTCGTCGTTGAACGTGTGATCTTCGCGTAAAACGAGGCCCTGCTTGGCACGAAAAAGCGCGATCCTGTCAATGTTGCGGCGGGCGGCGGGGATGTGTTCTTCGTAGCGCCAGCGCAGGCCGCCAAAGAAATTTAGCTGTCGTTCGCGCGGGTGGTTGTGGTTGTCGGGATCATTGCGGGCCAGAGCATAGTAGCCCGATTTGTCCAGATGCGCGTCGTCCAGCGACACTGCGTCGGGGTGTGCGGCCAGATCGCCGGCATAAAGATCCACAACGTAAGCCAACATCGCATCGCGCCGTTCTTCGGTGTGGAAGGACAGCATTTCCCCGATCGTGCGGGTCTCGCAAAAAGGAAAAAACAGGTATTCGGCATTGAAGCAGTAATAGAACCAAAGCCCCGGTGCGGCCTCGATCATCTTGTTGATCGTAGCGACAAAGCTGTCCCCGGCTGCAATGTCATGCCCAATGCGCGTCACCTTTCCGGCGACATCGGGTGCCAGCACGAAAGCGGCCGGCATGAATACCAGTATCGAGGCGAACCCGCTGTCCAGATGATGCCGCACAGTGGTGTCTACCTCGACGTCGTCTTCGACAAAAATCATCGCGACGGGTCCCTTGGCAAGGGCCGCACCGCTGTTTTTCAGAAAGTCTGCCAGATCGACGTACTGCATCGTCATCCTCATTGGTCTTTTGGGCAAGGTCCGACAATTCGCACCGCATTGCAAGTCGGGGCACAGGTGGTGTAGTCAGGCGCCCTGAAACCGTATGTGAGCCAGGGTATGACGATGTCTGAAGCCAAGAAGCTATACATCAAGACCTACGGGTGCCAGATGAACGTTTACGACAGCGAGCGCATGGCCGAGGCCATGGGCGCGGCGGGGTATGTCGAGACCGATACGCCCGACGATGCGGACATGATTCTGCTCAACACCTGTCACATACGCGAAAAAGCTGCGGAAAAGGTTTATTCCGAACTGGGCCGGTTCAGGGGGTTGAAGGACACCAAGCCTGATCTGAAGATCGGTGTAGCCGGATGCGTCGCACAAGCCGAAGGCCAGGAAATCATGCGGCGCCAGCCGATGGTGGATCTCGTGGTCGGCCCGCAAAGCTATCACCGCCTGCCCGAACTGGAGGCCAAGGCGCGGAGCGGCGAGAAGGCTCTGGAAACCGAGTTTCCGCTGGACGACAAGTTCGACACGTTGCGCCATCGCCCCAAGGCCAAGCGGGGACCGACGGCATTTCTGACCGTGCAGGAGGGTTGTGACAAGTTCTGTGCCTTCTGCGTGGTGCCCTATACCCGTGGGGCCGAGGTCAGCCGCCCGGTTGATCGCATCGTCGAAGAGGCGCGCGATCTGGTCGAGCGCGGTGTGCGCGAGATCACTTTGCTCGGACAGAACGTCAATGCATATCACGGGATCGGGCCCGACGGGGGGGACTGGACGTTGGCCAAGCTGATCTGGGCTTTGGACAAGGTGGACGGTCTGGAACGCATTCGCTTTACCACATCTCATCCCAACGACATGAGCGAAGACCTGATAGAGGCCCACGGCACTTGTGCCAAGTTGATGCCGTACCTGCATCTTCCGGTTCAATCGGGCAGCGACCGCATTCTGAAGCGGATGAACCGCAGCCACACCGCCGAAAGCTATATCCGGCTGATCGAACGCATTCGCGCCGCGCGTCCCGATATCCTTATGTCGGGGGATTTCATCGTCGGCTTTCCAGAAGAGACCGAAGAAGACTTTCAAGATACAATGCGCCTGATCGAAGAGGTCAATTACGGCTACGCCTATTCGTTCAAGTATTCCACGCGCCCGGGCACCCCGGCGGCGGAACGCGATCAATTGCCCGAAGATGTCAAATCTGACCGGTTGCAGCGGCTGCAGGCGCTGATAACCCGGCAACAGCGCGCAGCGCAGGACGCGATGGTCGGACGCACGGTCGGCGTGCTCTTTGAGAAGCCAGGGCGACTGGATGGGCAGATGGTCGGTAAGTCGGATTACCTTCATGCGGTGCATGTGAGTGATTCCACGCTTCAGCCGGGTGATTTGGCCCGTGTCGAAATTATCGAAAGCGGTGCAAATTCCCTGGCCGGTCGTTTGGTGCAATCGCAATAATTCCGCGGATCGGATTTAAGCGCCCGTTTCAGAAAGATAAAATTTGGAATACCTCCTGTGGATAACACAGTCTAGGGTATTCTTTCACGTGCAGACACAATATGTGGGGATTAATACTTCACATGTGGTCCAAACTTGCTAAACTCTATCAATAGTTCGGTTTTTGTCCCTTCCTGGCACCTTGAGCGGGGACAAATGGGGGAAATAATAAAGAGGACAGTGGCTGTGACGGAAAGATTTTCGAAAACAGTGCGCAACCTTCTGAGCGGCTTTGCTGCCGTCGCTCTGGGCGTTGTGGCGTTGGCCGATGCAGGCTTTGCGCAAAGTGGTGAGCGTACCGTGGTGGGACAGCGCTATGTACCGACGATCTGGGTCGATCCGGACGGGTGCGAACACTGGGTCATGGATGACGGGGTCGAAGGGTACATGACCCCGCATGTCACCCGACAGGGAATTCCGGTGTGCCGGCGTGGCAATCTGTGCGGCGTGGTCAACACCGATCAGATGTTTGCCACCGACAGCGCCCGTATCAGTTCGGCGGGGCAGCAACGGCTGCAGGAATTCTTCCAGAAGTCGAACGCGATTTCCTACATCATCACCGGTCACACCGACAGCCGCGCATCGGATCAGTACAACATGGACCTGTCGCTGCGCCGGGCCAATTCGGTGGCCCGTGTCGCCGCCAGCACAGGCGCAAGGATCGCAGATGTGCGGGGTTATGGCGAACGTCTGCCCAAAGCACCTAACGGTACGGCCGCCGGTATGGCGCAGAACCGCCGCGTCGAAATCATCTGCATCCGTTAAGGGGACCTGACATGACTGTTTTTAAATTGATTGCTCTTGTCCCCGTGGTTGGCCTTTTGAGTGCGTGCGACGAGTTTGGCGACAAGCAGGACAAGACCGTGGACCGCGGCTTTGACAGCAAGCACATCAGCAACTTGCAAGCCGGGATCTGGGTGGATCCCAACGGCTGTGACCACTGGATCATTGATGACGGTGTCGAGGGGTATCTCTCGGCGCGTCTGGACAAGTACGGCAAGCCGGTCTGTTCGGGCACGGCACCACCGACAATTGCCACGGGCCCCTTCAAAGAAGGTTCGGACTTCCCGGACTCGATCTGATTGGCCTTGCCAACACCACGAGATGCCGCGGGTTTCATCCTCGCGGCATTTTTCATTTCAATTGCGTGACAATTCGCTGGTGGCCCTTGTCTTGACCCGCACAACTTGGCACCATTTACGCGAACCATCCGACGCAGGAGATTTGATTGGTCACTCAAGTGCTGACGCCGAATAACGACCCGACAGACATCCACGAAACCGTGGTCGAATTCCCAGACAATTTCCTGTTGATCGATCTCTGCGGTGAGTATGACCGCAACCTTGCTGAAATCGAAAAATCCTTGGCCGTGCAGATTTTGCGACGCGGCAACCAGTTGGCCATCATCGGGGATGCGGACGCGTCGAACACCGCACGCGACGTTCTGCTGGCGCTGTATCAGCGTCTGGAAGAAGGCCGCTCGGTCGAGCATGGCGATGTCGATCGCGAACTGCGCATGGGGGGTGTTTCGGCCAATGTCGAGACCGGCGACGGCGACCAGCTTGAAATGTTCCGCGGCGGCCGGGTTGAGATCAAGACCCGCAAAAAGCCCGTTGAGCCGCGCACGGAAGCGCAAAAAGCCTATGTGCAATCGCTCTTTGCCAATGAGCTGGCCTTCGGGATCGGCCCCGCAGGCACCGGCAAGACGTACCTGGCCGTCGCCGTGGGGGTGTCAATGTTCATCGAGGGCCACGTCGACCGCATTATCCTCAGCCGGCCCGCGGTCGAGGCAGGCGAAAAGCTTGGCTATCTGCCGGGCGACATGAAAGACAAGGTCGACCCCTACATGCAGCCGCTCTACGATGCGCTGAACGATTTTCTGCCCGCGAAACAGGTTGGTAAACTGATCGAGGAAAAGCGGATCGAGATTGCACCGCTGGCATTCATGCGCGGGCGCACTCTGGCCAATGCATTCGTCGTTTTGGACGAAGCCCAGAATGCGACGTCGATGCAGATGAAGATGTTTCTGACCCGCCTGGGTGAGGGCAGCCGCATGGTGATCACCGGCGACCGCAGTCAGATCGACCTGCCGCGTGGCGTGACCAGCGGCTTGCGCGACGCCGAGCGACTGCTTTCGCATATCCCCAAGATATCCTTCAACTATTTCACGTCGAAGGATGTGGTACGTCACCCGCTGGTTGCAGCGATTATCGAGGCCTATGATGCAGACGATCCGGCGTGATGCCGGTCGAAGTTCTTATCGAAGACACACGCTGGCTGGCATTGGAAATGGATGATCTGGCCAACCGGGCCGCACGGGCCACGTTGACCGAGTTGACGTTGGCCGCCGACGCCTTCGAAATCAGCGTGTTGGCGTGTGATGATGCGCGTATCGCCGCGTTGAACGAGGACTTTCGCGCCAAGGATCAACCGACCAATGTCCTGAGCTGGCCGAACGAGGAACGCGGCGCAAAGGTCGAAGGCACAGCCCCCGATCCGCCAAACTCCGCCGACGATCCCGAGTTGGGCGACATTGCCATTGCCTATGAAACCTGTTTGCGCGAAGCCGAGGCGGCAAGAAAGCCGATGCAAGACCATGTGACGCATCTTCTTGTACACGGGGTTTTACACTTGCTTGGCTATGATCATATTCGTGACAAGGATGCCACTTTGATGGAACAGCTTGAGGTGCGCATACTTGGCAAACTGGGTCTTCCTGACCCATATTGAACATCTGCGGGGTTTTTCCCGTGATTTGGAAAGGTACGATGGGCGACAGCAACGACGATTCCTCTACCGCAGCGCGCAGCGCGCAGCCAGAGGACCAAGACAGCGATCCTCACCAGGGAAGTTTCCTGCGCCGTATTTTCGGCGGCTGGACCCCGGCAGAGGACGAAACGCCAAATGACACAGATATCGAGAACGCGCTGCCGGCGACGGGCCTGGGGCTGGGCAACCTGCGGCGGCTATCGGTGGAAGACGTGGCCATCCCGAAGGCCGATATCGTGTCGGTCCCGGCCACGATCACCAAGGACGAACTGGTTCAGACCTTTCGCGACAGTGGTCTGACGCGCCTGCCGGTTTACGACGGCACGCTGGACACGCCGATCGGTTTTGCCCACCTCAAGGATTTTGCCCTGAAACATGGGTTCAACGGCAATGGCGGGCGATTTTCACTGAAAAAGATCCTGCGACCGTTGATGTTTGTGCCACCGTCGATGCCAATTGGCGTCCTGCTGCAGAAAATGCAGGCAGAGCGGCGGCACATGGCCCTTGTCATTGATGAATATGGTGGCGTGGACGGTCTGCTGACCATCGAAGACCTGATTGAGCAGGTTGTAGGTGAGATCGCGGATGAGCACGACGTGGACGAAGGGCGGTTCTGGGTTGAAGAGAAACCGGGCTGTTACGTGGCGCAGGCCAAAACCCCACTGGAAGACTTCGAGGCGCAGATCGGCCTGTCCCTGACCGACACGGAAGAAGTGGACGAGGAAGAGATCGATACGCTTGGCGGTTTGGTATTTATGCTTTTGGGGCGGGTGCCTGCGCGCGGGGAGTTGGTTGAACACCCCAGCGGAGTGGAGATCCAGGTACTGGAATCTGACCCCCGCCGGATCAAGCGATTGCGCGTACGCATGCCAGAACAGGCCGAAGGGCAAGGGCAAGGGCATGCGCCAGCTTAGCGCGATGGCACAACAGATCACGTCAAGCCGACCAGTGTACCGCCTGTTTCTGGCGGCGGGACTGGGCGGTTTGGCGGCCTTTGGTCAAGCGCCTTGGGACATGTGGCCGGTCACCCTGGTGGCTCTGGCTTTGCTGTACGGCTTGCTGCGCAACACGCCCGGCTGGTTCAGTGCGACGATGCTGGGCATGTCGGCGGGCACCGGGCACTTCATTGTCGCCCTGAGCTGGATCTTTGAGCCGTTCCTTGTGGACGCTGCGAGTCATGCGTGGATGGCGCCCTTCGCGGTATTCTCTCTAAGCGCGTTTATGGGATCTTATTGGGCGATTGCGTTTGGTCTGGCTCGCCGCATCGGGGGCGGCTTGGCCTTTGTTGGTGCGTTCGTCATCGCGGAGGCATTGCGTGGCTGGCTGTTCACCGGATTTCCGTGGGCGCAGATGGGGCATGTGCTGATTGATACGCCGATGCTGTATTGGTCGTCTTGGATCGGCGCGCTTGGCTTGTGCGCCTTGGTGATTGGTGTCGCCATTGCTGTTTGGCACGTGGGCGCGGGACGCCGGATTCACGGCGTCGTAGGTGTCGTCGGGTTTTTTGTGCTGTACGCGGCAGGAAGTGTGCTGAGCCCGAACGCGGACGCGGGGCCAAATGCGTCAATTGTTCGAATTGTACAACCAAATGCGCCGCAACACGAAAAATGGCTGCCAGAAAATCTGCAAATGTTCTATGATCGCCAGCGGGAATTTACGGCTGCCCCCGGCGATAACGGTCGTCCTGACCTGGTTGTGTGGCCGGAAACGGCCCTTCCGACGATGCTGGAAGACTCGGCTGATCTGCTGGCCGGGATTTCTGCGTCGGCACAAGGCTCTGCCGTGGTTGTCGGGTTGCGCCGTACCGAAGGGCCGCGCTTTTACAACTCGCTGATCCATATGGACGGAACCGGCGAGGTCACGGGCCTCTACGACAAGCATCATCTCGTGCCGTTTGGCGAATTCATGCCGCTGGGTGCTTTGATGGGGCGGTTCGGCATTCACGGGTTGGCGGCAGAAGACGGCGGCGGATACTCATCTGGACCGGGGCCGCAAATGCTGAACCTCGGCGTGCTCGGCTCGGCTGTTCCGCTGATCTGCTACGAGGGCGTTTTTGCGCGCAATATCCTGTCCGCACCCGAAAGGCCCAGCGTCATCTTGATGATCACCAATGACGCGTGGTTCGGCAAGGTTTCGGGGCCATATCAGCACCTTGCCCAAGCCCGGTTGCGCAGTGCCGAACAGGGCATCCCGATGATCCGCGTGGCCAACACCGGTGTCTCGGCAGTGATTGACGGCGCGGGTCAGGTGGCGGCCCACATTCCGCTGGGTGAGGCGGGTTGGCTGGATGTGCCCCTTCCGCCGACACTCAAACCGACCTTCTATGCGCGCACAGGCGACGGGCCAATACTTGTATTGGCGGGGCTGGTGTTGCTCTGCGTCTTTCTTTTCAATCGATCCGCCGCAAGGCACAGTTAGCGATTGACGTCCCGGATGGGGCTGAATATGCAGTTCCGAACCCGTCACAACGGCTTCCTGGCGTGACGGCGAATGGGTAATGGAGCACATAATGTCCCGAAAAAACTATGTTTTTACCTCTGAATCCGTGTCAGAGGGCCACCCGGATAAGGTCTGCGACCGCATCTCGGACGCCGTACTGGATGCCTTTCTCGCCGAAGAACCGACGGCGCGTGTGGCGTGTGAAACCTTTGCGACCAGCGGCATGGTGGTCGTGGGCGGCGAGGTGGGCCTGTCGGATCAAGAGCGTCTGAAGAATTTCATGGGCCGGATCGGCCAGATCGCACGGGACTGTATCAAGGACATTGGCTACGAGCAGGACAAGTTTCACTGGAACACCTGCCACGTTCTGAACTTCTTGCACGAACAATCGGCGCATATCGCGCAGGGCGTGGACAAGGATGGCGCGGGTGACCAGGGGATCATGTTTGGCTACGCCACGAATGAGACCGATGCGTTGATGCCGGCGCCGATCCAGTTCAGCCACGCGATCCTGCGCCGGCTTGCCGAGGTCAGAAAATCGGGTGCGGAGCCAACGCTTCGACCGGATGCTAAGAGCCAGATTTCCTTGCGTTATGAAGACGGTAAGCCGGTTGAAGTCACGTCCATCGTGCTGTCGACGCAGCATGAAAGCGAAGATCAAAAGAGCGACCACATCCGTGCAATCGTCGAGCCCTACATTCGCGAGGTGCTGCCTGCGGACTGGATTTCCGACAAAACCGAATGGTGGGTGAACCCGACCGGGACGTTCGTGATCGGTGGGCCAGATGGGGATGCGGGGTTGACGGGGCGCAAGATTATTGTCGACACCTATGGCGGGGCGGCCCCGCATGGGGGTGGCGCGTTTTCGGGCAAAGACCCAACAAAGGTAGACAGATCAGCGGCTTACGCGGCGCGGTACCTGGCCAAGAACGTCGTGGCGGCGGGGATGGCGGAAAAATGCACCATCCAGCTTAGCTATGCGATCGGGGTGGCCAAGCCGCTGTCGATCTACGCCGACACCCATGGAACCGGCGAGATCCAGCCCGGCGAGATCGAGCAAGCCATTGGAAAGGTTATGGATTTGACGCCTCGCGGCATCCGGGATCACCTCGGCCTGAACCGTCCGATCTATGAGCGAACGGCGGCTTACGGGCATTTCGGACGGGATCCGGAAGCCGATGGCGGCTTTAGCTGGGAAAAAACCGATCTGGTCGAGGCGCTTAAGAAAGCAGTCTGACAGATCAGGATCCGACCCAAGAAAGGCCGCTCTGACAGGGGCGGCCTTTGCTGCTTGACGTGAAGAAAGTCATCTAAATGCCTGATAATAATGACAGACCGAAGCAGCATCCATCCGGCGCGCCATGGCGGAATTTCTACGGGCGTTTCAAAGGCAAGCATCTGAAGGCATCGCAGAAAACCTACCTCGAGGAGGACCTGGCCGCGCTGTCGCCCGGCCCGGTGGCGTGGGACGTGAACCCTGAGCGAGAACATATTGATCTTGAAACATTATTTGGTCAAAAACCCCTTTGGTTGGAAATTGGCTTCGGCGGGGGCGAACATCTGGTGCACCAAGCTGGTCTTAACCGGGACACAGGGTTCATCGGATGCGAGCCTTACATCAATGGCGTTGCCATGCTGTTGGGCAAGATAAGGGACGGAAAACATGACAATATTCGCATCCACCCGGGGGACGCGCGCGACCTGTTTGACGTGATTCCACCCGCCAGCGTGGCGCGGGCGTTTCTGCTGTATCCAGACCCGTGGCCGAAAAAAAGGCACCACCGACGGCGGTTCGTTACGCCCGAACACCTTGAACCGTTGGCCCGCGTGATGCAAAAAGGGGCGATTTTCCGGGTGGCGACGGACATTCCAGACTATGTGCGCCAAACGCTGGAAATGGTTCCAAAGCATGGGTTTACATGGTGTTGTGAGCGTCCCGAAGACTGGCGTGAACCGTGGGATGACTGGATTTCGACGCGCTATGAACAAAAGGCCCTGCGCGAAGGCCGCACGCCGCATTACTTAACGTTTGAACGCGTGTAGGTAAGCGCGGCGCGCGGTCTGGTCGGAACGTACGTTACGTACGTTTTGACGGCAAAAACGTACGTTTTCCTTGTTGGTCCCTGGCGGGTGCGACGGCGCCGCGCGGGCATGAGTATTTTTACCAAGAAAAAGCCGGAACCGGTGTCAGGCTGTCAGCTTGCCGCGCAACCGGTCCAGCATGTCGAGGCATTGTCCAAGCTGGTCGACGGCAAGAAATTCGTCGGGCTTGTGCGCCTGTTCGATCGAGCCGGGACCACAGACCACCGCCGACAGGCCCAAGGACTGGAAAATGCCCGCCTCGGTGCCGAAGGGGACGGTGGCGGCGGTGTTGGCGCCGGTGAGTTCGGAGACGATCTCGCGCGCCTCGTTGTCGGTGGTGGGCACGAGGCCTTCCACCTCGCCCACCGTGTGGGTGACGATATCGGCGTCGGGATCCACGGCGCGCATGGCGGGCAGAAGCGTGTCGGTCACGTAGGTGGCGAGATCGGATTTCACGAAATCGGCGTCCGCGCTTTGCACCGGGCGCATTTCCCAGTCGAGTGTGGCGTGACTTGGAATGACGTTATGCGCCACCCCCCCGGTCAGGCGGCCGGTGCTGATCGTGGTCCAGGGCGGCTCGAACCGGCTGTGGCCGGGCGCGCGGGCGCGCAACGCGTCCTTGAGGTGCAGCAATCGCCCGATATAGCGCGCCGCGTATTCCACTGCGTTCACGCCATGATCAGGGTCCGAGCCATGCCCCGCCAGCCCGGTGAACCGGGTGGTGTATTCGAAACAGCCCTTGTGCCCTTCGATCACCCGCATCGAGGTGGGTTCGCCGACAATGGCAACACTGGGCCGCAGCCCCTTGTCGCGCAGGGTCTGTGCCAGCGCGCGGGCGCCGAAACAGCCCGTCTCTTCGTCATGGGTGAAGGCAAAGTGCAATGGCCGGGCGGGATCGCTGGCCGCGAAGGCCGGTGCCATGGCAAGGCAGGCGGCGATGAAGCCCTTCATGTCGCAGGTGCCGCGACCGTAGAGCCGCCCGTCACGTTCGGTCATGGTGAACGGGTCGCTTGTCCAGTCCTGATCGGCAACGGGCACCACGTCGGAATGGCCCGACAGCACAATACCGCCATTGCCCGCAGGGCCGATCGTGGCAAAGAGATTGGCCTTTTGGCCAGAGTCGTCGGGAAAAATCTGAACCTGCGCCCCGGCGGTATCGAGCCGGTCGGCGATATAGAGGATCATGTCGAGGTTGGGATCGGCAGAGACTGTCGGAAAGGCGATCAGGTCGGCAAGCACGGCCTTGGTCTGCGCCAGGGTGGCGGGCGGGATGAGCATGACGCGAGCCTTTGTTGTTGCCGCATGAACCTGCGGGCGGATCGGCGGCCGGTCAAGGAAAATGGCCGCGCGCCGCTGCCTTGTTTTCTTGGAAAACAGGACGTTACGCGCGCAAATGACCATACGCGATATTTACGCCATGACGTCTTATCTTGCGGATTCCCCGAAAAAAAATGCTAGCCGTAGTGGTCGAAAAGCGGTAATCGGTGATCACAAAACAATAATAGCTCACGCAAACATGCGGGGCATCTTGAGGTGGAGTGGTGGTGTTATGACGGCGATAAGCTATGTCGCCCGTGCGGGTACGGGTTCCGTTAATCGTGGGGAAGTGTCTTCGGGTGAGAGTGTTTCACCGATCTGGGCCGGGGGCGGCCAGGAAATTTCGCTAAATCTTCGGCAAATCGATGTTCGGGCCTATAACCGGGCCGGTCAGACCCTGGAGATCACGCTGGCCGATGGCCGGGTGGTGGTGCTTGAGGGGTATTTTGGCGATGACGGCGCGGCGCAGAGCCGGCTGTTTGTTTCGGCGGATGGGTACATCGCCGAGGTAGAGCTGGTCGAGGGGGCGGACGGGACGCTTTACGCGCAGTACGGACCGACCGAGGTCTGGGGCAAATGGAGCCCGTCGGATGACCTGATTTTCCTGGATGGCAGCGAAGTGGCCAATGCCACCGCGGCGGCACCGGAAGTGTCGATGCTGGGCGCGGGCGCGCTTGGCGGGGCGGGCCTGTTGGGGCTGGCCGGGGCCGGTGCGGCCGCGGTGGGCGTCGCCACGGTTGTCGGCGATGATGACGAGGGCGGCGGCGGGCCGGGGCCCAATGGCCCGACACGGATCGAGCCCACGGTCAACGAGACCGGCACCGTCACGATCGGCGGGGACGACGTGGACCCCCAAAGCGAAACCATCACCATCACCGGCACGGCCGATCCGGATTCCACCGTCGTGGTGGTGATCGGCGACGAGCAGGTCGAGACCGCGGCGGATGACCAGGGCACCTGGGAGGTGACGTTCGAGGGGGACGATTTCCCCGATGACGGGGCGTATGAGGTTGTGGTGACGGTGACCGAGACCGATGGCATGGTCACGGTTCTGGACGGCCCGGACGTGACGATCGACACGACGCCGCCGGACACGTTCGTTCTGGATGGCACGGTGGACGCAGGCGACGTGATCAACGCCGAGGAATACGAGCAGGGGATCGAGATCAGCGGCACCGGCGAGACCGGGTCGACGATTGAGGTGACAGTCGAGGGGGTGACGCACAGCACGGTGGTGAATTCCAGCGGCGAGTGGTCGGTGACCTACGTGGCCGGCGAGTTGCCGACCGGGGAATACACCACCGAGGTGACCGTGGTGGCCAGCGATATCCTGGGCAATACAACGACGCTGAGTGAACAGCTTGAGATCGACACGGTGCCGCACCCGCTGGAGGTGGACACCGACCGTGTCGAGGGCGATGGCGTGATCAATGCCGCCGAGCGCAGTGACGGGTTCGCGATCACCGGGACGTCGACGCCGGGGGCGGTGGTCGAGGTCACGATCCAGGGGGTCACGCAAAGCGTGATCACCAGCAGCAGCGGCACGTGGGTGGCGAATTTCGATGCCGGCGACCTGCCGCAGGGCACGTATCAGGCCGAAGTGACGGCCACGACGGTGGATGCCGCGGGCAACCCGTCGTCCACCTCGGGCACGATCCAGGTCGACACCGAGGCGCAGGTCAGCATCACCAGCCAGCATGGCGGCGCGGATGGTGCGATCAACCAGGTGGAAAGCCAGTCGGGACTGGCGGTCACGGGCACGACCGAGCCGGGCAGCACGGTGGTCGTGCAACTGGGCGCTCAAAGCGTGACTGCGGTGGTTGGGGCCGATGGCACCTGGACGGCGAGTTTTACCGCCGCGCAGATTCCGGCGGGCACGTATACCACGTCGCTGACCGCCACGACGACCGATGCGGCGGGCAATACCGAGACCGCGACGCAAAGCGTGGCCGTGGATACCGATGCGGGCACGCTGACGCTGAACGCGTCGGCGATTGGTGGTGACGGCATGGTCAACGCGGCCGAGGCGGCGGCGGGCGTTCTGGTGACCGGGACGGCCGATCCGAACGCGGTGGTCAGCGTCAGCTTTGGCGGGGTGGAGCATACCGTTCAGGCTGATGCCGCAGGCAACTGGCGCACGACCTATGCCAGCAGCGAAATCCCGGGCGGCGATTACGCCGCGCCGGTCAGTGCCAGCGTTATCGATGCCGCGGGCAACAGCCGCAGCGTTCAGGCCACGATGCAGGTGGATACAATTGTCGAAAACCTGAGCCTGAGCGATCTGAACGTGGCGATCGGCACCGATGGCAGCGATGTCATCAATGCCCAAGTGGCCGCCGCGGGGTTCCCGGTGACCGGCACGATCGAGCCGGGCTCGACCGTGACGGTGACGATTGGCGGTGTGGCGCGTGTGGCAAACGTGGATGCCAACGGCAACTGGACCGCGAACTTTCTGCCGGGCGATGTCACTGGCGGTGAATACATGGCCGATATCACCATCGACGTGGTGGATGGCGCGGGCAATCCCGCCTCGCTTGCCGATACGGTGCGGGTGGACACGCTGGTCAATACCCTGTCGCAGGACAGCGCGCCGGTTGAGGGCGATGACGTGATCAACGCCGCAGAGGCCGCCGACGGTGTGACCGTCACTGGGCAGGTCGAGCCGGGGTCGGTGGTTCAGGTGCAGGTCTTTGGCCAGGCCTACTCTGCCGTTGTTGCCTCGAACGGGGCGTGGACATTGGACATTCCGGCCGCGGACATTCCGTTGACCGAGCAAACCTTCAACATGGTTGTCACCGCGACCGATAGCGCGGGCAACACCAGTTCGATCACCGAAAGCCTGAGCGTGGATGCCGTGGCCCCGGACGATCCGGACATCGTGGGGTACTTCCGCGAAGGGGGCGGCTATCGCAATGTCACGCTGGAGACGAGCGGCGATGACATCGATGTGCATCAGGTCAGCCCGGGTGGCGGGGTCAGCCAGCTATCGCTTTTCGAGAACGAGAACGCGTTTCTTGGCGAGACCGATTACTTCTTCACCGATGCCGGTGGCGCGCCGACGACCATCCCGGATGGATCGCAACTGGTGGTGACCAGCACCGATGATGCCGGCAACACCTCGAGCACGTACCTGGTGCTGGATGAGACCAATACGAACACGGTGGATGCGGGCAATCCGAACCTGTCGCAGTTCCAGATCGAAACGATCGACCTGCGCTTTGGCGACCAGAGCCAGCTTAGCCTGACCGAAGAGCAGGTGCTGGCGCTGTCGGACAACTCGGATCAGGTGGTGGTGCGCGGCGGGGCCGATGACAATGTCACCATCACCGGGGCGCAGCGGACAGGCTCGACCGTTCTGGATGGCGAAGGGTACGATATCTACACGCTTGGCGATGATGCCACGGTCGTTGTGGATGAGGATATCAACGTGATCGGGTCGGTCGCTTAGGACCATAAAAAACCGTCCGGGCCGCCATGGGATAGGCGGCCCGGATCAAAAAAAGAACAAAGAAAAGCGACCGCAGGGGCGCAGTATGGGGCAGATGGTACGAGTATCAATTTGGGGCGGGTGGCTTGCCTTGGCGGGCCTGACCCTGGCCGGGTGCATGACGACCACCGGGGGTGGTGAAGAAATCCAAGGCGAAAGCGTTCAGGTCTCTCGGCTGGCCGGGGTGACGCCGCCACCCGGCGCGTTGCGGGCCGCCGAGGATGAGGCGGAAAGTTCCGCCATCATCACCGATTTGCTTGGGCGCCACAGCGTGCTGCCCGATGGCAGCGCCTTTGCCGAGGTCAGCGATGCGGTTCTGAAGGCTTATGCGCGGCCCTCGGAATCGGAGTTGAAGGCGGCGCGGCTCAGGGCGCAGGCGGCGTCCAAGAACTGGTTGCCGCGTATCGGGCCGATTGTCAGTCTGAATTCCCTGAGTGACATCATCACACAACTGGCGGTGGATGTTGTTTTGTTTGACCACGGCCGCAAAAAAGCCGAGCGCGACTTTGCCAAGGCAGATGTCGAACTGGCCGCCGTTACGCTGAGCGAGGATACGAACGAACGGGTGCTGACCGCGCTGTCGCTGTATCTGAACGCGGCGGAGGCGCGCGAGGTGGTCGCGCTGGAGACGCGCACGCTGGAGGACATGAAGCGGTTCGAATGGATCATGCAAGAGCGCGTCAAGGGCGGCGTGTCGGACATGAGCGATTTGAACGTGCTGCGCCAGAAACTGGCCGAGATCACCGCACGTCTTGGGGCGGCGCAGGAGGCCGAGGCGACCGCCTTGGCCGAGTTGAACGCGATGAGCGCGCGGCCGTTGAACCAAGTGACAGGCCTGGCCGATGTGCGCGTGGGCAGCTTTGACGCGCGCGCGCTGGACATTTTGCGGGCCGAGGCAGAGCGGGATCGCGATGTCGCGCAGGCCAAGGTGGACCGGGCCGGGCTATTGCCGGGGGTCAGCGCGGGCGGCACGCTGGGCGACGAGGGCACGGGCATTTCGGTGAATGCAGGCCAGGACGCTTTGCTGGGACTTGGCACCGGGGCCAGCCTGAAGGCGATCAAGGCGGTCGAGGAGGCGTCAGACAGGCGGGTTCGTCAGGCCAGCGAGGATGCCACGCGCGAGATCAGCCGGTTGGAAAGCCGCCTGAGCGCGCTGGGCCGTCAGGTGGGCGAGGCCAGCCAGTTGACGCAGGCCGCCAAGCGAAATCTGGACTTGTTCCAAAGCCAGTATGATGCCGGGCAGCGTCAGGTGCTGGACGTGGTGAATGTCTATGAGACCTTTGCCGATCAGCAAACCCGGCAAGTCAGCCTGAAATACGAGCTGGCGCTGAGCCGGCTGACATTGGCGCGTGAATTGGGGCTGTTGGCCGACGGGGGTCGGATTTGAGCGCCCCGCCTGTGGCCCTGACGATCACATCGGGCCGCGTTGGCCCGATCAAACCGGTGTGCAATGCTGACGCGCCGCCCGCCGCCCGGTCACGCTTTGGCACGCGGGCCGAGGCGCGGGCCAAGCTGGGTGCGGTCTATGCCGGGGTGTTGGGTGTCGAGGCGATGCCGCGCGACATTCTGGAGGCGATGGTCGCCTCGGATACGCAAAGCCCGGATGACTTGCCGCAGCCGCAAGCGCTGGCCGACGGGTTGGCCGCGGTGGGGTTGCTGACCGAGGTTGAGACCGTGCCGTCCTGCGCGCCCGACATGTGGCCGGCGCTGGCGCAGATGACGAGCGGGCAATACGTGCTGGTGCTGGGGCAGGAGCGCGGCGCGCTGACGATTTACGACACCACTTGCCGGGATGCGCGCGCGACGGTGCCGATGCCTGAGTTCGAGCCGTTCTTTACTGGCATGATCGTGCGGGGCGAGGCGCCGATCCGGCGGATTTCCAGCGCCCACGTGGCCGAGGAGGCTGCGCCACATTGGTTCTGGGGACAGTTCCGGCGGTTTCGCAAGCATTTTGCCGAGATCACGTTGGGGTCTTTCGTGGCCAATCTTTTGGCGGTGTCCGTGGCGCTGTTTGCCCTGCAGGTCTATGACCGGGTGATCCCACATCAATCGGAGGCGACGTTGTGGGTGCTGGCCGCCGGGGCGGGGATTGCGCTGATGATGGAGGCATTCATCAAGATCGCCCGGTCGCGGCTGATGGACGGGGCCGGTCAGCAGATCGAGCTGGGTGTGCAGACGCTGTTGATGGACCGGGTGCTTGGCATGCGCTCGGACGTGGCGGGGCGGCAGCCCTCGCAGCTTTTCGCGGCGATGCGTGAATTCGGCTCGGTGCGCGAGTTTTTCACAGCCTCCACCATTGGTACGCTGGCCGATGTGCCGTTTGTCTTCGTGTTTCTGCTGCTGGTGACGTCGATCGCGGGCAATGTGGTGTGGGTGCTGATCATCGGGGGCGTTCTGATGGTGCTGCCGGGGTTCTTTTTGCAACGCAGGATGATCCGGTTGACGCGCGAGACCCAAGGCGCATCGGCCAAGGCGTCACGGTTGCTGCACGAGGCGATCTTTGAGCTGGATACGCTGAAAACCCAGCGGGCCGAGGACCGGTTTCGCCGCTTGTGGGGCGAGTTGACGACGCTGC
>JBCBTE010000009.1:0-45854 GCA_039818805.1 Pseudomonadota bacterium
ATTTGGACGCCTCAGCCTACGCTGTGGCAGGCCAGTTTGCGACGCGTAATCCGGGCCACGAGTTGCACGTATCAGAGATCATTCGCGAGGTGACAGGCAGGCCAGTAAGCTGTTCGCACCATCTTTCGGCCAAGCTGAACGGGCCGAAACGGGCGCTGACCGCCCTGTTGAACGCCCGGTTGATCGGGATGATTGCGCGGCTGATCGAGAAGGCGGAGGGCAAGCTGACCGACCTTGGCGTTCATGCGCCATTGATGGTGGTGCGCGGCGACGGAGCGTTGATTTCGGCAGCGCAAGCCAAGGACCGGCCGATCGAAACCATCCTCAGCGGGCCGGCGGCCAGTATCGTAGGCGCCCGATGGATGACCGGGGCCGATCATGCGCTGGTGTCGGACATCGGCGGTACGACGACGGACGTGGCCGTGTTGCGCGGCGGTCGACCGATGATTGACCCCTCTGGTGCGCAGGTCGGACCCTGGCGCACGATGGTCGAGGCGGTGGCGATGCGCACCACCGGTCTTGGGGGCGACAGCGAGGTGCATGTGATCGACGAAGGTCTGATTGGTGGGATCACGCTAGGCCCGAGGCGAGTTGTTCCCGTCAGTCTGATGGCGGTCGATGCGCCGGACACCGTGCACGCCGCGCTGGACGAGCAGTTGCGAAGTGAAACGCCGGGCGAGCATGATGGCCAGTTCGTGCGCGCGTTGCATGGTATGGAGGCCGGTGGATTGGGCGCCAAGGAGGCCGCCTTGTTGGCGCGCATCGGGACAGATGCGATTCCGCTTGGAAAGGTGCTGAAGTCCCGCATGGAAACCGCCGGGCTGCGTCGGTTGGTTGCGCGCGGGGTGGTGCAGGTGGCAGGGGTCACGCCGTCGGATGCCAGCCATGTGTTGGGTCGGCTAAAGGATTGGGACGGTGCAGCGGCGCATAAGGCCATGCAACTGCTAGGACGCAAGCGCACGGGCAGTGGGAACATGCTGTGTCCGGATCCGCATGCAATGGCGCAAATGATCGTGGATCAGCTGACCCATCAGACGAGTTTGTCCTTGTTAGAGACTGCTTTTGCCGAAGAAGAAAGTGACTTTGGTATGCCGCCTGCGCAATTGGCCCGGCATGTGCTGATGCAGCGCGGGCTGGACCATCACCGCGGGTTGGTGCGGCTGGAAACTGGATTGAATGTGCCTGTGGTTGGGCTGGGGGCGTCGGCGCCCAGCTACTATCCGGCAGTGGGTGATCGGCTGGGTTGTGAAATGGTCCTGCCGGACCATGCGGACGTTGCCAATGCGATTGGTGCGGTTGTCGGGCGCGTGACGATCCGGCGGCAAGGCACGGTGACGGCCCCTGCAGAAGGGCGGTACCGGGTGCATCTGGACAGCGGGCCCGAAGACTTTGTCGAGGCGGACGCCGCGATGACCGCGCTGGAGCAGGTATTGGAAGCGGATACGCGCGCCGAGGCGGAACTGGCGGGGGCAGAGGATATTCAGATCAGCGTAACGCGGGATGTGAAACAGGCCGAGGCAGAGGCGCGAGAGGTCTTTCTGGAAGCCGAGATCACGGTCGAGGCCAGCGGGCGGCCAAGGATCGCGGGCGAACGCCTAGAGTGACGTCAGCCAATCCCGGACCCGGGATGCCTGTGGGCTGAGGGGGGTTGTTTGAGACCATACGAGATAGAATCCGGCACCGGTTTCCCAGGCCCATTCGGTGCGGGCGGTCAGTAGACCCTGGGCAATCAGATGCTTGGTGACGTGGTGCCAGCCAAAGGCAAACCCTTCGCCTGCGATGGTGGCCTGAAGTACCAGCGCGTAGTCATTCAGGCGCAAACCGGTTTTTGGTTCGGAATACGGGACGTTCCAATGCGCAAAGAAATCCGCCCATGCGGGACGGTCCCGAATGGGTTCTTCGAGGTGAATCAGAGACTGATTCAGCAGGTTTGCCACGGTGGCCAGATTGATGGCGCTGGCGTTGACCCGTGGCGCAGCGATGGGTGAGATGATCTCTGGCGCGATCACGTGGCTGTCGCATCCCGGCCAGTGGCCGTCGCCGCGCCGGATGGCGAGCGAAATGCCTTCCGCGCCGATATCGGGTTCTCTTTCGGAGGTTTGCAGGCGCAGATCGATGCCGGGATGTGCGTCGTGAAACTGCGCCAGGCGCGGCACCATCCAGTAATGGGCAAAGGCGGTCGAGGCCGATAACGTCACATGCGCGTGCGCGCTGCGCTGGCTGAGCATTTGTGCTGTCTGGTGAATCCGGTCGAACGCCGAGGCAACCTCGTTGAACAAACGCTCGCCTGCATGGGTTAGGGTGACCGAACGGTGGGCGCGGGTGAACAGCACGGTGCCCAGCGAGGTTTCAAGCTGCTTGATCGAGGCGGACACCGCCGGTTGCTGTACGTTCAGCTCGCGCGCGGCGCGGGTGAAGGAGCCCGTGCGCGCAGCGGCCTCGAACACCAGCAGGTGACGCGGGGAGGAGACAAGTTTCCATAGCTCTTGCATAATCTGAAATTATCCAAAGCCACAGAATTATCAAGCGTCACAGGTGTCCGCGCGTGCTTTAGATTGATCAGAACATAGGGAGGAAATAGATGGCCCGACGCGCACGCGCTCGACGCGAACCACACGAGGCCGACAGCGGCGTTGCAAGTTCGCCCTATGTGCGGCGAAAGCTGCCGTTTTTCGACGTCATCGATGAAGAGACGCTTGAGAGGCTGGATGGCCAGGTGGACTGGCTGATCGAGGATGTGGGCATTGAGTTTCGCGACGATCCAGAGGCGCATCGCGTCTGGACGGCTGGTGGCGCGACGATGGATGGCAACCGTGTGCGGGTTGATGCGGCGCGGGTGCGTGAGCTTTGCAAATTGGCGCCTGAGACATTCATGCAGGTGGCCCGGAACCCCGAACGCAGCGTCAAGATCGGTGGTCAAAACCAGGTGTTCGCCCCTATCTATGGCGCGCCATTCGTGCGCGATCTGGAAGCTGGACGGCGCTATGGCGACATGGAAAGCTTTGAGAAACTGGTGAAGCTGGCCTATCTGCATCCCAACCTGCATCATACGGGTCTGGTGATTTGCGAGCCCTGCGACGTTCCCGTCAGTCATCGGCATCTGGACATGGTCTATCTGCACATGACGCGCTCTGACAAACCGCATCTGGGGGCGATCACCGAGATGAGCCGGGCGCAGGACAGTGTCGACATGGCCGAGATCCTGCATGGCAAAGAGGCGATGGACCGCGATTGCGTGATCATGGGGAACGTGAACACCAACTCGCCGCTGCTTGTGGACAAGGTCGTAAGCCAGGCGATCCAGGTCTATTGCGGACGGGGTCAAGGCATTGTCGTTGTGCCGTTTATCCTGTCCGGGGCGATGGGCCCGGTGTCGACCGCGGCCAGTGTGACGCAAGCGATGGCCGAAGCGATGATGTGCTGCGCCTTTGCCCAGCTTGTGCGACCGGGCGCGCCGTTCGTGCTGGGGAATTTTCTGAGTTCCATGAGCCTGAAATCGGGCGCGCCGACCTTCGGGATGCCCGAACCGGTGATGAGCAATTATGCCATTGGTCAGATGGCCCGCAGGGTTGGTTTGCCGCTGCGCTGTGGCGGGTCATTGACCGCCAGCAAGATTGAAGACGCGCAGGCCGCATATGAAAGCGCTGATAGCATGCAGTCCACCGCTCTTGCCGGGGCAAACTACGTGCTGCATGCGGCCGGATGGCTGGAGGGTGGGTTGTGCACCGGGTTTGAAAAGCTGGTGATGGATGCAGATCGGCTGGGATCCTATCAAAAGCTTTTGGGTGGGTTGGAAACGCATGACGAGGCGATGGCGCGCGATGCCTATGCCGAGGTTGCGCCGGCCGGACACTTTCTGGGGTGTGGGCATACGATGCGGAACTACACCGATGCATTCTATGAACCCAAGTTGAGCGACAGCGAGAATGTCGAAAGCTGGGAAGAGGGCGGATCAAAGGATATGCGTCGGCGCGCCTATGAGCGGTGGACGTCCATGTTAAATGGCTACGAGGCCCCGCCGATTGACCCCGCAGTGGACGAGGCCTTGCGGGAATATGTGACACGGCGCAAACGCGAGATTCCGGAAGCATGGTATTGAGGACCAAAACCTGTTCTTTGAGTGTTTGAGGAACGATGAAAGCAATGGGAGAGCACCATGCGTGCGGGTGAGACATACGACGCGGATATTGTTGGACGGCTGGACGGGCTGCGCGCAGAGGGGTTGTACAAGACCGAGCGTGTGATCACCTCGATGCAAGCGGGACAGGTGGAACTGGCCAGCGGGCAGAAGGTGGTGAATCTGTGTGCCAACAATTACCTTGGGCTGGCCGACGACCCGTCGATCATTGCCGCCGCCCACGAGGGGCTGGACCGCTATGGGTTCGGTATGGCCAGCGTCCGTTTCATTTGTGGCACTCAGGAAGAACACAAGGCGCTGGAGGCGCGGATTGCCGGGTTCCTAGGCATGGAGGACAGCATCCTTTATGCGGCGGCGTTTGATGCAAATGCGGGTTTGTTCGAGACGCTTTTGGGGCCAGAGGACGCGATCATTTCCGACGCGCTGAACCATGCCAGCATCATCGACGGGGTGCGCCTGTGCAAGGCACAGCGGTATCGTTATGCCAATTCCGACATGGCCGATCTGGAGCGGTGTCTGCAAGAGGCGCAGGGCGCGCAGCACCGGATGATCGCCACCGACGGCGTGTTTTCGATGGATGGCTACATCGCCAAGCTGGATGAGATCTGTGACCTGGCCGAACGCTATGACGCGATGGTCATGGTGGATGATTGTCACGCCACCGGGTTTGTCGGACCCACCGGGCGCGGCAGCTTTGAGCATTGCGGCGTCATGGGCCGGGTCGACATCCTGACCGGCACTTTGGGCAAGGCGATGGGCGGGGCCTCGGGCGGTTATACCGCGGCCAGCGCGCCGGTGGTGGATTGGCTGCGGCAACGCTCGCGGCCGTATCTGTTTTCCAACACGCTGGCACCGGTGATCGCCGCGGCGTCCTTGCGGGTGTTCGATCTGCTGGACGAGCGCGGCGATGCCTTGCGCGCGCAATTGTGGAAGAATGCCGGGTATTTCCGCGAACGGATGGGCAAGCTGGGGTTCGAGCTTCTGCCGGGCGAACACGCCATCGTGCCGGTGATGCTGCGCGATCCAAAACTGGCGCAGGAGATGGCGAAGCGGTTGAACGAACGCGGCGTCTATGTCACCGCGTTCAGTTTTCCGGTGGTGCCCAAGGGACAGGACCGCATTCGCACGCAGATGAGCGCCGGATTGACCCGCGAGATGCTGGACCGCGCGATTGATGCGTTCGAGGCCGTGGGTCGCGAATTGAAGGTCATCTCTTGATGGTTCTGCCCTCGGTCATAGAGGCAATCGGCGACACGCCCCTGGTCGAATTGAGCCGGGTTAGAGACGAATTGCAGCTTGATGGCCGCATTTTGGCCAAGCTTGATTATCTCTTGCCGGGGTTTTCCAAGAAAGACCGGGCGGCGCGGGCCATTATCGAAGGCGCGCGGGCGTCCGGCGACCTTGTGGCGGGGCAAACGGTGGTGGAACTGACCTCGGGCAATATGGGCACGGGGCTGGCCATTGTCTGCGGTGTGCTGGGCCATCCTTTTGTCGCCGTGATGAGCGAGGGCAATTCCGAGGAGCGCGCGCGGATGATGCGGGCCTTGGGGGCCGAGGTGGTGCTGGTGCCGCAAGCCGAAGGCAGCCGACAGGGCGAGGTATCTGGTGCAGACCTTGCCTTGGTTGACGGGGCTGCGCAGAGAATCACCGAAGACCGGGGCGCCTACCGCGCGGATCAGTTCGAGCGGACGGGCAATCCGTTGGCCCATGAGACCGGCACGGGGCCAGAGATCTGGACGCAATCCGGAGGTGCGGTGACGGCCTTTTGCGACTTCATCGGCTCGGGCGGCACGCTGGCCGGGGTTGCGCGGTATCTGACGCCCAAGGGGGTGCGGTGCTATGCCATTGACCCTGATAAGCCCGACCATCCCATTCAGGGCGGTGGGTATTCCATGTCTGACCTTACCCATCTGAAAGACGTCGATTTGGCCGGTTCAGTGACTGTTTCCGGCCGGGATGCCAAGGAGGCCGCGCAACTGCTTGCCCGTCATGAGGGTATCTTTGCCGGCTTCTCTGCGGGGGCCAACCTGGCTGGCGCGATCCAGTTGCTGACCGGGGTCGAGCAGGGTGGAACGGTGGCCATTGTCATGTGCGACAGCGGCCTGAAGTATCTCAGCACCGATTTGTGGGACTAGATCATGCAGAACCAGATGAAAGCCCTTGTGAAAGCCAAGCCCGAGCCGGGGCTTTGGATGGAGTATGTGCCCGTGCCCGAACCCGGGGCTAGCGATGTGCTGATCAAGGTGAAGAAATCCGCGATTTGCGGCACCGATGTGCATATCTGGAAATGGGATGAATTCAGCGCCAAGACCGTGCCGGTGCCGATGGTGGTGGGGCATGAATTTGTCGGCGAGATCGTGGACACGGGTGCCGCGGCGGTGAAGTACAAGATTGGCCAGCGGGTCAGCGGTGAGGGGCATATCGTGTGTGGCACCTGCCGGAACTGTCGGGCCGGGCGCGGGCATCTGTGCCGGAACACCAAGGGCGTTGGCGTGAACCGCCCCGGGTCATTTGCCGAATACCTGTGTATCCCCGAGGCCAATGTCGTGCCGATCCCCGAGGATGTCCCGGACGAGATCGCCGCGATTTTCGACCCGTTCGGCAATGCCGTGCACACCGCACTTAGCTTTGATCTGGTTGGCGAAGACGTTCTGGTGACGGGCGCCGGGCCGATCGGGATCATGGGCGCGCTGGTGGCGCAGAAAGTGGGCGCGCGGAAGGTGGTGATCACCGACATCAACCCCTATCGCCTGACCCTTGCGCGTGAGATGGGTGTTCAGCACGTTGTGGATGTCTCGAACGAGCAGCTGCGCGATGTGATGGACAACATCGGCATGACCGAAGGCTTTGACGTGGGGTTGGAGATGTCAGGCGCAAGCGCGGCCATGCAACAGATGATCGCGCGGATGAACAATGGTGGGAAAGTCGCACTTTTGGGTATCGCGCCGACGGAATTCCCGGTCGATTGGAACACCGTCATTTTCAAGATGCTGCACATCAAGGGCATCTATGGCCGCGAGATGTACGAGACATGGTACAAGATGATCGCATTGGTGCAATCGGGTCTGGATGTGTCGGGCCTGATCACCCATCGCATTTCCATAGACGACTTTGAGGACGGATTTGCCGCGATGATTTCGGGTGATAGCGGCAAGGTTGTTATGGACTGGGGCACGGTATGAAAAGGCTCTTGTTTCTGGCCGCACTTCTTTTGGGCACTGCGGCGTGGGCCACCCCGCCGCGCATCACGGCGTCGGAAGACCGGATGATGGCGGCGACGCAGACCCATCTTTATGTACTACGCGAGATCGTCGACAATTTGGGGTCTCACTATACCGGTCTGCACGACCAACACCTTGTGGAAATCAGTCTCGAGTCCGGCGCAGCAACGCGTTTTTGGCCGCTTCGCCGGATGCATGTCAATCGTCTGCCTGAGAATAATTTCGTTCTGCCCGGCGAGGTGCAAGACCTCGACGGTTCCACGGCTGATCTGACGGCGGTTTTGCGCGAGGTTGGCGCACAACCCATTGCGCCGAGCGCTTGGGGTGCTGAAGAGGTCACGTTTGACAATGGCGCGCTGTCGCTGAAGGGCGAGGTGGCACTGACGCCGTTTGGCATTCGCGCTTTGGGTCGCGGGCAATTGGCGATCCTGCGTGACGCCTATCCCGCGATTGAGACAGCGGACGAACACGGCGCCGGTAAGCGCATCGACTTTTACGACCTTTATGCCAAGGGTGACTGGCTTTGCGTGCTGCACCCCGAAACCAGCGTTCTGTTTCGGGCCGCCGAGAAACTGATCATCACGAAATTGCACTGTCAGGATGCAGAGCTAAATGGCGTCTGGTCGTTTCATGCGATCCTCAAAGACGATCTTTAACGGGAGACCAAACATGAGCGACGCGTTGGCACAAAATACGCTCAACATACACAAGGATGAGACATCAAAGGGCAAACCGCTGCCCAGCCATGCCAAGGTTGCCATCATTGGTGGCGGTGTGGTGGGGTGTTCAATCCTGTTTCATCTGGCCAAGTTTGGTTGGAAGGATGTTGTGCTGCTGGAGCGCGACGAACTGACCAGCGGCAGTTCTTGGCACGCGGCCGGGCAGATCCACACGATTTCGAGCGATCCCAACATCAGCCGTCTTCAGGGATACACCATCGATCTTTACAAGGAGATCGAAGAGACGTCGGGACACAGCGTTGGCCTGCACATGACGGGCGGCTTCTATCTTGCGTCCAACAAGACGTGGTACGATTACCTTAAGCGGGAGCGTTCCAAGGCGCGGTACATGGGCCTGCATCAAGAGTTCATCTCGCCCAAGGAAGTGGCCGAGCGTCATCCGTTGATTGACCCCAAGCATTACCTGGCCGCACTTTGGGATGATCAGGATGGGGATCTTGATCCGAGTGGGGCCACCTATGCCTTTGCCAAGGCGGCGAAGGTACACGGTGCGCAATATTTCACGCATTGCGGTGCAACAGAGACGAAACAAAGGGCAGATGGCAGTTGGGACGTGACCACGCCAAAGGGGGTGATCAACGCCGAAATCATCGTGAATTGCGGCGGGCTGTGGGCGCGCGAGGTGGGGCATATGGCGGGGCTGCATATTCCAGTGCAACCAATGGAGCACCATTACCTTTTGACCGAGAAGATCCCCGAAGTGGCGGAGCGTAACGAACGCCTGCCTTGCGGGATCGACTATGAGGCGAATATCTATTTCCGGCAGGAACGCGAGGGGATGCTGCTGGGCACTTACGAGCCGGTGGGTGTGCCGTGGAAAGTGGGCGGGACACCATGGGATTTCGGGCACGAATTGCTGCCGCCGAACCTTGAGCATATCGCGGACCGGCTGGAGCTTGCGTTTGATCGCGTCCCTGCGCTGGCCAATGCGGGGATCAAGGATGCGATCAACGGGCCGTTCACCTTTGGCCCTGACGGCAATCCGATGATCGGCCCGGTGCCGGGCATGACCAACTATTGGTGCGCCGTGGGCGTTATGGCGGGCTTCTGCCAGGGTGGCGGTGTAGGCCTGACCATGGCGGAATGGATGATGGATGGTGAACCTTCGATTGACGTCTGGGCGATGGACATTGCGCGGTTCGGCGATTGGGCGACGCCGGACTGGGGCACGGTCAAGTCTACCGAGAATTACGAGCGCCGCTTCGTCATGACCTTCCCCAACGAAACCCTGCCCAAGGGTCGGATGCAAAAGACCACCGCGCTTTATGACCGGCTGGTGGCCAAGGGGGCGCGCATGGATCAGGGCTTTGGTCTGGAGAACGCGCTTTGGTTCGCCGACGGCCCGGAAGACGCATATGAAGAACCGAGCTTTGAGCGAAATCGCAGCCACGAGTACGTGGCGCGCGAGGTCAAGGCGGTGCAGGAGGCCGTGGGCGGCATCGAGATTGCCAACTTTGCCAAGCACGAATTCAAGGGCCCGGGTGCGCGGGCCTATCTAGACACTGTTCTGGCCGGATTTGTGCCGAAACCGGGGCGTCTGGCGCTGACGCCGATGCTGACACCCAAGGGCAAGCTTTATGGTGATCTGACCGTTGCTTGTCTGTCCGAAGATCATTTCATGCTGTTCGGATCGGGCGCGATGCAAGAGGCGCATCGTCGGTGGTTCGAAAAGGATCTTCCAAGCGATGTGTCCTATGCCAACGTATCGGACGATTGGCACGGAGTCGCGCTGAGCGGGCCAAGATCGCGCGACTTGCTGCAACGGATCACGCGCGATGATGTAAGTGCTGCAGCCTTCAAATTCCGCGACATGCGCCAGACCTTTGTTGGTGGTGTGCCTGTCATTCTGAACCGCATCTCGTTTTCCGGCGAATTGGGGTACGAGATTTATTGCCGCCCGCAGTACCTGTTGCGGTTGGCCGAGGCGATTGAAGAGGCCGGTGCCGACCTTGGTTACACCTGGTATGGGTCACGTGCGCTGATGTCGATGCGACTGGAAAAGGGCTGGGGGGTCTGGACCTTGGAGTTCCGACCGGATTTCAACGCTGTCGAGTCCGGTCTGGACGCCTTTATCAACTGGAAGAAAGACTTCATTGGCAAGGACGCCACCGATGCCCTTCGAAAGAACGGGCCGGTGCGCAAGCTGGTGACGCTGACCATTGACGTGGACGGCATTGACGTGACCGGTGACGAGGCCATCCTGAAAGACGGCAATGCGGTCGGCTATATCAGTTCGGGTGGATATGCACACCGTGCCCAGAAATCCATGGCCATGGGATATGTCGCGGCTGATCAAGCGAGTGCCGGAAACGTGCTGGACGTGGAAATCCTAGGCGCGGTCTACAGGGCCGACGTGTTGGGTGGCCCGATTTACGATGCAAACGGGGCCAACATGCGCAGCTGAGACAATGAGGAACCCCGGTGATGAGTGACCAGGACCAAGCACCCAAGCGCTATGTCTTTCTGCTGATCCCTGGATTTTCAATGCTGGGATTCACCTGTGCGCTTGAGGCGTTGAGCCTGGCCAACCGGCATTCCAGCGGGCGGATTTTCTATGAATGGCAATTGCTAAGCGCAGACGGCGCGCCTGCACGCGCATGGAACGGGATCACGGTGGAGGTTGGGGGAGCTCTGGAAGAGCTGCGCCGGGATGATACGCTGGTGGTCTGTGCCGGTGTCGATGCAGCGGCGGGCAGCACGCGCGAGGTTTTGGCGTGGCTGCGCCGGGAGACACGCAAGGGTATCAGCTTTGGCGCGCTTAGCAGTGGGGCCTACACGCTTGCGCTGGCTGGCCTGATAGCGGGCAAACGTGTGTCGACCCATTGGGAATACGTTGATGCGCTGACCGAGACATTGCCCCAGGTAAGCGTGCAGGACACGATCTATTCGGTGGACGGGCGCATCTTTACGTGCGCCGGTGGGGCATCGTCGATGGATCTGATGCTGCACCTGATCCACGAGGATTATGGCCCCAAGCTGGTCGAGTGGGTGGCCGAACAGATGGTCTATACCGCCCCGCGCGAACACAGCCATGCGCAACGCTTGTCGCTTCCCACGCGCGTTGGCCGGGGCAACCGCAAGCTAACCACTGCGATCGAGGTCATGCGCGAGAACATCGAAGACCCGATGAAGCTGTCGTACCTGGCCGAGGTGGTCGGCGTGTCCGTGCGGCAGTTGGAACGGTTGTTTCTGTCTTTTCTCAATACGTCGCCAAGCAAGTACTATCTTGAGCTGCGATTGGAAAAGGCGCGTCACCTGTTACGACAGACCGAGATGAGCATCACAGACATCAGCGTGCTGTGCGGCTTTTCCAGCCCGACTCATTTCTCTCGTACGTATCGAAAAGTGTATAACGTGGCGCCCAGCAAGGAAGCGGGCGCCACCAGTCCGCTTATCCGCCCGTCTGGCTAAGCAGTTTCTCGATTTGACCGGTGATTTTGCGTGACATGGGTTTCACCGGTGCGCCGTAGGTGGCGACGACCTCTCCGCGGGGGTTGAGCAGGACCTTGTTAAAATTCCACGACGGGGTGAAGCCCGTCTCTTGTGCAAGCGACTTGTAGAAGGGATGTGCCTTGGCGCCCTTCACGTGAGTGATGCCGGTCATCGGCAGGGTCA
The DNA here is from genome assembly GCA_039818805.1 of Pseudomonadota bacterium. Taxonomy (GTDB): domain Bacteria; phylum Pseudomonadota; class Alphaproteobacteria; order Rhodobacterales; family Rhodobacteraceae; genus Roseovarius. Next base: position 11,715 of record JBCBTE010000009.1, read on the forward strand.
GGTCATAGTTGAGCTCGCAGAACTCTTTGACTTCTTCCTCGGTTCCCAATTCCTGGCTGAAATCATCGGATGGCACGGCCAGAACGACAAGACCGCGGTCGCTGTAGGTGTCGTGCAGTTTTTGCAGGGCATCATACTGCCCGGTGAATCCGCACAGCGAGGCCGTGTTCACCACCAGAACCGGCTGACCCTTCCAATCCGACAGGCGGTGCGTGCCGCCGTCAATGTTCGAGAAGGTCGTGTTCAAGTCCAGTGCCAGCGCGGGCATGGCGAGCAGGCTTGTAATGAGAGCGAGGAAAAAGCGCATCGTGATCTCCCTGTGTTGAAAAATAATACGCGAAAGGCGGCGGTTTGGATCATCACAATCCCGCGTGAAGGACGGGTTTTTTGCAGTCAGGGTGTTGCAGGTGAAAGAGGTCTGTGTGCGGGTTCGTCATAGCGGGGTTGCGCCGGGGATGGTTGAATTCGTACCGGGTTTCCGTCAGGTCATGGGCAGGAGGCGGAAAAAATGAGCCCGCTCAAAGGTATATTGCTGAAGCTCTGTGCGGTGATGCTGTTCATCGCAATGTCCTCGCTGATCAAGGCGACGGCGGATGACGTGCCCCCGGGCGAGGCGGTGTTCTTCCGGTCCTTCTTTGCCATTCCGGTGATCCTGGTGTGGCTGGCCCTGCGCGGCGAGATGCGCACCGGATTGCGGGTCGAATCGCGGATGGGGCATTTCTGGCGCGGGGTCGTGGGAACGACAGCGATGGGTCTGATGTTTGCCGGGCTGGGCTTGTTGCCGTTGCCCGAAGTGACGGCGCTGGGTTATGCCGCGCCGTTGCTGGTGGTGGTGTTCGCGGCGATGTTTCTGGACGAGAAGGTGGGTGTGTTCCGTATCGGCGCGGTTGCCGTCGGTCTGGTCGGCGTATTGATCGTATTGGCGCCGCGTCTGACCACGCTAAGCGGGCCGACGGTGCAGACCGCACAAGCGGTGGGCGCGGTTCTGGTGTTGCTGGGTGCAACCTGTGCTGCCTTGGCGCAGATCTATATTCGCAAGCTGGTGCAGACCGAGCAAACCAGTGCCATCGTGTTCTACTTTTCGTTGACCTCGACGGTGCTGTCGCTTTTGACAATACCTTTCGGATGGGTGATTCCAGGCGGAATAGAGATTGGAATGCTGGTGTTGGCAGGATTGATCGGGGGGCTTGCGCAGATTTTCCTGACGTCGTCTTACCGGTTTGCCGATGCCAGCGTGGTGGCGCCGTTTGACTATGCCTCGATGCTGTTTGCCATCGCCATCGGTTATGTCTTCTTTGACGAGGTGCCGACGCAGCAAATGCTGCTTGGGGCGGCGCTGATCGTTTTGGCAGGGATCATCATCATCCTGCGCGAACACCAGCTGGGCCTGAAGCGCGGACAGGCGCGGGCGATCAAGACGCCGCAAGGCTAGCGATCATTGTCGCGTCAGCATGGCCCAGGCGTAGATCGGCCAAAGATAGGCACGCCGGAACCGACCCAAGAGAAATCGCTTGGGCGGGCGCTGCATGATTTCGGGGTACAGCCGGTCCGGCGTGCGGCCACGCGCAAGATCGGCCAGAATACCGCCTGTGTAGCTGGCCATCGCCACACCGTTTCCGTGATAGCTGAGCGCGGTAAACGCACCGGGCATTTCAGGGATGGGTCCGGCATAAGGCGTCAGATCAGGCGAGATCGACAACAGCCCGTTCCAGATATGCGGCGTCTCGACATGGGCCCAGGCGGGGAACATCGTCTCAAAATGCTGACGCATCAGGCGGTGCATGGAGGCATCCGCAGTTGGTCCGCAGCGCAGACCGCCGCGCATCCCGAACAGCATCCGGTTGTTCGGCATCAGCCGGAAGTAATGCAGCAGAAAGCGGTCATCGTAACACATCTGCCGTGTCGACCAGCCTTGCGCGTCGATCTCTTCATCGCTCATTTCACGGGTGACGAAGACGTTGGATTGTGTCGGCAGATAGCGCGCGCGCATCCAATCGGGCAGATCGTCCGAGGAATAGCCGTTGGTGGCCAGTATGATGCGCTTGGCCGTGACACGTCCCTGCGGGGTCATCAAGCTGAACCCTGCCTGTTGATTTATTTGCAGCACCGGGGATTGAGCATAGATGCGGGCACCGGCCCTTGACGCGGCACCGGCCAGTCCAAGGGCGTATTTCATCGGGTTGAGGGCAAAGCCGATCGGGGTCGTGATCGCCCCAAAAAACGGCCCTTGCATGCCATTTTGAGCCAATTCAGCGGCGGGTGAGATGTGAGGCGTTACGCCGTAGTCCCGTTCCACCTTGCGGGCATGATCGTCAAAATCATCAAAGGCGGCCTGGGAATGGGCCATCAGAGTTTCGCCTTCGGAATGCCTGTCGCAGTCAATCGAATGCCGGTCGATCAGGGTTTGTGTGTTTTCGACGGCCGCCATTTCGGTTTGCCGAAACGCGCGGCGGGCATCTTCGCCGTAGAGCTTGGTCAGAAAGGTATCACCGGCTGCGGCGCCGCCCAGGCAGCAAAAGCCGCCATTGCGCCCTGTGGCGCCCCAGGCCGGGGTTTGCGCATCGAGAACGATGACATCCTCGCCATCCTCGGCAAGGCGGAGCGCGGCGGAGAGGCCTGTGAACCCTGCGCCGATGACTGCGATATCACAACTAAGGGTGCCTTGGGCCTTGGGATATTCCGGTGGCTTGGTCGTTGTCGGCCAATAGCACGCGTCACGCGGACCTTCGCCATATGCGTATTCCGGATAGATGCGCCTCATGCGCGCACAGCGGCCTGTTCCTCGGCCTCCTGGCGCATCAGTGCGCGCTTAGACACCAGCGACGCGGTGACGACACCGATCGTTACAATGGCGATCAGAATAGTCGACAACGCGTTGATCTCGGGCGAGACGCCGAGCCTGATCGACGACCAGATCTTGATCGGCAACGTGGTGGCCGACGGGCCGGCGGTGAAAGAGGCGATCACCAGATCGTCAAGGGACAGGGTAAAGGCCAGAAGCCAACCGGAGATCACTGCCGGAGCGATGATGGGCAGCGTCACCAAACGGAAGGCCTGAAAGGCCGAACACCCAAGATCAAGCGCTGCTTCCTCGAGCGATTTGTCGAAGGTGACAAGGCGTGAGGAAACGACGACCGAGACAAAGCACATCGAGAACGTGGTGTGCGCCAGAACGATGGTCAACACGCCACGATCCAATCCGATTCCGATGAACAAGAGCAGCAAAGACAGCCCGGTGATCACCTCTGGCATCACCAGCGGTGCATAGATCATGCCGGAAAAGAGCGTGCGCCCCATGAAACGCCCGCCCCGGACCAGCACGTAGGCAGCCATCGTGCCCAGGACGGTGGCGATGGTAGAACTGACGACGGCCACGCGCAGGGTAACCCATGCCGCATCCAGGAACGCCTCGTTCTGAAAAAGCTCGCCGTACCACTTGGTGGAAAAACCCGCCCAGACCGTGACCAGTTTCGAAGCGTTGAAACTGTAGATCATCAGGATGATCATTGGCAGGTAGAGGAACGCAAAGCCCAGTGTCAGAGACGTTGTGTTAAACCAAGACAGCCGTTTCATTCCGTTGTTCCCCATGGTCGTGCCGCAAAAGCTTTGCCAAAGCTTTTGGCAAAACCCTTCTTAAGGGTTTTAGCCCGGCTCATCCGTCGGCCTCGCGCTGTTTTTGCTCATTGCGCTGAAAGAGGACGATCGGAATGATCAGGATCAACAACAAGATGACGGCCACAGCACTGGCCACCGGCCAGTCACGGTTGTTGAAGAACTCCTCGAACAGGACTTTGCCGATCATCAGGGTTTGTGAGCCGCCCAGAAGGGAGGGGATTACAAACTCGCCCATGACGGGGATGAAGACCAGGAAACATCCTGCGATGATACCGTTCTTGGACAGCGGGACAGTCACCAGCCAAAAGGCCGACATGCGAGAGCATCCTAGGTCTTCTGCGGCCTCCAGCAGCGAGTCGTCCATCCGCTCGAGCGCCGAGTAGATTGGCAGGATCATGAACGGCAGGTATGTGTAGATGATTCCGATGTAGACCGCCGTGTTGGTGTTGAGGATCGTAAGCGGTTCGGAGATGATGCCGACGCTTAGCAGAAGCTGGTTCAGGTAGCCTTCGGTCGACAGGATCCCCATCCATGCGTAGACCCGGATCAGGAAGCTGGTCCAGAACGGAAGGATCACCAGCATCAGAAGTGTCGGCCGCCAGTGATCGGGTGCGCGGGCCATGGCGTAGGCCATCGGATAGCCGACAAACAGGGTCAAACCCGTGGAAACGACGGCAATCTGCAGTGAAGAAATATAGGATTTCCAGTACAGATCATCGGTGGTCAGGAAGGTGAAGTTCTCAAAATCCAATGCGGAGAAGAACGCCTTGATCCCTTGCCAACCCGCGCTGAGGTCCAGCTGCGGGGTGTAGGGCGGGATCGACAGTTCGATATCACTCAGGCTGATCTTCAGAACGATGGCAAAGGGCACGAGGAACAGCGCCAGCAGCCAAAGGTAGGGGATCAGGATAAGAACAGCGCGGCGCATGCCCTAATGCTCCAACAGGACACCGGCGGTGTCAGACCAGCTGAGCCACACGTCGTCTTCCCAGGTGAAGGCACGGTTGGCAAGGCGGCGGGTGTTGGCGGTTTGTGCCTTCACGATCTGCCCGTTCTGCAACTCGACATGGTAGGTTGAGAGGTTGCCGAGATAGGCGATATCGAGGATTTTTCCGCGCAGAGCATTGCGCACATTATCGGGCTTTTCGGCAGAAATAGATACTTTTTCTGGCCGTATCGCGATGTAAGCCTTCTGATTCTGGTCCAAATCCAGATCGGACTTGGCAAAAAGCCGGGGCTGACCTTCGGCAAATTCGATCTCATAGCCCTCATGCGCCTTTGTTGTTCGGCCCTCAAGGATCGTCACATCGCCGATGAAGTCGGCCACGTAGACGGAATTCGGCATCTCGTAGATCCGGTCGGGCGTGTCGGCCTGAATGATCTTGCCGTGATCCATCACCGCCACGCGGCTGGCCACGGTCATCGCCTCTTCCTGATCGTGGGTGACGATGACGAAGGTCGTGCCGGTCTTTTCCTGAATGTCCATTAGCTCGAACTGGGTGTCCTGGCGCAGCTTGGCATCAAGCGCGCCCAGCGGTTCATCCAGAAGCAGAAGTTTCGGGCCCTTGGCGAGGCTCCGCGCCAGGGCCACCCGTTGCCGCTGCCCGCCCGAGATCTGATGTGGCTTGCGGCGGGCGAATTGTTCCAGCCGGGTCAGTTTGAGCATCTCGTCGACCCGCGCCTGTATCTGCTCTGCGGGCAGTTTGTCCCGCTTGAGTCCAAAGGCGATGTTTTCCCAGACCGACAGATGCGGGAACAGCGCGTAGGATTGGAACATCATGTTTGTTTCGCGCTTGTTGGGTGGGATCGGCGCAATGTCGGCTCCACCCAGCAGGATCGTGCCCTCGGTTGGGGTTTCGAACCCTGCCAGCATGCGCATCATCGTGGTCTTGCCACAGCCTGAAGGGCCGAGCAGCGCAAAGAATTCCTGCGCGTAGATGTCAAACGACTGATCGTCGATGGCGGTGAAGGTGCCGAACCTTTTGGTGACGTTTTTGAACTGGATCAGCGGTTTTTCGTTCGGGTCGTTCCACGGCTCAAACTTGGTTTCCGGCATAGTGTCCCCCAGGAATTATGAGGCCCGCGCGAGGGTGTCGCGCGGGCCTTGTTGCCGGGGCTTAGGTGCCCGACTTGATCTTGGTCCAAAGCCGGGTCACCACCCGCTGAACCTTGGCCGGGTATGGAGTCGTTGTGTAGAGGTTCTGCACGGTTTCTTCGTCAGGATAGACAGCCGGATCGTCGATCACGTCTTCCACCAGCAACGGCTTGGACGCCTCGTTGCCATTTGCGTAGTAGACGTAGTTCGACGCCGCCGCGATGTTTTCTGCATCCATGATGAAATCCAGGAAAACATGTGCGCCTTCCGGGTTGGGGGCATCGGCCGGAATTGCCATTTGGTCGAACCACATCAGCGCCCCTTCGCTGGGCGCGTTGTACGCGATGTCGACGCCATTGTCGGCCTCGGCGGCACGGTCGCGCGCCTGCAGGATGTCACCGGACCAGCCAAATGCCACGCAGATATCGCCGTTGGCCAATGCGTTGATGTATTCCGAGCTGTGGAATTTCTGCACGTGCGGACGCACACCCATAAGCACGTCTTCGGCCTTGGCGATCACTTCCGGATCATGGCTGTCGGGATCCTCGCCGATGTATTTCAGGGCCGCCGGGATCATCTCGGTCGGGGCGTCCAGGAAATGCACGCCACAGGAGGCGAGTTTTTCCATGTTCTCGGGTTCGAAAATCAGGGCCAGAGAGCCGATGGGCGCGTCGTCACCCAAAACTTCGGCCACTTTGCCGGTGTTCACGCCGATGCCGGTCGTGCCCCACATGTAGTTGATCGAGTATTCATTGTCGGGGTCGTACTTGGCGGTGCGCTCTTCGATGGCGTCCCACATGTTACCAAGGTTGCTGAGCTTGTCCTTGTTCAGCTTCTGAAATGCGCCTGCCGTGATCTGGCGTTGAAGAAACGTGCCCGAAGGCACAACCACGTCATAGCCTGACCCGCCGGCCAGCATCTTGGTTTCCAGTACCTCGTTGGAATCGAACACATCGTAGACCAGCTTGAGGCCGGTTTCTTCTTCGAATTTCGTGAGCAGGTCTTCGTCGATATAGTCCGACCAATTATAGACGCGCACCTCTTCGGCTAGGGCGCTTGTGACGCCCAGCGCCAGAACGGCGGTCGTCGTCAGAATGGTGGTTTTCATGAGTGTCTCCCCTTGGAACGGCATTTTTGATGCCTTGGCGCAGGATTTGATCAAACATTTCCCGCCATGGCAATATGGTAATGCTTTCACGCAGCCGCTAAACTCGCAAGGTGGTTGGTGGTATCGCGGTATGGGAGCCGTCCCAGAATGAATAAACCTGCGCAGACATTTGGCAGTGAAGACGCGCCTGAGGCGCGACTTCCGGCGCACGAGGTGATCTATCGCCAACTGCGAGCATTGGTTTTGTTCGGCGATCTTGCGCCCGGTCAGGCGGTCACCATTCAAGGGCTAACCGATCGGCTGGGTGCCGGCATGACCCCGGTGCGTGAAGCGATCCGCCGGCTGACGGCGGAAGGTGCGCTGGAATTTCAGGGCAATCGCCGGGTCAGCGTGCCGCAACTGAGCGCGGACAATATCAGCGAACTCATCCTGGCACGGCAATGGCTTGATCCGCACCTGACTTTACGAGCTACCGAACGCGCAAGTCTTGCGGATCTCGATCATCTTACCTCACTCGATAGCGCGCTTGATGCAGCCATTGGCCAGGGTGATCTGCGTGCGTATCTGGAACTGAACTACGCCTTTCATTCCCATATCTACAGCATTGCCGACGCGCCGATCCTGGCCGATCTGGCCGAAGGGTTGTGGCTGCGGTTTGGACCGTCTTTGCGCGTGGTTTGCGGGCGGATAGGCACACAAAACCTGCCGGACAAACACAAGGATATGTTGAACGCGATGCACGCCCGTGATGCAGAAGCGGCTGCGCGTGCGATCCGCGAGGATGTGATCCAGGGTATGGAGCAAGTTCGCATTTCGCTTGAGTGATGCGCCGTAGAGGCGTGATTCGATTGACTCGTCAAAATTTGATCATATTCTGGCAAAAACGGGCAACGTGCCCCGTCTGACCCCCATTTTCACGAAAGGGATCGCCATGACCATGATCACCAATCATATGCCGACGGCCGAGCTTCAGGCGCTGGATGCGGCGCACCATCTGCACCCCTTCACCCATGGCCATGACCTTGAGAAAAAGGGCGTCAGGGTCATCACCCGGGCCAACGGCGTGACGCTGACCGATAGCGACAACAATGACTATCTTGATGCAATGGCCGGGCTGTGGTGTGTGAACCTTGGCTATGGCCGTGATGAACTGGCCGAGGTGGCCGCGCGTCAGATGAAGGAACTGCCTTACTACAACACCTTCTTCCAGACCACGCATGTGCCCGCCATCGCGCTGGCCGAACGTCTGTCGCAACTGACGCCCGAGGGTATGGACCACGTCTTTTTCGCCAATTCCGGGTCCGAGGCGAATGACACCAACATCCGCATCGTGCGCACCTATTGGGATGCCAAGGGCAAGCCGAACAAGAAGACGATCATCAGTCGCAAGAACGCCTATCACGGGTCCAGCATGGGCAGCGCTTCATTGGGTGGAATGCACTACATGCATGTGCAGGGCGATCTGCCGATTGACCGCATCACCCATATCGACCAGCCCTATTGGTGGGGTGAAGGTGGCGATACGGATCCTGATGAGTTTGGCCTTGAACGCGCGCGTCAGCTTGAGGCGAAGATCCTCGAACTGGGTCCCGACAATGTGGGCGCGTTCATCGGCGAACCCATCCAGGGTGCGGGCGGGGTGATCATCCCACCCAAAACCTACTGGCCCGAGATTCAGCGCATCTGCAAGGAATACGACGTCTTGCTGATCGCCGATGAGGTCATCTGCGGTTTTGGGCGCACGGGCAAGTGGTTCGGCATGGAGACGCTGGACATCAAGGCCGACATCATGACCATCGCCAAGGGTCTCAGCTCTGGTTATGCGCCCATCGGCGGATCGGTTGTCAGCAACGAAGTGGCCGACGTGCTGAACGGGGTCGAATTCAGCCATGGCTACACTTATTCCGGTCATCCGGTGGCCTGCGCCGTGGCGATGGAAAATCTGCGCCTGCTGGACGAAGAAGGCATTGTCGAACGTGCGGGCCGCGACACCGCGCCTTACCTGAAGGACAAGTGGATGGCGCTGGCCGATCACCCGTTGGTGGGCGAGGCTGTGATCGAAGGGCTTATCGGCTCTATCGCGCTGACCCCGCACAAGGAAAGCCGCGCGGCTTTTGCGTCCGAGAAAGGCACGATCGGTCTGAAGTGCCGCGAGCATTGTTTTTCGAATGGCCTGATCATGCGCCATATCGGCGACCGCATGGTCATCTCGCCGCCGCTTTGCATCACTAAGCAAGAGGTCGACACCCTGATGGCGCGGGCGACGAAGGCACTTGATCTGACCCTGGCGCAGGCGACTGACGAAGGGTTGATGAAAGCGGCCAGTTGAACACGTTCGACGATCAACCGGTTCTGGAGGGTGACACGCTTCTTTTGCGCCCGTTGGTTTCGGGTGATCTACAGCCGCTTTTCGATGCGGCTTCGGATCCTGTTATCTGGGCGGGACATCCGGCCCGGGACAGGTACAAACGCGCCGTATTCGAGCCCTATTTTCACACTCTGCTGGATTTGGGCGGTACGCTTGTTGTGGTCGACCGGGTGCAGGACAGGGTGATCGGGTGTTCGCGCTATTACACCGCGCCCGACATGCCGGGTACGATTTCGATCGGGTTCACGTTTCTGCGGGCCGAGTATTGGGGTGGCACCACAAATCTAGAGCTTAAGCGCCTGATGCTGAAGCATGCATTCGAAGTGTTTGACGCGGTCTGGTTCCATATCGATCCCACCAATATCCGGTCGCAGAAGGCAACGCGAAAACTGGGTGCGATCAATGCTTATGACGCTGGTCTGGACCTGTCGGGTGTGGCCGCGCCGTGGAAATGCTACAGGCTGACGCGAGATGAGTGGCAGAGCCGCGAGACGTCCTAGTTCTTTACGAACAGTTTGCGCGGCACATTGCACAAGGTTTCAGCAGGGCCGGTGTCGCGGATCAAGATCGTCTCGGTTGTTTCCAATCCCCAAGTTTCCATCCAGAGCGCGGGCATGAAATGGAATGTCATACCCGGTTCCAGGATGGTGGTGTCTTCGCTGCGGATTGATGCGGTTCGTTCGCCCCAATCTGGTGGGTAACTGACGCCAATCGGATAGCCCATGCGCCCTTGCCGCTGAATACCGTGTTTGGCAAGCACGGACATGAACGCGTTTGCAATGTCACAGGCGCGATTGCCTGCTTTCGCGGCCTCCAATCCGGCGTTTATGCCCTCCAGCTGCGCCCTTTCGGCATCCAGCATGTCTTGGGGTGGATTGCCGAGAAACACGGTCCGACATAGAGGCGCATGATAGCGACGGTAAACGCCGGACAGTTCGAAAAACGTGGCTTCGCCGCTTTTCATTGGTGCCCCGTTCCAAGTCAGATGCGCGGCGGTCGCGTCCAACCCTGAGGGAGTGAGGGGCAGGATGGCGGGATAATCGCCCCAGTCATCCCCGACACCGGTGATACCGGCATGCAGGATGTCGGCCACAAGATCATTCTTGCGCACGCCGGGTGCCGCCCGTTCAATGGCGGTCTGCACCACCTTTTCCGAGATGCTCGCGGCCTTGCGGATAAACGTGATTTCTTCGTCCGACTTGACCAGGCGCTGCCAGTTGACCAGCGCGGTTGCGTCCTCGAGCCGGGCGTTTGGAAGTTTGTCACGCAGAACCGAATGCGCTTTGGCCGAGTAATAGTAATTCTCCATCTCGACGCCGATGCGTGCACGGTCGAGGTCCAGGCGCCTGATGTGCTGTGCGAGGTCTTCCATCGGGTGATGGATCGTGGATTGCACGTAGTGATCGCCGTAACCGTGAATCATTTCGTCAGGCATCCAGCATGTGCGTCGCCCGCCCAGCATATCCATGTAACGGCCCCACCAGAGTGGTGGGCCGTCATGTGTCAGAAGGACACCCTGGTGCACGTAGAACGACCAACCGTCGTAGCCGGTCAGCCAGTTTTGGTTTGAGGGGTCGGTTACAAAAACTGCGTCAAGACCGTTTGCGGCCATCGCTTCGCGCGTTTTCGCAACGCGTCGGGCATATTCGGCTTGTGAAAAGGGAAGGTCTTTTTGAGTCATTTCGTAATCTCTGGTTCGGCTGAGACGGTCTTTTTTCCGATCCCTTCAGCACTGTGTCCGATGACCTGCCCTACTGCACGCAGTTTTTGCCAAAAAAATATGCAAACTGTTGACGGATAGGCCCAGCGCACCACGTAATGCACCGAAATGGGAGACTTAGGGCAGCCAGATATGCGCCGCCCGCACCGTAGAAATACATGTGCGAGTGGTGATCCTGGGACGCGATGTTCAATGGGCACGCACCAGGACAGAACGTTGAGGGACGTACTGACCACGCAAACAGAATTCGGCTGCGTGTGGAGGGTGAAGTGAAGAAAATCGTTTGCCTATTGGGCAGCCCGCGGGATGGTGGCAACAGTGATCAACTGGCCAACAGGTTTTGCGCCGCCGCGGAAAAGCATGGCGCCAAGGTTAACATCCACGCGCTGCGCGATTTGCGGTTTGATGGGTACATCCCGGACGCCGAACGCCACAGGGAAGAAGCACTGGGTGAGCATCCAGACGATCTGGAAGGGGTTTTGGCGGATGTGGCCAAGGCGGACATTCTTGTTGTGGCCACGCCGATTTACTTCTGCAACATGACCGGGTTACTCAAGCAGGCGCTCGATCGGTTTTTCGAGTTTCTCAAACCTGACTATCTGACCGCAGCCATCCCGTCGCGCCTGGGGCGCGACCGGCGATTCGTGTTGGTGCAGGTGCAAGGCGAAGGCGAAGACCGCTATGGCGATCTGCTGGAGCAGTACGGTCCCGCGTTGGACAAGCTGGGATACACTCATCTTAGCCTTTTGCGGGCATGCAGCGTGCGCGAGATCGGGGATGTGCAAAACCAGCGTGACGTGCTGCAAAAGGCCGACCACTTGGCCAGATCGCTTGTTCTGGGTGAAAACGTGACGGCGGTCGGCTGAATTCATTGGCACGTGTTGGCGCCACACGGCGCTTAATTCGAAGGACAAACGCCTGCGATTTTTGCAAATCCAGTCAATTGTCCTGTGCGCATCGGTGTACCCAAAAAAAACTTTGAGCATGCTTGCATAACGCAGGGATTCTCGATTTAGTTTGCGCCGAGCGCGGAAAAACCGCGGATGAATAAAGTGGGGAGACACCTTTGGCCGAATCGCAAGCCAGCGATGCGTTCGTTGCGTTCGAACGCGTGCAAAAGAGTTATGATGGGGAAAACCTGGTCGTCAAAGACTTGAACCTGTCGATGCCCAAGGGTGAATTTCTGACCATGCTTGGCCCGTCCGGATCGGGCAAAACAACGTGCCTGATGATGTTGGCCGGGTTCGAAACGGCAACGCATGGCAAGATTTTGTTGGACGGTGTGTCGATCAACAATATCCCTCCGCACAAGCGTGGGATCGGCATGGTCTTTCAGAACTATGCGTTGTTCCCGCATATGACAGTGGCCGAAAACCTGTCGTTTCCGTTGGAAGTGCGCAAGATCGGCAAGTCGGATCGCGAGGCTAAGGTCAAGCGGGCTTTGGACATGGTTCAGATGGGTGCCTTTGGCGGGCGACGTCCGGCGCAACTGTCGGGGGGTCAGCAACAGCGGATCGCGCTGGCACGCGCGCTTGTGTTCGAACCGGAATTGGTGCTGATGGACGAGCCGCTGGGCGCTTTGGACAAGCAATTGCGCGAGCATATGCAGTTCGAGATCACGAACCTTGCGCATGATCTGGGTATTACGACCGTGTACGTGACGCATGACCAGACCGAAGCGTTGACCATGTCGGACCGCGTGGCGGTGTTCGACGATGGCCGTATTCAGCAACTGGCCCCGCCCGATGAGCTTTATGAATCTCCGCAGAACAGTTTCGTGGCGCAGTTCATCGGTGAGAACAACACGCTGGAAGGCACCATCAAGGAAATCAAGGGCGACCAGGCACTTGTCGAACTTGGGGACGGCGAGGTGATTGACTGCAAACCCGTAAATGTCAGCGAGGTTGGAGAAAAGACACTTGTGTCGATCCGGCCCGAACGTGTGGAGTTTGATAAGTCGCGCCTCAAGCAGGGCACGCACACGGTCAAGGCCGAGGTGCTGGAGTTCATCTACATGGGAGATATCTTTCGCACGCGATTGCGGGTGGCGGGGAACGACAATTTCGTTATCAAATCGCGCAATGCACCCGATCAGGTGCGGTTGCGACCCGGTGAAATGATCGAGATCGGCTGGTTGCCGGAGGATTGCCGCGCGTTGGACGCGACTTAGAACAAAAGAATTCGGGTTCGCCGACCTGTGGACCTGAATAAACTGAGGCCCTCATGATCTGCCCGTGGCATGAGGCCCGAAAGGTTAAAACGGGAAAACTTGGGAGTATGACATGAAACTGACAACAACACTTTTGGCGACAACTGCCTTAACGGTGGGCACGGTTGCGGCCATCGCCGGCGGACACGCCAAAATGGCCGACTCGATGACGCTGGTCTCGTGGGGCGGTGCCTATCAGAAAAGCCAGGTAAACGCGTATTCTGACCCTTACGTCGAGATGAACGAAGGGCTTGAAGTGGTGTGGGACGAAAGCTCGGCCGAGGCGGTGGCGAAACTGCGTGCCATGGACGAAGCCGGCAACATCACCTGGGACGTGGTTGACGTGGTGGCGGCGGACGCCCTGCGTCTGTGCGACGAAGGTCTGGCAATCGAGATCGACCCGGCAGAAGACCTGGCCGCGGCACCTGATGGCACCTCGGCGGAAGAAGACTTTGGCGAGCTGCTGGTTGGTGACTGCTTTATCCCGCAAATCGTGTACTCGACCACGTTCGGCTATCGCACCGATATGGTTCCTGAAGGTGTCGACGCCCCCAGCCAGATCTGTGACGTTTTTGACCTGGAGAAGTATCCGGGCAAGCGTTCGCTGGAAAAGCGTCCGATCAACAACGTCGAATGGGCCCTGCTGTGTGACGGCGTTGCCAAGGAAGACGTCTATGACGTTCTGGCCACCGAAGAAGGTCAGCAACAGGCGCTGGACAAGCTGGCAACCATCAAGGACGACGTGATCTGGTGGTCGGCCGGTGCGGACACGCCGCAGCTTCTGGCCGATGGCGAAGTCTTCATGGGTTCGACCTATAACGGTCGTCTGTTTGCCGCGATCGAAGAGCAGGATCAGCCGATCGGCATGATGTGGGACGCACAGGTGTTTGACCTGGACGGCTGGATCATTCCCGCGAACCTGCCCGAAGACCGTCTGAACCGTGCGAAAGACTTCGTGAAGTTCGCAACCGACACGCAGCGTCTGGCAGACCAGGCCAAGTACATTTCGTACGGTCCGGCCCGTGCCTCTTCGGCGCCGCTGGTGGGTCAGCACGCAACGCTGGGTATCGACATGGCGCCGCACATGCCAACCGATCCCAACAACGCGGCGAACACGTTCCTTTACAACTACGAGTTCTGGGCCGACTACCGCGACGACATCGACGCCAAATTCCAGGCGTGGCTGGCGCAATAAGCGCGGCCTGTTGACGATTTGAGACTTGAGAGGGCCACGGATTTGGCCCTCTCACACTAAAAACAAAAACCACCGACGGGGAAACGGGATGGCCGACACCGCGCAGACAGGACCGGTTCTTGCCGCTGATGGCAGGCCGCTCAAGCAGACGCTGGCGCGTACGCTGCGCCGCGAAAAACTGCGGGCGCTGCTGCTGATCGCGCCCTTGCTGATCTTTGTGGTGGTGACGTTCATTATTCCCATCCTGTCGATGCTGGGCCGGTCGGTTGAAAACCAGATCGTGTCTCATACGCTGCCAACGACGGTGGAGGCGCTGCAAGACTGGGATGCCGACGGTGACACACCGCCAGGCGAAGAGGTTTTTCAAAGCCTCTATTTCGATATGTTCAAGGCGGCCGAGGCCAAGCAGCACACGCAGGTGGGCAATCGCCTGAACTATGAACAGCCCGGCCTGTCATCCATGTTCCGCAGCACGGGCCGTGATCTTGATAACATGGGCGAAGAGTTTCAGGACGCGCTGGAAGACATTGATCCCGCGTTCAAGGATGCCGGGTTCTGGTTTGAATTGATGTCCGGCGAGGGTGGCGAAGCTTTGCTGGAAGATCGTCGTGACCTTTATGCCGCCATGGTTGGCGAAAGCATGCGCGGCGATGTCGGGTTTGTGCCATCCGCCGAGGTGGCCGAGATGCTGCCGCTGACCGCAGCAGCTTATGCCGATTTCGCGATCTGGACCGCCATCGAGGATGAAGACACTGTCGCCGAAGAGCGCCCTTGGGAAGCGGTGTATGCCGGTTTGGGTCTGGACCTGCGCAATGAAGATACCTTGGGGTCGATTGCAACCTATTCCGGCCCCGGTGCGGAGGCGCTGAAAGCGGCGGCGGCCAACGTCGGCCAATTGCCGCAAGAAGACCTGCGAGACATGTTCGCCGCTTCCGACGAAGACTGGCTGGACCCTGACGCGTGGCGCATCGTGGCGCTTTACAGCCCCGATTACACCACCGGCTATTTCCTGAATTCCGTCGACCTGCAAAAGACCATCCAAGGGGTCGAGGCGCGCCCGACAAACCAGCAGATCTATATCAAGCTGTTCATCCGAACGCTCTATATGTCGCTGATCATCACGGGCAGCTGCATCTTGCTGGGCTATCCTGTGGCATGGATCCTGGCCAATCTGCCGCTGCGCACGGCGAATGTGCTGATGATCCTTGTGCTGCTGCCGTTCTGGACATCGCTTCTGGTGCGGACGTCCGCGTGGAAGGTTCTGTTGCAGCAACAGGGCGTAATCAACGAGATCCTCGTGTGGCTCGGGTTCGTGGACGATGCGAACCGCCTGATCATCATGAACAACGCCACCGGCACGATCATCGCAATGACGCATATCCTGCTGCCCTTCATGATCCTGCCGCTTTATTCGGTGATGAAGACCATTCCACCGACATATCTGCGTGCTGCAAAATCTTTGGGTGCGACCAATTTCACCGCTTTCTGGCGGGTCTATTTCCCGCAGTCTGTACCGGGTATCGGCGCGGGCTCGATCCTCGTCTTCATCCTGTCCATCGGGTATTACATCACGCCGGAAATCGTAGGTGGCACCGATGGTGTCTTTATCTCGAACCGGATTGCCTATCACATCTCCAGTTCGCTGAACTGGGGACTGGCCGCGGCGCTGGGCACGATCCTTCTGATCGTCGTTCTGGCGCTTTACTGGTGTTACGACCGGATCGTCGGCATCGATAACGTGAAGTTGGGGGGATAGGACATGTCGGATTTGACGATAACCGTGCCGCGTCCACCAATGCCGACCTTCACGCTGCCGCTGACCGCGCTTTTGGCGGCGATTTTCGGGTTTGTGGCCGGAAACGTCTATGGCCAGCCGTGGATCGGTGCGGTTGCCGGTGCGGTGGTCGGGGCGATTCTGGCCGTGATCGTGCACAACATGGCCGACAAACGCACCATGACGCGATGGGCGGTGATCGTTGTGCTTGCCGTTGCCGGATTTCTGGCCGGGGGCACAGGTGCCGCACTGTCCGGGGTTATCATTGGCGCGGTGCTGAGCTGGTTCGCGTACTGGTTGGATTCAGGGACTTATCGCAAGAGTGTGCCGATCTATTACACGGCGGGTCAGACCCTGTGGTACAACACATTCCTGTTCATCTGCGGCTTGGTCTTCTTTTTCCTGATCGCGCCGCTTTTGCCGGTGATGTGGCTCAGCTTCAACGCCGAGGATTTCTTTACCTTCACGCCGGAAATGCTGAACTTTCAGGCCGAGGGGTATTCGCTGAAGCATTACCGCGACTTCCTTGGCACCGATGAGTGGATGGTGCCGCTCAAGAATTCGCTGATCATCGCGCCTTTTGCGACGCTGATTTCCGTCAGCCTTGGGACACTTGCGGCCATCGGGCTGTCGCAAAGCCACGTGCCGGGGCGGCAGGCGATCATGGCGATGCTGATCTCGCCGATGATCGTGCCATTGATCATCTCGGCCACGGGTATGTTCTTTTTCTACGCACCTCTGGGCAACTGGATGGAGGCCAATCTTGGTCTAAGCCAGACCTTCGTGGGCTACGTCAAGGTGATCCTGGCCCATGCCGCCTTGGGCGTGCCTTTCGTGATCATAACGGTGACGGCGACGCTTGTGGGATTTGACCGGTCGCTGACCCGCGCGGCGGCGAATATGGGCGCGGATCCTGTGACAACGTTCTTTCGTGTGCAAATGCCGCTGATCCTGCCGGGGGTAATCTCGGGCGGGCTGTTTGCCTTTATCACCTCGTTTGACGAGGTGGTGGTTGTGCTGTTTGTCGGCTCTGCCCAGCAACAGACCCTGCCCTGGCAGATGTTCACCGGCCTGCGCGAGCAGATTTCGCCGACGATCCTGGCGGCGGCGACCATCCTTGTGGCGGTTTCGATCCTGCTTTTGGCGACGGTGGAATTGCTGCGTCGCCGGTCGGAACGCCTGCGCGGGCTAAGCCCGGGATAAGCTTTTGACACAAATTGTGAGTCCAGTCTCGATTCCCATGAGTCCAGTTTGATGCTATGTTGGGGCAACGACAAAGTGGGAAACACCATGAGTAGCGCAGAAGAAATAATTCGAGACTTGCTCGGAAGCGGGCTAATCAAAGAGGTTCGCGTTGAACCCGATCAGAGTCGCGATGGTGATGAAATCGTTAGGATACTAGTAGTTTATGATGAGAGGGTTGGAGAGATTTCACCCGATGAAATGACAAGCGTAACCGACAAGATTTGGTCAGTGTTTTCGCGCGATGAAGGTCGTGGCTTTCCTATTACTAGTTTTATGTCGTCGGCAGACGCAAAGGAGTTTCAAGCTGCTTAGCTCCCAGTTGCTCGATTGCGCGGGCAAGCGTCTTACAACGGTTGATGGCAGGACTGAAGCAGACTTGAGACGGGCAACAAGCGACCTGTATTACGCGCTGTTTCACAGAGTATGCGAAGCACTTGTTCAACCAATTGGCCTTTTGCCTGAAAGTACCGCGTTCGTTGAAACCTACAGAACGCTGTACAGGATACCTGACCATGCGTTTGTTGCACAGAGGTGCAAAGAAGTTCGAAGCCACTCGTTTTCCGAGGCGATAGCCTCATTTGGTCAACAAATTGTAGTGATGCGAACCAAGCGTGAGGACGCAGACTATGATCCGATGAAACGGTTTGCTATCTCGGTGGTGAACAACGATCTGTCGACCGTCGCGTCAGTTATAAAAGGATTCGGCAAAACAGATCCTGTTGAACAAGCCCGCTTCGCCTACTTCGTTTCGCTTAAAGGTCGAAAACTGAAAGAATGAAAGGACGGTCATTACGTCCGCCCGATCGATCTCAACTACAGAGACATCCCTTCCGGGTCCAGCGTGATCGAATATAGTTCGGTGTCGGCGCGATCCATAAGGCGCACGGTCATCTGCTGGGTGTCGCCATCGATGTCCACAAGCCCAAAGAATTGCAGCCCCATCGAGGGTGGCAGGTTCGCACCCTGATCCTCGGTCGGGGCCTTTTGAAACATCACTTCGGGTCCGAACGTCATGTCGAGCGCATTTGGCCCGAACGTCCCGGCATGCAGCGGACCGGAGACGAATTCCCAGAACGGGGTGAAATCCTGGAACTGGGCCTTGTTGGGATTGTAGTAGTGGGCGGCGGTATAGTGGACATCCGCCGTGAACCAGACCGTATTGGTGACATTGGCTGTCTTGATGAAGCGCAGCAACTGGGCGATCTCAAGCTCACGGCCCTTGGCGGCGCCACTGTCACCGTTCGAGATGGCTTCTTGCCCGTCGCCAACGACCAGACCCACGGGCATGTCCGATGCGATCACTTTCCACGTGGCATTGGATTGCGAGAGTTCACGCTTCAGCCACGCCATTTGCTGTGCGCCGAGGATGCGGCTTTCGTCAGTCAGTTCTTCTTGCAGGTTCTCGGTATTGGGTCCGCGATACGAGCGCAGATCGAGAAAGAAGACGTCCAACATGGGACCGTAGGCAATCTTGCGATAAACGCGCCCGGGCTCGGACGGGGTGAAGCGAATCGGGGTCATCTCGTGAAAAGCTTTGCCGGCGCGCGCCGCCAGAAGGGCCACGGATTTCTCGGTGTAGCGATCATCGTCTGCCAGGCTGCGCGAGGACGACCAGTTGTTCACCACCTCGTGGTCATCCCATTGAAAGAAGGTCGGGGCGACGGCATTCATCGCCTTCACATGCTCGTCCATCAGGTTGTATTTCCACTGGCCGCGGAATTCGTCCAGCGTTTCCGCAACTTTACGTTTTTCATCGATCAGGGTGGTGTTCTTCCAGATCACCTGACCGTCTTGTTCGACCTCATCTTTCATCGGGCCATCGGCATAGATCGTGTCGCCGGAATGAATGAAGAAATCAGGCGTGTGCCCAGCGATGGTGCGGTAGGTGAACATGCCGTCATCGTCGATGCCCCACCCTTGACCGGCGGTGTCGCCTGACCATGCAAAGCGAATGTCGCGGCGCGCCGCAGGTGCGGTGCGAAAGCGACCCACGAGAGGCGCGCTTGTCGCGTTAACATCCGACAGATCCTGTGCGGTAAAGCGATAGAAAATGTCTTGATCGGACGGCAAACCACCGATCAGACGCTTGATCGACAGATCGCTGTCCGGCAGGGCATCCAGCGGTGCAAGGCGTATGGCATCCGAAAAGCTTTCTGTCGTCGAGATCTCCGTCATGACCTTCGCGGGACGATCGGTGCGTGTCCAGATCATGCCCGAGGACATGTCGACGTCACCCGACTGAACCCCATGGGTGAAGTTGGGGCGGGCCGAGGCACGACTGATCGAGGGCATGGCAAACGTGGCGGCAAAGGCCGTACCCGAGGCAAGAATAGCCCGGCGGGTGGGGCGCACTAGTTTGGTCATTAAGATCTCCCTTCGCGATGTTCCGCATGTGACTTGGACATTGGCTAGGGGATCAGGGTCGGGTGATTCCGTAACGGTCACACAACCCAAGTTTGAAGAGTTCACGACGTTTTGGGCCGTCGGCGGATTACGGCGTATGGATATGGTCGATTACGTGGCCCCGGGGATCTTCGCACTTGGCGATGACACGGCCTGTGGGACGTTTCTTTGGCCGTGGGGGTGATTGCGCCTCGGCGGCGCGGCGCAAATCGTCGAGTGTTGCGATGGGCAGGCCGGCACGTTCGATGGCCCGGCCAAGGTCAGGTCGGTCGGGATGAACGGCGATGCCTGCTTCGGTCACGACAGCCCCGATGCTGTTGCCTGGGGTGGTCAGGCAGGTCAGCTGTTTCACCAGCTTGGGAAATCCGCCGGCGCAAAGCGGTGTGGTGACGATGGGCAGTGCGGCACCGATGGCCGTGTCCGCATGCCCACCAGAGCCACCGATGATGCGCCCGTCACTGGCGCAGGTCACGTTGACGTTGAAGGCCATGTCGACCTCGGTCGCGCCGAGGATCATCACATCCAGTTGACGCGCAATGCTGTCGGGGTTGGCCGGGCTTGCATAGCGATCCGCAGACATCGCGTGGTGAAACCCGCCTGTGGCATAGGATTGTACCGCGACCGGATCGAAGGCCTGTACGTCCCACAAGTGGTGGAACAGCCCGGCGCGGGCCATGTCGACCAAAGCCGCGGTGATGCCGCCCGACGCAAATTCGCCGGTGATACCGCGGTTGGCCATCAATGGCCCAAGTGCCCGCGCAACTGCAAGCGATGTGGCCCCTGCCCCGGTCTGAAACTTAAAACCGTCGCGTAGGCACCCAGAACAGGCGATCACCTGTGCTGTCAGCGCGGCAATGGCTTTTCCGATCGCGGATGGTGCACGCCCGGTTGTGCCCGAAGCGATTTGCCCAGCGTCGCCGATGCGGTCCAATTGAACAATCTGGTCCACCTCTTTGGCCGGAATGCAAATGCGGGGGGTCTGCGCGACGCGGTGGTCGGTCAGGGCGATGACGTGCTTTGCATGGGCAGCATCGACCATCGCATAGCCCAGCGGACCGCAGGCGTTGGGACCGATTGCTCCGCTGAGGTTTCCGTGTGCGTCGACCGCTGGGGTTGCGATGAAGGTCGCGTCGATGGGCAGGCGGCCGGAGATGATCGCATGCGCCCGCCCGCCATGGGTTTGCAGGCGCACAGGGTTGGCAAGGACGCCCGCACGAACAGCATCGGCCAACGGGCCGTTCATGTAGGAGGTGGTGATGCGGGTGACGGTGCCGTTTTCCAGAAACGGGATCAGCGATGCGTGGCAAGGAAAGAGCGATGATGGCGCGATGTGCAGGTCGCGCAGGCCCATGTCCGAGCAAGTTTGCAGGACCTGCCGCATGACGTCGTCGCCATTGCGCAAATGGTGGTGGAAGGAAAGCGTGGCGCCGTTCGTGAACTCGGCTGCTTCGATTGCCGCGCGCAGTGTCATGCGATGTCGGCGTGACAGGCCGAGGCCTGCCAAATCAGGCCGTCAGCCGTGAACATAAGTGTTTCCGCCGCCAATGTGCCCCGTTGGTTTTCGTAGATAACAACCATCATCTGGTGGCCCGCAAACACGTCTTTGACCGTGAAATGCAGGTCAGGCTGGTTTGCCAACGCTCTTTGCCAATAGTGACGCAAGGCAGGCTTGCCGCGCAACTCTCCTGCGCCCACCAATGCCATTGCCTTGCGGGATCGAAAGATCACGTCTTCTGTATAGTGGGACAGTATGCGCGACAGGTCGCGCGCATTCCACGCGGCCTGCCATTCGATTGCAAAGCGTGTTGCGTCGACGGCCACAGGCCTATTCGCGCACCAGCTTTTCGTAGCCTTCGGCGATTTCGCGGGTCAGGGCGCCGACCTCGAAGTTGTAGTCGCCGATCTGACCCACCGGCGTGACTTCGGCGGCGGTGCCGGTTAGCCAGCATTGTTCGAACCCTTCCAGCTCTTCAGGCATGATGTGGCGTTCGTGCACCTTGACCTGACGATCTTTCAGCATGTTGATCACGGTTTGCCGGGTGATGCCGTTGAGAAAGCAATCGGGATCGGGGGTGTGCACCTCTCCGTCTTTGACAAAGAAGATGTTCGCCCCGGTCGCCTCGGCCACATAGCCGCGATAGTCGAACATCATCGCGTCGGAACAGCCCTTCGCCTCGGCGGCGTGTTTCGAAAGTGTGCAGATCATGTAAAGGCCAGCGGCCTTGGCATGGCTTGGGATCGTTTCGGGGCTGGGGCGCTTCCACTTCGAGATGTCAAGCTTGGCCCCCTTCATCTTGGCGTCGCCGTAATAAGCACCCCATTCCCATGCGGCGATGGCCAGACGCACGGGATTGCGCGCCGCGGCCACGCCCATGTCTTCGCCCGACGACCGCCAGGCCACGGCGCGCACATAGGCGTCGGTAAAACCGTTCGCGGCAAGCACTTCCATCTTGGCGGCCTCAATCTCGTCCACGGTGAACGGGATTTCGAAATCAAGCTGCCCGGCCGAGAAATGCAGCCGTTCGGAATGCTTGCGGCTTTCAAAGATTTTGCCGTTGTAGCAACGCTCGCCTTCAAAGACCGAGCTTGCGTAGTGCAGGCCGTGGGTGAGGATATGCACGTTCGCATCACGCCATTCGACCAGATTGCCATCCATCCAGATTTTGCCGTCACGATCGTCATACGCTGCCATTTTCCGTCTCCTCGGCC
This sequence comes from Pseudomonadota bacterium, assembly GCA_039818805.1. GTDB lineage: Bacteria > Pseudomonadota > Alphaproteobacteria > Rhodobacterales > Rhodobacteraceae > Roseovarius. Next base: position 34,156 of record JBCBTE010000009.1, read on the forward strand.
CGTCATGCTTTGCATTTATTGCGCATGTTGCGTCCGCTTCGGACATAAAATTGCGCAGAAACTGCGATTCGCTACCAGTTAGACCTTGGAATGTCAACAAGGCTGACGTATCCTTGGGGAAGGTTACAGAGTTTCGTGAACGCGCGGGGGGATCATGGCGGAGGTGCAGAGCGGGGAGAGCCTGCTGTTTCTGACCGACGAGCAGCTACGCCAGGGTATCGAGGCGATGTTCTTTGCCTATCGCGGGTTCACCGCAGATCCCGATCGGATCCTGGCCACCATGGCCTATGGCCGGGCGCATCACCGGGCGATCCACTTTATCGCGCGCAGTCCCGGCACCACCGTGAACAACCTTCTGAGCATCCTTGGCGTTACCAAACAATCGCTGAACCGCGTGCTGCGGACGTTGATCGAGGATGGGCTGGTGGAAAGCCGCCAAGGCACGTCAGACCGGCGCGAACGGCACCTGACACTGACCGAGGCGGGGGCCGCGTTGGAGCGAACATTGTCGGATGCGCAGCGGGCCCGCATGCGTGCTGCGTACCGTTCGGCCGGACCCGAGGCCGTGGCCGGGTTTCGCCAAGTGCTTGAAGCGATGATGGACCCCGAGATGCGGCGCAAATACCATGCCATCAGGGAGGCAGACATATGAGTGACCCAGCCCCACATCTGTTGATCGTCGATGATGACGAGCGGATTCGCGATCTGCTGCGTAAATTCTTGGCGCGCAACGGGTTCCTGGTGTCTGTGGCCCGCGAAGCCGATCACGCAAGACGAGTGCTGTCGGGGTTGGAGTTCGACCTGATCGTGATGGATGTGATGATGCCAGGCGAAGACGGTGTGGCGCTGACCAAATCGCTTCGTGAAAGCATCCAGACGCCAATTCTGCTTCTGACCGCAAAAGGTGAGACAACGGACCGGATCAAGGGTCTTGAGGCGGGCGCGGACGATTATCTGCCCAAGCCTTTTGAACCCAAGGAATTGCTGCTGCGGATCAACGCGATTTTGCGGCGCATGCCGGACCCCGAGCCGGACCACGCCGCGCCCAAGGTCCTGAGTATGGGGCCGGTGCGGTTTGATATCGAGCGCGCCGAATTGATGAAAGGCGAAGACCTTGTGCGGTTGACGGCAACGGAAGTGCAACTGATGCGCATCTTTGCCGAGAACCTGCGCGAGCCGGTCAGCCGCACCAAACTGGTCGAAGATCTGGGCCGTGACAAAGGCCAGGCCCAGGAACGGGCCGTGGATGTGCAGATCACCCGGCTGCGGCGCAAGATCGAGGCGGACCCCAAGCAACCGCGTTACCTTCAGACCGTTCGGGGCGAAGGATATATGCTGGCCCCGGATTAGGCGGCGGCCGGATTGTGCGGCTGCGTCGCGCAGCAGATCTAATTGGGCCAGCCCCAAAACCCCGGGATATTTTCGGCCAGAAGAAACGCTGTTGCCGCCGAGGTGCTTGATAGACTCGGCGAAGGCCTGTATCTGACGGAGCATGACACGGATTTTCGACATGGATGATCGCGCACGGCTGCCCTGGCGGTTTTTCGGTGCGACGTTGACGGTGCTGGCAGGCCTATAGGCGCGGCCCCATTGCTGTTCGATCTGAAATTCCACTGACATGACGGGAGAGGACCCATGTCCCCCAAAACGCTTTATGACAAAATCTGGGATGCTCATTTGGCCCATGAGGCCGAGGATGGCACCAGTCTGCTCTATATCGATCGTCACCTGGTACACGAGGTGACAAGCCCGCAAGCCTTTGAAGGGCTGCGCATGGCGGGCCGCAAGGTGCGCGCACCGGAAAAGACGATTGCCGTGCCGGATCACAACGTGCCGACAACGGCGGGTCGCGAAGATCCCAAGAACATGACCGAAGACAGCGCCATCCAGGTGGCTGCCCTTGACAAGAACGCCAAGGATTTCGGTATTCACTATTATCCGGTTTCGGATGTGCGCCAGGGCATTGTGCATATTGTCGGGCCCGAGCAAGGCTGGACCCTGCCCGGCATGACCGTGGTTTGTGGCGATAGCCATACCGCGACACATGGCGCGTTTGGGGCATTGGCGCATGGGATCGGGACCTCGGAAGTCGAGCACGTGCTGGCCACGCAGACCCTGATCCAGAAAAAATCCAAGAACATGAAGGTCGAGATCACCGGTAAGCTGCGCCCGGGCGTGACGGCCAAGGACATCACGCTGTCGGTGATCGGTAAAACCGGCACGGCGGGCGGCACGGGCTATGTGATCGAGTATTGCGGTGAAGCGATCCGCGATCTGAGCATGGAAGGCCGGATGACCGTGTGCAACATGGCCATCGAAGGCGGTGCGCGAGCCGGTCTGATCGCACCGGATGAAACGACGTTCGAATATGTCAAAGGCCGCCCGCACGCGCCGAAGGGCGCACAGTGGGAAGCGGCGTTGGCATGGTGGAAAACGCTTTATTCCGATGATGACGCGCATTGGGACGAAGTCGTTACGATCAAGGGCGAAGATATCGCGCCGGTTGTAACCTGGGGCACGTCGCCTGAGGATGTCCTGCCGATCACGGCGAACGTGCCAAGTGCCGAAGATTTCGAAGGCGGCAAGGTGGGTGCAGCACAGCGCAGCCTTGACTACATGGGTCTGACCCCCGGCACGCCGTTGAGTGAGATCGAGATCGACACGGTCTTCATTGGTTCCTGCACCAATGGCCGGATCGAGGATTTGCGCGCTGCCGCAGAGATCCTGAAGGGCAAGAAGATCAAAGTCAAACGCGCCATGGTGGTGCCGGGCTCGGGCCTTGTGCGGGCGCAAGCCGAGGAGGAAGGGTTGGCCGACATCTTCAAGGACGCCGGATTTGAATGGCGGTTGGCGGGGTGTTCCATGTGCCTTGCGATGAACCCCGACCAGTTGTCCGAGGGCGAGCGTTGTGCATCGACGTCGAACAGGAATTTCGAGGGGCGTCAGGGTTACAAGGGCCGCACGCATCTTGTGTCACCCGGCATGGCGGCAGCGGCGGCGATCACCGGGAAACTCACCGATGTACGGGAGATGATGTAATGGACAAGTTTGAAACGCTGACAGGCGTCGCCGCACCGATGCCGCTGGTCAATATCGACACCGACATGATCATCCCCAAGCAGTTCCTGAAAACCATCAAGCGTTCAGGTCTGGGTGCGAACCTGTTCGACGAGATGCGGTTTGACCGGCAGGGCAATGAGATTTCAGATTTTGTACTGAACCAGCCGCAGTATCGCGAGGCCGAGATCCTTGTGGCGGGCGACAATTTCGGATGTGGTTCGTCCCGAGAGCACGCGCCTTGGGCGATCAAGGATTTCGGCATCCGCTGCGTCATCGCGCCCAGCTTTGCCGACATCTTTTACAACAACTGTTTCAAGAACGGTATTTTGCCCATCGCCCTGCCACAAGATCAGGTCGATGTGTTGATGAAGGACGCCGAAAAGGGGTCGAATGCGCGTATGATCGTGGATCTGGAAGCGCAGACAGTCACCACGTCCGACGGCGATGTGTTTACCTTCGAGGTGGACGCGTTCAAGAAGCATTGCCTGATGGAAGGGTTGGACGACATTGGCCTGACGATGGAGAAAGCCGCGGCCATCGATGCGTTTGAAGCGGAAGCTGCAAGCGCACGACCTTGGGTCTGATGCCCAGAAACGACTTGGAACGCCGCCCATATCGTGTGGGCGGCGTCCCTTTTTTGACAGAAGACTAAACAAAGTCTTTCTAAATTTTAGACATTCGTGGTGTGGCCCAAAGCGGTCGACACTAAATCTTGTGGTGGCAAACTACGGCGCCCAAAATCCGTACTCAAATTGATGCAATCCGGCACCACAAAGACCATCAAATCGCCGGAAATTCTAAGTGTTCTCATACATGTCTTGAGCCGGATCGTGAAAGAAGGCAAAAATTGGGCAAGATTGAGGCACGCCGTCATAATTGGCGGAACCAAGTTGGAACAATGGGGCAGCAGCGAACTGCGTCAGGCCAGTTGGAAGGGAACCGGGCAGTGGTTTCTCAGATCATCAGCGCGTTGATACGCGCCGTGTTAGTGGCTTTGCTGGTGGCGACACCGGCCCTTATGCTGCCGTCGGTTGCGACGGACACGGCCCAGATCGTCGTGGTGATCGCGCTTTTGTTCTCGGCCTTGACTTTCATCGAGTACTTTGGCCGCTACCCCAGCATTGTGGAGTTCCGGTTCGCCCCGCCTTTCAACCGGTTGAAATTTCTCGGGTTGGTCTTTGTTGTCGTGACGTTGTCAATGATAGCGCGCGGCACGGTCGAGCCTGGCCCGGTCACGATGATCGTCACTTTCTTTGCCCAAGTCATTGGCAACGCAATGGACTTCCCGTTTTCGCCGGTGCGGCTCGTGGTGTTGATGTTGCCCGACGACGCAAGTCCGGAATTGGCCAACGGGGTGCGCATTGCGGCCGGCGTGTCATACAGCGTTTCGTTGGTGATGGTCATCGTGTTCATCATCTTGGTTCGACTTATGGGCTGGCCGATGCGAAACGGCGCGTTCAACGTGTGGGTGAACCTGCCGCTGTTCGACCCGACGCGCGGCGGGGACATCGTGGATAGGTTAAGACGGGATTCGGGTCTTAACATTGTGTTAGGGTCTTTGCTGCCATTCCTGATCCCAGCTATTGTGAAAATGGCGTCGTTGGTGATCGAGCCGGTCACGTTCGACAGCCAGCAGACACTGATCTGGATGATGACGGTATGGGCGCTGCTTCCAGCAAGTATCTTGATGCGTGGCATCGCCTTGATGCGCGTGGCCGAGTTGATCGAGGAAAAACGCCGCCGCGTTTACGCCAAGGCCGAGGCAGAGGGCCTGCAAAACGCCTGATTGCGGTGCTTGCGGCCATGTTGGCCTTTGCAGCGATCCCACCGGCCTTTGCGCAGACGTCCGTCAGGGTGGCCACTTACAACACGGAACTGTCACGCAAGGGGCCCGGTTTATTGCTTCGCGATATCCGGTCCGAAACCGATGAGCAGGTCGAGGCCGCGGCGCGTGTGATTGCCTATAGCACCCCGGATGTCATTCTGTTGCAGGGGGTGGACTATGACCACGACCTGGTGACCCTGCGTGCGTTTCGCGATCGGATTGACGCGCATGGCTGGTACTTTGCCCATGTTTTTGCCGCGCGCCCGAACAGCGGTTTGGCCACCGGCGTGGATCTTGATGGTGACGGACGTCTGGGTGCGCCACGCGATGCCCAGGGATATGGTGAGTTCGCTGGCCAGGGAGGCATGGCGATCATGTCGCGGTATCCGATCCGAAGCGAAGCGCTGCGCGACCACAGTGCACGACTTTGGCACGAGATGCCGGACGCGCTGTTGACGCAAAGCGACGGCACCCCGGTTTTAACCGACGCCGCCATGAAGGTGCAGCGGCTATCCACGGTTGGTCATTGGGATGTGCCTGTCGAAATTGAGGGTCGAAGCGTTCGCTTGTTGGCATTTCACGCCAGCCCGCCGGTTTTTGACGGCCCGGAGGACCGCAACGGGCGGCGCAACCACGACGAGATCGTGTTCTGGCAACATGTCATGGACGGGCTGTACGGGCCGCCGCCGCAAAGCAGCTTTGTTGTGCTTGGGGATGCCAACCTGGACCCGATTGATGGTGACGGGCGCAAATCAGCAATCCACAGGTTGCTGGACGATTCGCGTCTGATTGATCCTGAACCCAGAAAGCCGGGACCGGTTGCGCAAGGACCGGGGCATGTGGGCGATCCGGCCCTTGATACCGTCGCATGGCCGGAGCCGGACCCGGGCAGTTTGCGCGTAAGCTATGTTCTTCCGTCCGCTGACTTGCGCGTGTTGGAAAGCGGCATTTTCGATCCGCCCGCCGATGCCGGACTGAAAGGCCTTGTGTCCAAGGCCAGCCGTCACCGGCTGGTCTGGGTGGATCTGCAGATTGAATGAAACCGACGCTTTGGGTGCTTGGCGACATGCAGCCATGGTGCTGACGCGTGTTTTAACGCATCAGCGACGGGGGTGTCGGAAAAGCCGGGTAGTCTGGCCTGAAACCGGTCAGATTCCAGCCAATGTGGCGTGTCCCAAAGATACCGCATCTCCAGCAATGCGCGCGCCATCGGCCAGAATGGTTGCGCCAATTTTAGAGGCAGCCAATTCATCCGCCGGACCTTTACCTTGCGCCCAAAGATCTCGGTCAGGTGCTCTGCCAGATCCTCTCCGCTTAGTGTGAAACCGGGGAAGGTGATGTCCTCGAATTGCTCAAGCTCTTCCTTTTGGGCAGACAGCATTTCGATGGCACGGGCAAGATCGGGTAAAAACGCCCAAGCGTGCGGTATGTCCCGGACGCCGGGATAGATCAGGTGTCCGCGCGGGACAGTTGGCATCATGACCTTGTCCAGCCAAATGCCGGAGGCCTGCGTATCGATGAAGTCCCCGGCACGCAGTATGATGGTTTGCACGCCGCTGTCGCGATAACTTTGTTCCAACTCGATGCGGATGCGCCCAAGCGGGTTTCGCGCGGCATGCGCAGTCGTTTCGCGCCAGGGCGGAGGTGTGTCTGGGCCAAACACGTACACGTTGCCGGGCAAGACAACGGTCGCCCCCGCCTTGCGGGCAGCCTCTTGGATCGAGGCGTGCAGGCCGGGCACCTGATCGGCCCATTGCGGGTAGGGCGGGTTCCAGCCGGCCACGATCACATCGGCACCTTTGGCGGCGTCCATCAGATTGTCGGTTTTGCGGTCAAACAACCGGACGGTCCATCCGGCGTTCCAAAAGTGTTCGCTGCAATGGCGTCCAATTCGCCCGTTGCTGCCCAGAATAAGAACGGTCTTTCGCATATCAATTGCCCCGTGCATGGGAAGAGTACCACAGAAATTAGGTGCTTGCACAAGAATAGGAATTGCCAATTTTCCACTAGTAGATATTCATTTATGAATGGCAAAACGTATTTCAGAATTGGATTGGTCCCTGGTTCGTGCGTTTCTCGTGGTCGCGCAAACCGGGTCTTTGTCTGCAGCGGCGCGGGCGATCGGGGCCAGTCAACCCACGCTGGGACGTCAGATAAGACAGCTGGAAGAAGACCTGGGCCAGGTTCTATTTCATCGACAACCAAAAGGATTGGACCTGACGGATTGCGGTCGCGCCCTGTTGGCGCCGGCGCAAAAGATGCACCATGCGATGGTCGAGATTGAACTGACTGCGGCGGGTCAGCAGACCGACGTGGAAGGGGCCGTTCGGATTACGGCCAGCGACACGGTGTCGGTCTACATCCTTCCACCGATCCTGGCCAAGCTGCGTGCCGAAAACCCGGGGATCAGTGTCGATGTCGTACCTTCGGACAGCACAGAGAACCTGTTGTTTCGTGAGGCAGATATAGCGGTGCGGATGTACCGACCCGAACAGCTAGAGCTGGTGGCGCGGCATTTGGGCGATTTTCCCTTGGGCATCTTTGCATCGCGCGACTATCTTGATCGTGCGGGGCGGCCGGAAAAGTTTTTTGACCTCTTTCAGCACCCTCTGATTGGCTATGACCGAAATGAAGAGATCATTCGCGGTATGCAGGACCGCGGTATGCCGGCCTCACGCGAGATGTTCGCGTTCAGATGTGACAGTCACACGGTTGGTTGGGAATTGGTGCGCGCCGGATGTGGCGTAGGCTTTGGTTTGACCGCCTTGGCCGCCTTGCATGACGAAGTGGAAGAGTTGACCTTTGAACTGGATGTGCCGGGACTTCCGGTCTGGCTTGCCACGCATCAGGCGTTGCGCCACACGCCACGGATTTCCGTGGTGTGGGACGCATTGGCCAAAGGGTTGAAGCCGCACCTTTCTTGACCCTTTCGGCGCATCACGCTAGGCGATGGCAAAGTCAGACATGCGGAAGGACATTCGATGAGCAACCCCTCGCTTCTAATTCTGCCCGGAGACGGGATCGGCCCCGAAGTGATGGTCGAGGTGCGCAAGGTCATAGACTGGTTTGGGGCCAAGCGTGGTCTGACTTTCGATGTCAGCGAAGACCTTGTTGGCGGGGCGGCTTATGACAAGCATGGCGTGCCGCTGCATGATGACACGATGGCCCATGCGCAAGAAGTGGACGCGGTTTTGCTTGGGGCCGTGGGCGGCCCGAAATACGATGATCTGGATTTCTCAGTCAAACCAGAGCGGGGTCTGCTGCGCCTGCGCAAGGAGATGGATCTTTTCGCCAACCTGCGTCCTGCCCAATGCTTTGACGCGCTTGCCGATTTTTCCTCGCTGAAAAAGGACGTGGTTGCGGGCCTCGATATCATGATCGTGCGCGAACTGACCTCGGGCGTCTACTTTGGCGAGCCGCGCGGGATCTTCGAGGAAGGCAATGAGCGTGTCGGGATCAACACGCAACGCTACACCGAGAGCGAGATCGAGCGTGCGGCGCGTGCCGCGTTCGAACTGGCGATGCGACGCAACAAGAAGGTCTGCTCGATGGAGAAGGCCAACGTGATGGAATCCGGCATCCTTTGGCGCGAAGTGGCGACGCGAGTGGGACAGGAATACCCGGAAGTCGAGTTGAGCCATATGTATGCCGACAACGGCGCGATGCAGCTGGTGCGTGCGCCCAAGCAGTTCGATGTCATTCTGACGGACAACCTGTTTGGCGACATCCTGTCGGATTGTGCCGCGATGCTGACCGGGTCGCTTGGCATGTTGCCGTCGGCCTCGCTGGGGGCACCGATGGCCAATGGCCGTCCAAAGGCGCTGTATGAGCCGGTGCATGGATCGGCCCCTGATATCACCGGGCAAGGGAAGGCCAACCCGATCGCCTGTGTCCTCAGCTTTGCGATGGCACTGCGCTACAGCTTTGATCAAGGTGACGAGGCGGCGCGTCTTGAAACGGCAATCGAGACGGTATTGGCCGATGGCGTGCGCACCGCAGACCTTCTGGGTGACGAGGGTGTGCAGCCCGTATCGACCTCGCAGATGGGCGATGCGATTCTGGCCGCGCTTGACGCAAGTCTGTGATCGAGACGCGCGATTACACGTCCGGTGCCCAAGAGGATTTCCTGACGGTCTATCGCGCGTGCCTCGCGCATTACGGTATTGCCCCGGCAACACCTGACCAAGAAACGCGCGTGATTGGCATTTTGAACGCAGGGCGCCACATGTCCTGTTTGATGGCCTATGAGAGCGACGCGCCGCTGGGTTTTGCGACTTGGGCGCTGACTTTTCCAGCGGGTGCCGGTGTTGCGCTTTACATGAAAGAGCTGTTTGTCGTCCGCACCGCCCGCGGCAAGGGGGTGGGCCGGGCTATTTTGGTGGGCTTGTTAGACCGCGCCGAGGCCGAGGGGTGCATTCGTATGGATTGGCAGACCGATGGTGACAATCCGTTGTCTCAATCGTTCTACGCAGGTCTGGAAGCGCCAAGGTTTGACAAGCTGAATTACCGCGTGTCAGAGGCAGAGTTTTCCCGTTTCCGGGCGCGCCTCGGCGGCGGTGTATAGGCGGGGTGCCGCCCCATTCCAAGCTTGCAAAGGTGGACCTGCTTCTGTAAGCGGCTGTCTCACGGTCGGAGTGTAGCTCAGCCTGGTAGAGCACTGTCTTCGGGAGGCAGGGGCCGGAGGTTCGAATCCTCTCACTCCGACCAATAACCATTTCTTGCGCGTAAAGCACACGACAGAGCGGTTGGCGTACGCTGATTCTGCGGGCTATCCTAGCGACCGCGTGAGGAGGGCGCAGGATGCCGCGATTCTCGGCCAATCTGGGATTCCTGTGGACGGAATTGCCACTGCCGGATGCCATACGCGCGGCCGCCTGCGCGGGTTTTGACGCGGTGGAATGTCATTGGCCTTTCGACACGGCGCCCAAGGCTGTGCGTGCCGCGTTGCGTGACACAGGATTGCCGATGTTGGGGTTGAACACGCGGCGCGGAAACACTTCGGCGGGCGAAAATGGCCTTGCCGCTTTGGTCGGGCGCACAGCCGAAGCAAAAGGCGCTATCAACGAAGCGCTGGACTATGCCGATGCCATTGGCGCACACTCGGTGCATGTTATGGCCGGTGTCGCCAAGGGGGCCGAGGCGCAAGCGGTGTTCGAGGAGAACCTTCGTTACGCCTGTGCTAGGGCCGGCGACAGGATGATCTTGGTCGAACCTCTGAACGTTCATGACGCGCCAGGATACTTCCTGAGGACAACGGGTCAGGCACAAGAGATTATCGCCCGGGTGGCTTGCTCGAACTTGAAACTGATGTTCGATTGTTACCACGTGGCCCGCGCGGAAGGGGATCCAGTGGCGCGCCTGCGACAGGTTCAACCCATTCTGGGGCATATTCAGTTCGCCGGCGTCCCGGATCGCGGTCCGCCAGATTCCGGAACGGTCGCCTATGCGGAGGTGTTTGACGAGATTGATGACATGGGGTGGCAGCGTCCCTTGGGGGCCGAGTACCGTCCGTCCGGAGACACCGATGCGTCACTGTCATGGCTATCGCGGTTTCGGTAACCAAATTTTGTAGTGAATGCGGCGCATGCATGCCTGACAAACGCGGCCTTGCATCCTAGGTTTGAACAAATGATTTCAGGACGCATCGATGTCTAGCATCATACCAAACGGGATTTTGTCACGCCGGGCCGTGCTGGCCGGATCAGCCTTGCTGGTGGCGGGCGCCGCAGGTGGGTGGGCGGTTTTTTCCCGTCCCAGTTTTGCCGGTGACGCGCTGAGCGTCGCCGAGGCGCATAGCGCTGCGGTTGGAGGGGACGTGTTTTTAATCGACATTCGCCGTCCGGATGAGTGGCACAGAACCGGAATTGGTGAAGGTGCCCACGCAATTGACATGCGTCGTAAGGATTTCATCACGATGCTGAACCAGGTGACAGGCGGTGACAAAAGTGCGCCGGTTGCTCTTATCTGTGCGCGGGGCGTCCGTTCGGCCCGGTTAAGCAACCGATTGGTCGAAGCGGGGTACACCAACATCATCGACGTGCCCGAAGGTATGCTGGGATCCAGCGCTGGTCCGGGATGGTTGAGTTCTGATTTGCCGACGCGCGCCTTTGGGGGATAACCGTATGACATGGGCGAGGATCGGCGCGCTGGCCGCGTTGATGATGAGTGGCAGCGCCGCATGGGCCGTATGTGGCGATGACACGGGAGCCTGCGAAATGGAAAGTGGTACGTACCACATCAAGCTTCCAATCGAGGCGCGTGCCGACATGCCCGTGGTCATTTTCCTGCACGGGTACGGGAGCAGCGGTCAGAACGCCATTTCCCTGAACCGGATGGTCGATCCGCTAAGGGCAAGAGGCTACGCCGTGATTGCACCCGATGGCAAACCGAGGGCCGAGGATGGCACGGGACCCAACAGTTGGGTATTCTACCCCGGTTGGCCCGGCCGGGATGAAGCGGCGTTTCTGAAAGATGTCGTCGCGGATTCCGCGGACCGTTTTGGAACCAGCATGGAGACAGTGCTTTTGTCGGGATTTTCGGCAGGCGGATTCATGGTCAACTATCTGGCCTGCGAAGCGCCCGACAGCTTTAGCGCCTACGCACCTGTTTCGGGCGGATTCTGGCGGCCGCATCCTGCAGAGTGTGATGGTCCGGTGAAGCTTTTTCATACGCATGGCTGGACCGATGGCACCGTGCCTTTGGAGGGTCGCAAGCTTGCCGGGGGTCGCTGGCAGCAAGGTGATATCTTTGCGGGGTTGGAAATCTGGCGCGCGGCAAACGAGTGTTCGGATGAAAAGCCGTCGGGATATCAGAC
>JBCBTE010000010.1:0-44978 GCA_039818805.1 Pseudomonadota bacterium
GTCGGGTTTTTCGGGGATCGGGTCCGTTTCGACAAAAGCCGAACTTGGGCTTGTCACAACGCCACCCTTCGCAGACCGGCACGTCCATCGAAAACAAGGTTGCGCGCTGACGCGGTTGGCCACCCGCAAGGCATCCGCAATCGCCGCAAATTCCGTCAGCACGAAGCCATCGGCCAGAATGATGTCGAAACACCATTTCCGGTCCTCGGGGATATGTGCCTGGGTGCTCACCGCTTCAGACCAGCACGTGACCCGCGCCGCGCAACTGGCGGGCCAGTTCGGCAATATGCTCTGGTCCGACCTCACAGCAGCCACCGATGATCGTCGCCCCTTGCGCGACCCAACCCATGGCAAACGCGGCATACGCCTCTGGGTCGAGATCGGATCGTTGCTCAAGCGCATCGACCGTGGGAAATTCGGCCAGAAACCCATCGCTGATCTTGGTGAACCCGTTGGCATAGGCTCCGAATGGCACACCAAATCGCTTTACCTCATCCAATGCAGGCGCCACCGCTTCGGGGCGCGAGCAATTGACCAGCACCGCCTCGGGGCGGTGCCGTGAAATGCAATCGGCCAGGTCGAAAACCGCCTCGCCCGAGCGCAGCTTGCCACCGTCAAAATCATCCACTGTGATGGCCAGCCAGACTGGCAAGCCCTGACCTGACGCCGCGCGCAACGACGCCTCTGCGTGATCAACCGATGACACGGTTTCGATCAAGAACAGATCAACGTGATCTTTCATCAGCGCCACCGGTTCGGCATACATCGCGACCGCCTTGTCCACCGGGGGAAAAATGTCCGGCCGGTAAGATGCGTTCAGCGGTCCCAGAGATCCCGCCACGCGCCCGGCCCCCCCGCGCGCGGCTCGGGCCTTGCGCGCGGCCCTGACCGCGGTATCGGTCAACTGTTCAAAATGATCCTCAAGATCGACGCGCTTCAACCGGTCGCGCAACACGGCATAAGTGTTGGTCGTGGCCACCGTGGCGCCTGCGTTGAAGTAATCCAGATGCACCTCGCCCACCAGTTTGGGGTGGTCGATCATCACTTGCGTTGACCACAGTGGCGTGGCCCGGTCCCCCGATCGCTTCACAAGCTCTTGCCCTATCGAGCCGTCCAAAAGTGTAATGTCTGTCATGGTTCTTCTCGTCTTCATTGTCGTTGCGGCCAGCGCGGTCAATCATGTGCAGACAGCGGCACCGGTCCCACTGGTGGCCCTTGCGGGCAGATATGTGTGTCTTGCGGTCATGAACTGCCCTCGTGCGGCACAAGCACCAGCTTTCCTGCATGCCGTTTCGACATGAACTCCCGTTGCGCTTGGTGGATGTCTTTCATGGCAAAGGTCTTTGAAATCAGCGGCTTGACTTGCCCCGCATTGACCTTCTCGACCAGTCGCGCAAACATCTCAGGCGCTTGGTACGTGCAGCCGTGGATGGTGATATCCCGCAGGTAGACGCGTCGCAAATCCGCCTCCACGATCGGTCCCGCAATGGCACCGGCCACGGCATAATGCCCGCCCGGGCGCAACGCATCAATCAACCGCGCCCAACTTGGCCCGGCCACCAGATCAATCACCGTGTGATAATGATCTGCGGGCGGTGCTTCCGCGCGGTCCAACACTGCCGTGGCGCCGGCTTCGCGGACAAGTCCCGCTTTGGCGGACGAAGACACGCCCGTCACCTCCGCGCCTGTTTGCGCGGCCAGTTGCACCGCGGCCAAGCCCACGCCGCCTGACGCACCCGTCACCAGAACCCGCTGCCCGCGTTCAACGCCGGCACGGTCCAGCAACCCCGCGGCGGTTCCAAATGCGCAGGGGATAGCCGCCAGTTCCACGTCGGTCAGGGACGCGGCCGTGACGTCGTACAGCTCGCCCTCCGGCACCGTGCAGAATTGGGCAAATGCCCCGTCATACTCGGATCCGAGCGCCACAAATCCGACGGGGTTGTCCTGCGTCGGGCGCGGTTGGTTGATCGGGCAAATAACGCGCATCCCCAAAGCCACGCGGGTCACATCCTTGCCCAGTGCCACGACTTCCCCACACAGATCGCCCCCCTGGATCAATGGAAAGTTCAGCGCCCCAGACCAGCCGCCGGCCGCTACGCCGTCCTGCAATTCACCGGTGGCGCCGGTCACTTCCGATGCATACCACCCTTCCCGCGTGTTGATGTCGGTGTTGTTGACCCCCGCGGCCAGCACACGCACCAAAACCTCGCCCGGCGCGGGGCTTGGCACCGGAATATCCTCGCGCCATTCCAGCGCTTCCGGCCCGCCATGGCGGTTCAGATAAACGCCGGACATGGTTGTTGGCAGGTTCATCTTTCGGCCGCTTTGTCGATGTCCTTCAACCCCAGAAGCACCGCCGCGCCAATCATCAGTGCGCCTGACACCCGGTTGATCCAGACACCTGTCAGCGCTTTCATACGCCCAAGCGTCCGCTGCGCGGTCCAGCCCCACAATAGCAGGACAAGCCCATCCACCACCAGATACGTCACTCCAAGGATCAGCAATTGCGGCAGGATGGGTGCGCCCGCATCCATGAATTGTGGGAACAAGGCACCAAAAAAAACCACCGCATAAGGGTTGGCCGACGAGGTCACGAACCCCTGCCGAAAGAGCCGCCCTTTTGCAGCCGCACCTGGGCTCTCTGCCTTGCCTTTCGACAACATCAGCTGCAGGCCGATCCACAGCAGATACGCCACACCGGCCCATTTCACGACCCACAGCGCGTTGGCGTTGGCCGCCACGATCGCCGTCAGACCAAAGGCGGCCAGCGTCATCTGAACGCTGTTGGCGCTTAGGTCACCGGCAATGGTCGCCAAAGATCGTCGCAGCCCGTGGCGCAATGTGTTGGATATGATCAGAAGCTGGCTTGTGTCGGGCGGCGTTACGAAGAACGCCGCCAAAACACCCAAGTATAGCAGGTAGGTTTCGACGGTCATGCCCGGATCCGCTCATTCTCCGGATCCCACAGCGGCTGATCGGGCTGCACGGTCGCCTTGCACCGCTCGCCAAAGATCTCCACTTCCAGTTCGGTGCCCGGGTTCGCCAGATCGGACCGCACCGTGGCCAGCGCAATGCTCGCTCCGACACGGTAACCCCACGCACCACTGGTGGTCTCGCCCACCACGTCGCCATTTTGCCAGACGGTCGACATGTAGGGTGCATCCGCCGCGCCGGCTTCGACAATCAGCGGAACAAAGGCTTTCTTCCGCCCGCGCTGCTTTTCGGCCAGCAGGGCCGCCTTGCCGTTGAAATCCTGTGGCTTGTCGAACTTGACGAACCGTTCCAGCCCGCCTTCCAGCATGCTGTAATCGGTCGACAGATCGCCCTTCCACGCGCGGTATCCTTTCTCGATCCGCAAGGAATTCAGCGCATACATGCCAAAGGGTTTCGCGCCCGCATCCAGAATCGCCTCGAAGATCGCCGGCATATCCTCATTTGCGGCATGCACCTCCCAGCCCAGCTCACCGGTAAAGCTCACCCGGATCAGGAAGGCAGGCTTGCCCGCGACCGTCGCATGCTGATGGGTCAACCACCCTTGACTCAGATCCGCATCGGACAGCCCCGAAAGAACGTCGCGCGATGTGGGTCCTGCCACCAACAGCGCTGAACGCTCGGTTGTGGTTTCGGTCACTGTCACACCTTCGGGCGCATGTCGCCGGATCAGATCGCCATCATGCCATTGCGCGGGCGCGGCCGTGATCAGCACGAAGTCATCCTCGTCCAGCCGGATGCAGGAAAACTCGGTCAGGATCCGCCCCCGGCTGTCGGCGCGGTATACAAGATTGATCCGCCCGATTTTTGGCAGCCCCCCGGTTACAAAGCCACGCAACCATTCGTCCGCGCCCGGCCCTTGCAGGCGGAAGCGCGAGAACCCCGGCAGATCCAGCACGCCGCAGGCATCGCGGACCGCTTCGCACTCTTCCTTGATCCGCACTTCCCAAGGCCCTGCGCGGTCCCAGGTCTGCGTGCTTTCCTCAGACGTGTCGTCGCCCGGCTTGGCGTACCAGTTGGCCCGCTCCCAGCCGTTGTAGGCGCCCATCACTCCGCCCAGCTCGCGCACCTTGGCATCATTCGGACCCAGCTTCTTGTCGCGCCCCGCGGGCCATTCATGCCAAGGGAAATGCATCGCGTATTCATGGCCGTAGGTTTCCAGCGCCTTGGCCAGGCAATAGTCATGATCGGCGTAATCGGTGTACCGCCGCGGGTCGACGGCCCACATGTCATCCTCGGTCTCGCCGTGCATGATCCATTCGGACAAAACCTTTCCGGCCCCGCCGCCCTGCGCAATGCCGAAGGTAAAGGAATGCCCTTCAAACGCGTTCTTCACACCCGGCATCGGCCCCACCATCGGCAAGCCATCCGGCGCATAAGGGATCGGGCCGTTAATGTTGCGGCCGACGCCTGCGGTTCCCAGCAAGGGCATCCGCGCCATCGCGTCCTCGATGTAATACTCCAACCGCTCCAGATCATCCGGGTACAGCTGGAAACTGAAATCCTCGGGCATCGGGTCATCGGGCGTCACCCAATGCGCCTTGCAGTTCCGCTCATACGGTCCAAGGTTCAGACCAGTCTTTTCCTGCCGCAGGTAATAGGACGTATCCACGTCGCGGATCATCGCAACCTTGCGGCCGTTCTCTTTGGTCCACGCCTCCAGTTCGGCAATCGGCTCGGTCAGGAAATACTGGTGCGACATGACCACCATCGGCACCGTGCGCCCGCCAAAGGGCTTGAACATCTCGCCCACGCGCTGCGCGTAATAGCCCGCGCAGTTGGCCACGTATTCGCAACGGATCTCGCCCTTCTCGGTTTTCACGATCCACTCGTCGCCGTCACGGTCAATGCCCACCACGGGACAGAAACGCTCTATCCGGCCCCCCGCATCGCGCGCGCCCTTCGCCAAGGCCTGCGTCAGCTGCGCGGGATCAATATCACCATCCAGCGGGTCCCAGAGACCACCCTCCAGATCATGAATTTCCATGAACGGGTTGTATTGCTGCAGTTCCTGCGGCGTGCAGATATCCATCTGCAGCCCCTGGTAGCGGCCCATGCCGGCCACGCGCTCAAACTCCTGCATGCGCTCCTTGGAATGCGCCAGACGCACGGCGCCGGTGACGTGGTAGTTCATCGGATAATCCACGTCCTCGCCCAATGTCCGGTACATCGCGGCGCCATAGCGCTGCATGTTCATCACCGCCCAGGATCCGGCAAAGTTCGGCACGTTACCAGCCGCGTGCCACGTCGATCCTGCGGTCAGTTCGTTCTTCTCAAGCAGGATGCAATCCTTCCACCCCGCCTTGGCCAGATGATAGAGCGTCGACGTCCCCACCACGCCCCCGCCAATGATCACAACCCGTGCCGTCGTCGGTAAATCAGCCATCTCTCAAGTCTCCCTAATTACGCGGACTGCCATACGCGTCCGCCAAGTTTACAACGTCTCAATCCCACACCAACCGTGCCGCCAACCCGCCAAACATGACGGCTGAAATCCGGTTAAGAAGCTTCGTCTTGGCCTGCAACGCGCGGGCAAACACCCCGGCCGCGGCCCCAAGGCACAGCGAAAACGCTGCGCCAAATACCATGAAGATCACGCCCAGGATCAGGATCTGCATCCAGATCGGCCCAACAGCCGGATCCGTAAATTGCGGAATGAACGCAAAGATGAACAGCGCCGTCTTGGGGTTCAGCACATTGGTCAGAAATCCCCGCCGCACGGCCCGCCACATGCTAGGCGCGGCCCGGCCCGCATCCAATTGCCCACTCGCGCGCCAGGCATTCACGGCCAGCCACAAAAGGTAGGCCGCCCCCAGATACCGGATCGCATCATAGGCCCAGGGAAACGCGAGGATCAGGGCCGATACCCCACCTGCAGCCATAACCACATGCACCGCGACACCTGCATTCACACCCAAAGCGGCCGCCATGCCAATCTTCGGACCCCCCGAAATCCCGCTGGCCGAAACAAAGACAAAATCCGCCCCCGGCGTGATATTGAGCAGCAATCCGGCGGCAATGAATGCCACCAGAACCGCCGGGTCAAATCCTGTCAGAACTTCCCACATCATAGCTGCGGCAACCCATCTGCGATGCTGTAGTAATCGCCCTTGTCCGCTGTAAAGATGTGCCGTTCCAATTTGACCCCGGTGGGTCCATCAACACAGCCCAGCGAAAAACTGATCTGATCCTCATCATGAGCTTTCCAGAACAGGAACGATCCACATTTTGCACAAAACCCGCGCGTGGCTGTGTCGCTCGCCTCGTACCAGGTAACCTTACCTGTCATCTGCAATCCGTCCGAGGCCACATTCGCCGACGCCCAGTGGTGCCCTGTCTGCTTGCGGCATTGCGTGCAGTGACACGCACTCGACTTACCGCGCAAGGGCCCCGTGAGCTCAAACACAACGTCTCCGCACAGGCACGATCCCTTCACGTTCAGGCCCTCCCCGGCGTGGACGCACTGCCCAGCAGTACGCCGTAAATGACAAAGCAACTGGCCAGCACCCGCCGTAGCCATACGTTAAAGACAGCGCCCAGCGCCGCTCGGCCAAGCCCAGCGCCCAGCGCCGTAAATCCCATGTAACTGAGGGCCGTCAGCGTCAGTGCCGTTGGGAAAATCACCCACATCTGGCTCCAGATCGGCACATCCGGTTGTACAAATTGGCTAAACGCGGCCAGATACCCGGCGACGCTCTTGGGATTGATCGTGGCAATCGCGAACGCCCGCCAGTAAATGCTGCGCCCATCAGATTCGGCGATCACGACCTGACGCCGCGCCATGATCCAGCCGCGCACCCCCAGATAAATCAGAAAACCTGCACCCAAGAATTTCGCCACCTGAAATGCGGCTGGTGACGCCGCGATCAAAGCCGTGATGCCTGCCGCCGACAAGGTCAGGAACATGGCCGCCTGTGTCAGGATCGCCGCCACGCCCCACAGGCTGCGCCGAAACCCCAACTGCATCCCGTTGGTGATGCAATTGACTGCATTGGGTCCTGGCGTCGTCACGAAGACCGCCCAGAACGCCGCGAAGATGATCCATCCCTCCAAGCTCATCGGCACCCCCTAATAGACCGGCGGCGCGATCACCCAGATCGCAACGCATGGCTCATCATATGGGTTGGCCCAGCTGTAGGTCTCGTGCCGGATGCGGAAACTGTCGCCCGGGCCCACCGAAAACGCGCGCGCGCCAATCACTAGGTCCAGCCTGCCCGACACGATATAGGCCACTTCCTGTGTCGGTCTGTCCGCCGGGGTCTGCATCGCCGAATGCGGCGCAAAGGTTGAATGGATCATCTCGAATTCATCGGTCAGATCGGGTGACAGAAGTTCTTCGATCAATCCTTCTTCACCCGAACCCATCGGCCGTCGTGTCCCGGCCCGTACGATCGTACCTTGCTCCTCAACCGGCGCACTTGCATGGGCAAAAAGAAAGGACATCGGCACATCCAGCCGTTCGGCCATACCGCGCAGATCGGAAATCGACGGCTCGGACAGGTCACGCTCTACCTGGCTCAGCCATCCCACCGACCGGCCCAGCCCATCGGCTAGCTCTGCCAGGGTCAGACCACGCGCCTTGCGCAAGGCCCGCAGATCGGCCCCAAGGCTGCGCATGGCAGAGATCTGGCTTTGCTCCATCGCGGCGCCTTACATCCTCGTGAAAAAATCTGTCAGAATTTCACGCTGCATGAGTCGCGTGAAAAAATCAAACAAATTTTCACGCCGCATCGCGGCACATCGGGCATCCTAGGCGGATCATAAGATCCCGTCGGTTTTGGCCGGACGGGGGTGGGCGGGTGGGCCGTGCGGTCAAAACCGGCGCTGCGCAACGCCCGTTTTGTTAACACTACTCCGCGTGCAAAAAATACCGACGTAATACCGACGTAATACCGACGCGATGCAGACAGAGGTTTTGCCTGTTCACCAAGGGGTTTCGTGCCGATTCGCCGCTACAGCCGTCCAAACACGGATGCCAGGATCTTGGACAGTCCTTCTTCATCCGTCTTATCGAACGCCCCGGGCCGGTCACTGTCGATATCCAGCACGCCCAGAAGGCGCCCGGACCCATCTATCACGGGCAAAACGATCTCCGACCGCGTGCTCGTGGAACAGGCAATATGCCCCTCAAACGTATCCACATCGTCGACGATCTGCACCTCGCCCGTGCGCGCGGCAGCGCCACAGACGCCCCGCGAAAACGGGATCACCAGGCAGCCGTGGCTTCCTTGATAGGGGCCTATTTTCAACAAGTTAGGCTTGGTAACGCGATAAAACCCGGTCCAGTCAAACCGTGTGTCCGAATGGTGCAACTCGCACACAATCGTGGCCATCAATGCAACTGCATCTGTCTCGCCCTCGGTCAATGCGTGGATGGATTTCGACAATTCATCATAGTCCACGCGCATCCCCGGTCACTCCCGTTCAATCGCTATGGCAGTGCCTTCACCGCCGCCTATGCAGATCGCGGCCACGCCCCGTTTTAGCCCACGTTTTTCCAATGCGTTCAAAAGGGTCACCATGATCCGCGCACCGGAAGCTCCGATCGGATGCCCCAGCGCGCAGGCACCGCCATTCACATTCACCTTCTCGCGCGGCAATCCCATTTCGTGCATGAAGGCCATCGGCACCACGGCAAAGGCTTCGTTGACCTCCCACAGGTCCACATCCTCTTTGACCCAACCAATTGATTTCAAAAGCCTCTGCGCTGCCGGAACTGGTGCTGTCGTGAACCAACCAGGCGCCTGCGCATGGCTTGCATGGCCCAGTATCCGTGCCCGGATTTTCAATCCCTGTTTCTCTGCCGCCTCTCGCGACGCAAGGACCAACGCCGCCGCACCATCGCTGATCGAGCTTGAATTGGCGGCCGTCACCGTGCCGCCCTCTCGAAACGCAGGCTTCAACTGCGGGATCTTCTCGGGCCGTGCGTTGGCGGGCTGTTCGTCATGGGAAACAACGACTTCGCCCTTGCGCGTCTGAAGCGTTACCGCCGCAATTTCCCCCTCGAACGCGCCACTTTCCTGTGCCGCCAACGCCCCTTCCAGCGACCCGATCGCATAGGCGTCCTGCGCGTCGCGCGTGAACTGGTACTTCTCTGCACAGTCTTCGGCAAATGTGCCCATAAGCCGCCCCTTGTCATAGGCATCTTCCAGCCCGTCCAGGAACATATGATCGATCACCTGCCCATGCCCAAGCCGCGCGCCTCCGCGCATTTTTGGCAAAAGATACGGGGCGCCTGACATGCTCTCCATGCCCCCTGCGATCATCGTTGCGGTTTGCCCCAACGCAATCTGATCGTGGGCAATCATCGCCGCCTTCATTCCCGATCCGCACATCTTGTTCAGGGTGGTTGCCGGCACGTCCTCGGTCAATCCAGCGTGAAATCCGGCTTGCCGCGCGGGCGCTTGTCCTTGCCCAGCCGGCAAAACGCAGCCCATCAATACTTCGTCCACGGTCTCGGCGCAGGCATTTCTCAAGGCTGCCGCAATCGCGACACCGCCAAGAATTGAAGCCTCGACACCGTCAAAATCGCCCTGAAAACCACCCATGGGCGTACGGGCCGCGCCCGCGATCACAACCTCTTTCATGCCGTTTCCTTCCGAGTCGCAGCAAAATTTGCCCATGAATACCTGTTGGTAAGGAATAAGGTCTAGCCTCTGGCCAGGTTTTCGCTTGCATCGGAGGTAACATGCAACTGAACAGCGCCATTCAAAAGGGCATCCATGTCATCACGGTCGATGAAACGCGCATTGACGCGGCATCTGCGATCCAGTTCAAGGATGAAATGCGCGCCGCAACGGATACCGGGCCGGACCATGTCGTGCTGGATCTGTCAGGGGTAAGTTTTGTTGATTCCAGCGGGCTCGGCGCCATCGTTGCATCGATGAAACAAATGGGCGATGCGCGGCGTCTGGATTTGGCAGGTTTGACACCTGATGTAGACAAGGTTTTTCGCCTGACCCGGATGGATTCGATATTCGTGATTCACTCGGATGCAGCCACGGCGGTGCAACGCAGCGCAAGCTGATTGACAGATGGTAAGACGCGATATTGCTTTGCCCTATGTTAGGCCCCTGCGCGTGATTTCGGTCGACACGATGGGTAGCGAACTGGCGGTGCGTGCGGCGCTCGAGGACATGCGCGGTGCACTCACGAAGGCCGCTTTGGACGAAGATACGCTAGGATCGGTTACGCTGGTCTTGGCGGAAGCGTTGAACAACATTGCCGAGCACGCCTATGCAGGCATGCAGCCGGGCCAGGTGCAAGTGCGCGCCGAGATTTTTGCCGACTATATTGTGATTCAGCTACGCGACCATGGCTGCGCCTTGCCGGGTCTACAACTGCCGGCTGGACACTTGCCGGACGCCTCGGGGCCACGTGAGTCCCTGCCCGAGGGCGGGTTTGGCTGGTTCTTAATCCACGAACTAACTGAAACCTTAAACTACAAGCGCGCAAACGGCGAAAACAGTCTGGAGTTGCGCTTTGCACGTAAGCCGTGTTCTGGGTCTTAAATTCGCCCCAATCGCATCGAATTGATGCCTGAATAGACTGTCACATTTGACACTGTAGCTGCATATGGCTTCCCTCGGCGTCGCGCTTTACAGCCCCCACCCAGTGTGCGACGTCGAGGTCTTCCTTTCGGATAATTTGCATTCCCAAATGCGCGGCTTTAAGTCTCGCTAATCAACTTGTCCGGGGGTTCAATGCGCGATTTTCAAACACCTGGCCGCTCTGCGGTTCTTGCGACAGAAGGCATGTGCGCCACGTCGCATCCGCTGGCTGCGCAAACTGCGATCGACATCCTGAAACGCGGTGGCAACGCCATGGACGCAGCGATTGCCGGTGCGATTCTTCTCGGCATTTGCGAACCGCAGATGACCGGGATTGGGGGTGATTGTTTTGTCTTGTTCACCCAACCTGGACAGAACGACATTCACGCGCTCAACGGGTCGGGGCGCGCGCCGGCAGCTTCCAGTGCCGCCGATCTGCGCACCCGTGGACACGATGTGGTCCCGCTATATGGCGCCGAAGCGGTCACCATTCCCGGTGCGATCGATGCGTTCTGCCATCTTGCCGAAACTCATGGTAAGCTTGGGTTGGATGCCCTTCTGGCCCCAACCATCCACTATGCAGAAACCGGCGTACCCGTCGCCCCGCGCGTTGCCAAAGACTGGCCTGTTGCCGCACAGTGTCTTCAGGGCCATGGCATCACGCATTTCTTGCGAAACGGCGCACCGTTTCAAAAGGGCGACCTTTTCCACGCACCTGGACAGGCAGAGGTATTGCGCCGTGTCGCGAAACAAGGTCGACAGGCATTTTACACCGGTGAAGTGGCCGAAGATATGCTGGCCGCGCTCAATACCTTGGGCGGCGTCCACACGGCGGAAGACTTCGCGACCACGGCTTGTTTGCCGTCCACGCCGATAAGCGGAACCTATTGCGGCGTTGACCTGGTCGAGCATCCGCCCAACGGCCAAGGTGCCACTGCCATATTGCTGCTTAACATTCTGGCGCATTTTGACATCGCCGCCATGGACCCACTCGGCGCGGAACGCGCCCATATCGAGGCTGAGGCCACCAAACTGGCCTACGACGCCCGTAACCGGCTGTTGGCCGATCCCGATCACACGGCGCGCCTGGATCATATGCTGAGCCACGACACAGCCGCAAGACTGGCAGCACTGATCGACCCGCAGCGCGCCATGCCCGCCGCGGCGGCGCTCACGGAAGCCGTGCACCGCGACACGATCTACATCACCGTTGTTGACCGCGACCGCATGGCGGTGTCGATGATCTATTCTATCTTCCATGGGTTCGGGTCGGGTATCGCGTCAGAAAGGTTCGGCATCCTGCTGCAGAATCGTGGCGCCGGTTTCACGTTGGAAGACGGCCACCCGAACGAGATGGACGGTGGTAAGCGGCCGATGCACACGATTATCCCCGGGATGCTGCGCGAAAATGGCCGCGTGACCATGCCCTTTGGCGTCATGGGCGGCGCATATCAATCCACCGGACATGCGCGTTTCGTCAGCAACCTGCAGAACTTTGACATGTCCCCCCAAACTGCAATCGATGCGCCGCGCTGTTTCGCAGACGCGGGTGATCTGAAGGTCGAGCGTGGCTATCCAGAGCACGTGCGCCAAACCCTTGCAGGCCTGGGGCATAACGTTGTGCCCCCCGACGAGGCCATCGGCGGCGCGCAGGCAATCCTAATTCAAGACAACGGTGTACTGGAGGGCGGCTCTGACCCGCGCAAAGACGGATGCGCGCTGGGATACTAGTGCTACACGCTGACACCCGGTGAGTTTCAGCGCACTTGTCTCAATTGAGCTGGAAATGCAGCGGGTATTGGCCATCCTCGAAGGGGCCGAAAAGGTCAGGAATATCGGGATGATCCACTGGTTCACCCGAGTAATCAGCAATCAGGTTCTGCTCACTGACATATGCCACATAATAGGTCTGATCGTTCTCGGCCAGCAAATGGTAGAACGGCTGATCTTTTACCGGGCGGCTTTCTTCCGGAATCGCATCATACCATTCCTCGGTATTGGAAAACTCCGGGTCCACGTCAAAAATGACACCCCGAAACGGATGTTTGCGGTGTTTGACCACCTGACCCAAATGATATTTGGCACGCGTTTTCAACATAACCATAGCCCCTACTCGGCGACACTACCGTGTTCAACCCGGTTTTGTCCAACGCAGGCAGGCAAAAAAGAGGGAAACAGTGTGTGTGCGCCGATTCAACAGTCAAACACCAATCGTACGATATCCCAGACGCAGAATTAGGCGGAAACACTGGTATCAAAGTCCAATTGGGCAGTATTTCGCGCAAAGCCAAAGGTCCGGATTTTCGCAAAACGCAGATGTGAGCAAACAAACGTATTTCCGGGATTCCCCCACGCCCAAAATTTCGCTAAAATGAAAAGAAAAACAAACATAGCGAGAGGCAGATGAGCAGACGTCTTCGCACGACATTGATGATAATGGCGTTGGCCACGCTTGCAGCGTGCAGTAACCGTAGTGGAACAAGCGGTCCCCCGCCGCGGGATCTGGACAATGCGTGCACGATTGTAGCGCAAAAACCAAATTACTTGCGGGCTTTCCGCAGCACAGAACGGCGTTGGGGCGTACCCGTCCACGTCCAGATGGCCACCATCTATCAGGAAAGCAAATTTGATGGCGAGGCTCGTACGCCGTTCCGTTGGACGTTGGGTGTGATCCCGATGGGGCGGCAAAGTTCGGCCTATGGGTATTCGCAGGCGCTGGATGCGACATGGCAAGAGTACAAGGAAGACACCAACCGGTTTGCCGCACGCCGCAATGACATCCGCGACGCGACAGACTTCATGGGCTGGTACATGGCACAATCGAATGAACGTCTTGGCATCCCGCTTACAGATGCGCGCAATCAGTATCTTGCTTATCACGAAGGGCGCACGGGCTTTACGCGGGGCAGCTACAATGCCAAGCCATGGCTCTTGCGCGTTTCCGGCGAAGTTGGTCAACGGTCCGAGGTGTACCGTGCGCAATTGTCAGGCTGCCGACGCGGCTGAATACCTCTAGCGATCCGAAGTGATTGCGCCCTTCCCGGGTATGACGAAGCGTTCGTTGTCCAGACGAACACCCTTGTTCAGTTCGCCCAGTACCACGGTGGTCCGGCTGCCCCCACTGTCGTTGATCACCCATTGGCGCAATTCGACCGGGCTGTCGGTGAAGACCAGCTCGATATTGCCATATTCAGGATGTGCAGGGTCTTGCGCCCGGACGGTCGTTGTCTTGCCGTCACTCGCGTGACCAGTGACCATGCGTTCGCGTGAAAAATCCACTTTGCGCGCAAGAATGATCTTCAGCGGCGTGCGATCCAGCGGATAGGCTTCGCCACCCGTGTTGGACTTTGGGTCGATGATCCCCACGGTATCACCATCGGCAACCACAAGAGTCTTTTCCGGTGGATTGTATTCAAAACGCACGCGCCCCGGCCGTTTGATGTAGATTTGGCCGGTGCTGATCGTACCGTCGTCATTGATCTGTGTGAACTCGCCCGAGGCAGTTTGAAACCCGTTCAAATAGCGCGAAATCTCGCCCAGAGACAATTTTTCTGCTGCGGCAGGCGTGGCCAGAACACAGGCCAGGGCAAACGCAAAAACACGCATGAGGACGCACCTCTCCTTTGACTTCTCGACCCCAAGATAAGCGCCCATGGGATGTTATGCGATAGCAATCCGCCATTGCAGCTGTAATTCGTGACATCCACATCTTCGACGGCGGGGTTGTTCTATCGCGGTACCGCAAAGGTCAGATTGGCCCACAAGGTCTCCCAAACCGCATCCATTTTCTCGGCCAGTGCTGCGCTCGGCTCTCGGATAACCACCGCATCCACCATGTATTCGGCACCGGCTTTGACGGGCAAAAGAGCCACTCCATTTGCGTCGGTCCTGTGCAGCGTGATCTTGACCTCATCGCCCAAGCGTTCGAACAGCTCTACCTGTGCATCCGGGCGCACGCGCTGCTGATAAAACACCTGCACGGGCATCTCGCCATCCAGATCATCGGTGTATGGATTGGCCAACGCGACAATCTCGGTTTCAAGACCGAAAGTGCGATCCTGACCCACCCCACTACCCACAGCGACAAGGCTTTTGGCGTATCGCGAATAGGCTTCCACAAAATCCGTTGTCGACAGGCCACGCGCCGCGTGCGCACCAAGCGTGCCCTTCAGATCCTTGTGGTCAATAAACTTTTCGAATTTCTCGAATTTGGTGTAACGCAACCGCAAATCCTGAGACACATGCACCAATATGTGCAAACCATCGGCATCGGTCGTGATGTTGGCCGCGGGCATATCCCCAAGCCGACCGGGAATCGGTACAACCTCGTTGCCCACGGCAAGATCGAACTGTCTGAACTTTTCCGGGTTGAAAATATTTCGGCCGCCGTCAAAGTCCTCTCCGACCTTGACCTCTGCCAAAAGCGGATCGCCGACGGCAATCTGGTAGGATTGAGGCTGCAGAAAAAGTTCGTGCGCGTGAACAAACCCTGTTGCAAGCGCCGCAACGAAAAAACAGACTGATCGGAGTAACATGGCGCACCTTTTTCCTTTCTTCTCAATCGTGTCGTCGATCCGCTCGAAGTCAACACACGCATTGGTGATTTTCTGCGCGGTTGTCTGGGCCGGGGCCAGCACCGCACATGAAGTCCGGCCTGCCATAGCCGAATTTGCACTCGAGCCCGACCAGATAACCATGACAATCCGCCTGAACGCCGAGGCCATAATTGCAGGCGTCAACCTGGCCGAGGTCGAGGACACAAATGACAGCGCGCAGGCCGGGGCCTATGACCGGCTGCGGGCGCTTTCGGATGCGGAACTGGCGCAGGCTTTTGAGGACGTTTGGCCGACATTCGCGCAAGGCCTGCGATTCAGCGCAGGCGACGAACCCGTGGCGTTCCGGCTTGATCGCGTTGAGGTCACACCGGAAAACAACGTCGAATTGCCACGTGATACGGTGGTCACATTCATCGGGATGCTTCCACCGAACGACGCGGCGATCCAAATGGGATGGGACGCGGCCTATGGCACCCTTGTTCTAAGACAAAGTGAAGACGTTGACGCGCCTTTCACCGGGCTTCTGGCGCCCGGCGAGCTTAGCCCGGCTTTGCCCCGCACCGGCAGCTTTGAGGAAACAGCGTTTGAAAACTTCACCCGCTACCTGATCTCGGGGTTTGATCACATCATCCCGAAGGGACTGGATCACATCCTGTTTGTCTTGGGCCTGTTCTTTTTCTCGACGCAACTGCGCCCGCTTCTGATCCAAGTGACATGCTTCACGCTGGCCCACACGATCACGCTTGCGCTGGCCACACTGGAGATCGTCAACATCCCTGGTAGCATCGTCGAGCCACTCATTGCACTCTCGATTGTATATGTCGCCGTGGAGAACATTTTTGCCCGCCGCATGACCCCGTGGCGACCCTTCGTGATTTTCGGTTTTGGGCTGCTTCACGGGTTGGGATTCGCGTCGGTACTAGGGGAATTCGGGTTGGAACCAAGCAGGTTCATTGCATCGCTCGTCGCGTTCAACATCGGGGTCGAGGTTGGTCAACTGGCGGTAATCCTGGTCGCTTTTCTTGCAGTAGGTCTGTGGTTCGGACAGAAAGACTGGTACCGCGCCCGCGTCGCCATCCCCGCCTCGCTGGCGATTGCCCTGGTGGGTGCATATTGGAGTTTTGAACGGGTTTTCCTGTAACGCAAAGGGGCGCGTCACCGCGCCCCCGCATGCCCCATTTCGTCTGGGGCGTCTATTGTTCCGGCACAAGGATTTCGCGCTTGCCCACATGGTTGGCACTGCTCACGATCCCTTGGTCCTCCATCTGCTCTACAAGACGCGCCGCCTTGTTGTATCCGATGGCCAGCTTGCGCTGGATGTAAGAGGTGCTGCATTTGCGGTCCGTAATCGCGATCTGCACCGCCTGGTCATACAGCGCATCCTCACCATCCGTGTTGCCGCCGGTCAGGCCTAGAACGGCGTCGATGTTACTTGCCTTTTCCTCTTCAGGGCCATCCTGCACGCCACCCACGTATTCCGGTGGACCAAAGGCCTTCAGGTGGTTCACGACCTCCTCGACCTCCTCATCGCTTACGAATGGCGCATGGCACCGCGTGATCTTGCCGCCGCCGGCCATGTAAAGCATATCACCCATGCCCAAAAGTTGTTCGGCACCCATCTCGCCCAAGATGGTTCTGCTGTCGATCTTCGATGTCACCTGGAACGAAATACGCGTCGGAAAGTTCGCCTTGATCGTACCGGTGATCACATCCACGGACGGGCGTTGTGTCGCCATGATAAGGTGTATGCCCGATGCACGCGCCATCTGCGCCAGACGCTGAATACATGCCTCGATCTCTTTGCCCGCCACCATCATAAGATCTGCCATCTCGTCGACGATCACCACGATATAGGGCATCTTTTCAGGCTCGAACTCATCGGTCTCGAACACCGGTTCACCCGTCTCGTCGTCAAAGCCTGTCTGCACGGTACGGCTGAACATCTCACCCTTGGACAGGGCATCGGTCACACGACTGTTGTACCCGTCGATGTTGCGCACACCCATCTTGGACATCTTGCGATAGCGGTCTTCCATCTCGGCCACGACCCATTTCAGGGCAACGACCGCCTTCTTGGGGTCGGTTACCACCGGGCTCAGAAGATGCGGGATGCCGTCATACACGCTTAGTTCCAGCATCTTGGGGTCAATCATGATCAGTCGGCATTCCTCTGGCGTCAGCTTGTACAGCAGGCTCAGGATCATCGTGTTGATCGCCACAGATTTGCCCGACCCGGTGGTCCCGGCAATCAGCAAGTGGGGCATTTTGGCCAGGTTCGACACGACCGGGTCACCACCAATGTCCTTGCCAAGGGCCAGTGGCAGTTTCTGATTGCCATCGCCGAAATCGCGCGTGCTTAGCAACTCGCGCAGGACCACCATCTCGCGGTTGTCATTGGGCAGTTCGATCCCGATCACCGACCGGCCCGGCACGGTGCTAACCCGCGCTGACAGCGCACTCATCGACCGGGCAATGTCATCGGCCAAACCGATCACACGGCTGGCCTTTAGGCCCGGCGCAGGCTCCAGCTCGTACATCGTGACCACCGGGCCCGGGCGCACGCTGACGATCTCACCCTTGACGCCGTAGTCATCCAGCACGTTTTCCAGCATCCGGGCGTTTTCTTCCAGCGCTTCATCGCTCAGATGATGCCTTTTAATGTTGCTCGGGTTCGACAAGAGGTTCAGCGGCGGCAGCTCGTACTCGATCTGGGGCTTTTCCTCGAACTGCAATGCCGGTTGTGCTTCGGCCACCGCTTGGGCAGAGGGTTGCGGCGCGCGGCGCGGCGGATGCTGTACAACCTTCTTCGGCTCGCTCACCGGTACGGTTGCCGGCGCCTGCGCCGGGCTATGCATGAAGGTCGGAATGGGCGGTGTTTGCGTTAAATCCGGTTCCGGCGCATATGGCGCAGATTCCTCAAATTCCGGGCTTGGCGGCACGGCCAGGGCGGCAGTCAGCGGCGGCTCAGGCGGCAACACTCCAGCTTGCATCTGGCCCAGGATCAGCGGGTCAGGCCCACGCCCCCGACCACGTGTCAGGGGTGCCACGGCCTCGACCTGAACGTCCGGGTTCTTGCGCACGCGGCTTTTGATGACATCGGCGATACGGGCACTGACGCGGTCGCCTTGCGGTGCGGTCATATCGGGCACCTCGGCCGCCTCGATCAACTCCGGCTCAGGGTCAGGGCGGCGCATCAGCGACGGCATACGCGACAGCAATCCACCTGTCTTTTCTGCCACCGGCGTGTCAACCGCCGTGGATTCCGGCGCGGCATAAGCCTGTGCAACAGGTGTGGTTGCGGCCGCCATGACAGGCACGGCGCGTCTTACCACGGGTTCCGGAACGGCAGCCTCGGCACGGGCCAATTCCTCGCTCTCGGCACGTTCAAGCGCTTTGCGCTCGCGACGCTCTGCGGCCTTGATCTGGACCGACTTTGCGGCAAACGCGGCCATTCCCGCTCCATGGCCCAATACCGCCCGAATGGTGGCATAGGTCATGATCAGGCCGACCAGCAGGAACCTCGCAATTCGGCTTATCTCAACCCGCGTGAATCCAAGCACAAATGCACCAAGCGCCAACATGGTCGCCCCAAGAACCAGCGACAGCATTTTCAGACCAAAACTGGCACCGACGGGCAGCACACCCAGAATGGCACCCAGCACCGTGTCGCCAAAGAGACCACCCAAACCAAAGCTATGTGTCGCGGCCCATTCGGGACCCGGCGTTAACGACGACGCGTAGAGTGCCAGAACCGCCACCCAGATCGGCGCGAAAATCAACCGGCCCAACGCGCGCTCATTACCGCGATGCACCGCAAATCGAATACCCCACGCCCCCGGGACGATGGCCAGACCCCATGCGCCCCAGCCCACGATCATGAACAAAGGCGCAGCAATCGACGCACCGATCCGACCCAGCCAATTGTGCACCGGCGCGTCCGTGGCCGCCATCCAGCTTGGATCGTCGGGGTGGTAGGACCCAATCATCATCGCGGCCATGACGCCCACGGCCAGCAATGCCAACCCCAGAAGTTCCTTGCCCCGCTTCTCGATCGCCTCTGCCATCGAGCTGTCCAAAAGCGGGTCGCGTCCGCGCGTTTGATATGCCATATCTGCCTCGTCCTCGTTATGTGTAAAGGCAGTCGCGCAGCCGGTGCAGGCCATGCGCCACCTCGTCTCTTGGGGCCACCATCGCGACCCGAATGTATCCTTTGCCCGGGTTTTCACCCCCGGAATCCTGGCTCAGATAAGCGCCTGGCAACACCCGAATACCTGTCTCCTGCCACAGCTTCAGCGCAGCCGCCTTGCCATCTTCGATCGGCAACCACAGAAAGAATCCCGCCGCGGGCCCGACATACCCCGGCACACCGGCCATGATCTCATCCGCGAGCGCGTATTTCTCCTGATAGAGCCGCCGGTTCTCTTCCACATGCGCCTCGTCCGCCCAAACCTTGGCCGCAGCGTGCTGCAGTGGCATTGGCAAAGGCGTCCCCGCGTAAGAGCGCAAAAGACGAATTCGCTTGGTGCTTTCGGGGCCCGTGGCAACAAACCCGCTGCGCAGGCCAGCCAGGTTTGACCGCTTTGACAGGCTGTGAAACGCCACGACCCGCTCTGGGTCCGCGCTCATGTCCCTGGCCACTTCCAAGGCGCCGGTTGGAGGGGTCTTGCGGTAAATCTCGGAATAGCACTCGTCGGCAAAAACTTTGAAATCGTGTTTTTCTGCAAGGCCAATCAAATTGCGCCAATAGTCTGCATCGGCCACGGCACCTTGTGGATTGGACGGCGAACAAAGGTAAGCCACCGCGACCCGGTCCAGCACATCTGGCGCAAGCCCGGCAAAATCCGGCAAAAAGCCGTTGTCACGCGTCGCGGGCAGGAACACCGGCTCAGCCCCGACGCTTAATGCCGCCACCATGTAGACTTGGTAAAACGGGTTCGGCAAAAGGATGATCGGCTTTTTTCCGCCCTTAGTTTCGGGGCAAAGCGCCATCATCGCGTTGTAAAGACCTTCTCGCGTACCGTTCAACGCCATTACGTTCCGGTCAGGGCTCAGGTCCACGCGATAGCGTCGTGCAATCCAATCGCAGAATGCGGTATTCAGCTCCGGCATCCCCTCATTGATCGGGTATTTCCGAAATCCACCGGCATTTTCCACAATGGTATCAACAATCCAAGGCGGGAAATCATGTTGCGGTTCGCCAATGGTCATATGCACCACGTCACCGCCAGGCGCGTGTTCATCCAAAAGAGTCCGCAAACGCGGAAACGCATATTCCGGAAGGTTCGAAAACCGCTCGGGGAACATCATAACTGCCTCAAAGGTACGGGATCATGGACGCCCCGTTTGACGTGAATCTACAAAAGTGCCGCCTTTGCGTCCAGCAAAACCCACCTGCCCCAAGCCAATTGTGGCATTTTTGGCAACCGGTCGCGCGTGCGCTTACGCCATGTTCAGCAAATCCAAGGCAAGCGCTTCGATTTCCGCTCCCATCGGTCGATCCTCTTGCAAAACCTGCACAAAATCGCGCACGTAGGCATGCCATTTCGTCATGGGTGCCCCGAGACGCACGTTGGTTCGCAAATCCACTGCCTGTGCCGCGACGACCAGTTCAAGCGCCGTCAGCCGTGCACCCATGTCAATGACACGGTCCAGCGCCCGAATGCCGGACATCACCCCGGTCAATGCATCCTCGATGCCACGGGCATTGATGCTCGGCCAAACTGGCGCTGTCTGCGACGCCTGTGTAATTTCTCCCGCCAGGTCCTCGGCCACTTTCAAAAGGGGTGCAAAACCGTTCGACCCACTTTCTGGCTGCGCCAGAAACATGGTTAGGCCCGTCAAATCCGGCTCCATCATTCGGGCTATCCGCGCCAACTGTGCCATCGCCAGATGCTGCCAGGCGCGGCTGACACCATCGACGGCCAAGGCCAACTCGGTGGTGTGGTAGCCGCCGCAGGACAACAGATCGCCTGTATCGGCCAATGCCACCGGGTTATCGCTCGATCCGTTCAATTCAACATCCAAAACCATGCGCAACTGCACTATGGCGCTCGCGACACCGCCATGGATGTGCACGGCATTGCGGATCGACAAGGGGTCCTGCAATCGGCGTGCCGTTCCGTCTAACCACAACTCGCTGCCTTCCAGTAAAGCAGACAAACCTTGCGCCGCCTTCTGCTGTCCCGGCAATGGTTTGACGGCCAGAACTTTCGCATCCATCGGGCTGAGATTCGCGCGAAACCCCTCCATGGTCAGCGCGGCACCCGCCTGCGCCGCGCAATAAAGACGCGAGACGCGCGCCAGTGCCAACCCGGCAAGCCCTGCTGAAAATCCGGTATGGTTGGCCAATGCCAACCCATCGCGCGGAGCCGGCATCAGTGGCTGAATGCCCCCGGCGGCCATCACCTCCGCCGCAGAGCCGACACCGTTCGGCCCGGACATCAAACCTTCGCCCAGCAGGGCACGCCCCATCGTTGCAGTCAGCACCAAGTCACTTGCACCGATTGATCCGATTCCGCCAACAACGGGCACCAATCCAGCATTTAGAACAGCACAAAGATGCTGCGCCACATCAGGCCGCGCGCCGCTGTGACCCAGTAAAAACGTGTTCAACCGAACGATCATCGCAGCCCGTACCGCCGCATTCGGCAATGGCGCACCCATCGCTTGCGCGCGCCCGTTTAGCGTCACACGCGAAAAATCGGCAAGCGTGTCGGCATCAAGAATCTCGCCTGACCGTGCGCCCAAACCGGTGGTGACACCGTAGACGGCAACGCCCTGCGCAATCGCGCGGTCGACCAGCACGCGGCTTTTCTCCATGCGTGACAGGCCGTCTTCACAAAGGTAGAGCACACCGTCCATCGACGCATGCTCCAGCGTCTCCGCCGTCAGTCCCGATCCCGTCAGCCACAGTTCGCTCACCTCGGATCCTTCATCGTTCCTAAAATACTCAAACCCCGTCGCGCAGCGCGTCTTCGGCGGCTTTGGCCACGCGCAACAGCCGCTCTTCGCCAAAAGCGGCCCCGCACAGCATAAGTCCGCAACTGGGCACGCCGCTCGGTAAGGACACCGCGCTCAGCCCCATCAGGTTTCCCACGCGGGTGTTGCGCAGCGCCAACAGGTTTTCGGTCACATAGTATGCCTCATCCGTCATCAACCGCTTGGCATCCGGCGGTAGGATCGGCGCCGTAGGCATGATCACAGCGTCGTACCCGGCCATCCGTGCGGCCCACGTCATGCGTAACGTTTCCAGACGCCGCCACGCGGCGACGTAGTCACAAGCGCGAAAGTCCCGACCGGACCGAAACCGTTCCAGAATGGGCGCAAACATCTTGTCCGGGCTGGCCTCGATCTCATCACCCCAAGTGCCATAAGCCTCGGAAGTGAAGAGAATGCCTGACAATGGCATCGCCTCGGCCACTTCCGGCGCCTCCACCGGCTCGACCACGGCACCCGCTGCTTGCAAGCGTTCCACAGCGCTTTGGTACGCCGCCAAAGGTCCATCGCGAATGTCGTCAAAGACCACCGTTTGCAACGCGGCAAGCCGGGCCCCTTTCAAAGAGGCCCCGTCCAGGTCGGCGGCTTTGCCACCTTCCAGCGCGGCCAGCGTCAGCGCGCAGTCCTCAACCGTTCGTGACAGCGGACCAACCGTGTCGAATTTCGCGCAGAGCGGCACAACACCCTTCAATGATACGCGCCCAGACGTGGTTTTTAATCCGACAAGATCGTTCCAAGCCGATGGGATGCGCACTGATCCACCGGTGTCGGACCCGATGCCGCATGCCGCCAGACCAAAGGCCACGCTGGTCGCCGCGCCCGAAGACGACCCCCCCGGCACTAGGGACGCATCGTGCAGATTGGGGGGCGTTGCCGTCATCGGGTTCAACCCCAACCCGGAAAAGGCCAGCTCGCTCATATGGGTTTTGCCAAGACACACAAGCCCGGCCGCCGTGGCGTTTTGCATCACCTCGCAATCTGCATCCGGAACACGCCCCTGCAAAAGCTGGCTGCCCGCCTCGGTCGCTGTGCCCGCGCTGTCGAACAGGTCTTTCCAACTGACGGGCACACCGTCCAGTAGCCCACGCCGTTGCCCGGCCTGCGCACGCGCCTGCGCTGCCTGCGCTTCGGCCAGGGCTCGCGTCTCGGTCACGGCAGAGTAAATCAGATCGCGTAACGGGTGCGCGTCAATGGCCGCCAGATAGGTCTCGGTCAACTCGACCGGTCCGATCTTGCCGGCCGCGATGGCGCGCCCCAGATCGCCAGCACTCATGCTAAGCCAGTCGCTCACGGCACCCCTCCCGAAACCTTCCACAATGACGTCCGCATCAAGGCAGATGCCGGCAGTCAAGGCAAGTCCATGAAAAGCTTGGGCCTACTCTGCGGTCAGCTTGAACCCGGCCGGCTCTCCCCAAAGCATATGGCACGACGAACAGGCGAATCCGTTGCGTCTGTAGCTGCGCAAATCCATCTTCGCCTGCCGGTAGGAAGCAGCGTAGTCGCGCGGTGCGCCCCCCATGTTCTTCAACATGGGATTCAGCAACAAGATGACGGTCTTGCGCGTGATCCGGCAAAACTCATCGACAATCGTCATCCAATCTTTCGGATGACAGTAGTGCTCGATCGCCTGCATGCAGATCAGAACATCAAACTCCTTGGCCTCGTGCGGATAAGGCACCTGGCCGGCATCAAACAGACTCATCGGCAAGTCGATGGACTCGATGATCTTCCGATAAGGCCAGTCATAAAGCTTTTCCCCGGCTTTCGGCACCGGCAGGCCATAGTCGTCATAGTCACGCTCGAAATTGGGATCGTTCACATCGCGGTACAAGGCGCGTGAATTGTTCTGTCCTGTCGACACCAGGTTGACATAGTCATTGCCCACGACCTCGTGCCCAAAGTGGCGCAACACTTCCAGCATCCCGCCATGGGCTGTCGACATCTCAAGCACGCGCTGCTTGGGGCCGTCGTGATGCATCAGTTCGGGCAGGAGTAATTGCACACGGTTCCAACACCGCTTGGTATTGCCCGGTCGGCTTTTGTATTTCTTCTGGATGGTGCGGCCCAGCTGGCTGTCCAGATCTTCGATCGGGTATTCGGTCAAAAGATCCGAGGGAACCGGATCCCCGAACAGATCCATCAGATCCCCCCCAAGCCGAAGTTTACGCACTTCCTTTTGCAAGTTGCGGACGAACTTGTTGCTCGGAACGGCCTCTTGAATCTGCGTTTGCGCCGACGCGGTTGCGTCAGCGTCAACAGGTAATTTACGGGCTTCCATACTCATGGACTCCAGGGTTTATCGTTTTTGTTTTTGGCCCCTGTTTTTTCTGCTCTTAGGGCCTGCCTCAGGTGTAACCTTATAGAATCTCGCACAATTTGCATCAATTTTTTTTGATTTTTCCGCAGTTGGCACCGTCAAACAATCACACCCGGAAACGACATTTGGGCGCATGGACATTCCCGCGCCTCAGGACATATTGGTGCGCATGGCACATGACAGCGACATTCTTATCGTCGGCGGCGGTCTTACGGGTCCGGCCCTTGCATTGGCTCTGGCCCAGGCGGGACGAACCGTGACCGTGATTGACACCCTGCCTCAAACGGTTCGCAAAGACGCTGGTTTTGACGGGCGCTCATACGCCCTTGCCCTGGCGTCCGTCAGGCTTTTGTCGGCCATCGGGATTTGGAAGGATGTCAGCAAACATGCCCAACCGCTGTTGGAAATCAAAGTAACCGACGGGCGCGCTGGCGAAGGGGCGGCGCCGTTCTTCTTGCATTTTGACCACGCGGAGATCGAAGAAGGTCCGATGGGCCACATGTTGGAAGATCGTTATTTGCGCCGCGCGTTCCTGGACGCCATGAAGGCCAGCGACAAGATCACCCAAGTCACCGACACGGTGACCGTGCAAGACGTGGAACAAGGCCGCGTAACCGTCTCGTTGGCATCGGGCCCATCGCTCTGTGGGCGTTTGCTGATCGGTTCTGACGGGCGCCGTTCCGGCACAGCGGCACGTGCGGGGATCACTCGTACTGAATGGGCTTACGATCAAACCGCGCTGGTGGCCGCCATCGAACACGAACGGCCCCATAACGGTATCGCGCATCAATTCTTCATGCCGCCCGGCCCGTTGGCGATCCTGCCATTGCCTGGCAACGTCAGTTCCATCGTGTGGTCCGAAAACGCCGAAACAGCGGCGCAGTTTGATCGGTTGGATGATGAAGACTTTCTTCAAGTGCTGCGCCCGCGGTTCGGCGATTTTCTGGGTGACATCAAACTGCGGGGCAAGCGCTACACCTACCCGCTGGGCCTGACCATAGCCAACGCACTG
This sequence comes from Pseudomonadota bacterium, assembly GCA_039818805.1. Classification (GTDB taxonomy): domain Bacteria; phylum Pseudomonadota; class Alphaproteobacteria; order Rhodobacterales; family Rhodobacteraceae; genus Roseovarius. The sequence continues at coordinate 25,423 of JBCBTE010000010.1, forward strand.
GTGGCTGACCGCGTGGCGTTGATAGGCGATGCCGCGCATGGGCTGCACCCGATTGCGGGTCAGGGTTTGAATGCCGGCTTGCGGGATGTGGGCGCATTGGCGCAGGTGATCACCGATGCGGCGCATCGCGGCGAAGACTTTGCCGCGTCCGATGTTCTGACACGTTATCAACAATGGCGCCGGTTCGACACTGCCACGCTGGCCATCACTACCGATCTGACCAATCGGCTTTTTTCCAACGACAACCCGCTACTGCGCGGCGTGCGCGACATCGGTATGGGGGCCATCAACGCCCTGCCCGGCCTGCGGCGCGGCTTCATCCGCGAGGCCGCGGGCCTTACCGGAGATCTGCCTGACCTGATGAAAGGCTAGGCCACCCGTTCAAGGACGCGGATCACCGTGTCACCGTAAGCACGCTCCTCCAACAAACCCAAAGCCTCCGGCAGGATGACCGAGCCACCTTCTTCCCAAACCACCAACGCCCCATCCGCCAGCCACCCGCGTGCAATCACTGCGGACAAGGCCGCCTCGCCGAGGCCCTTGCCGTAAGGTGGATCGAGAAACACCAAGTCGCACGGTGTTTTCGCGGCGCCAAGCCTGCGCGCATCACGGGGTATCACCCGCGCCCTGTCCGCCACGTCACAAAGCGCGATGTTCTCTCGCAGCAACCTTTGCCCTACGCGACCGTTTTCCACGAAAACCACCTGATCCGCTCCGCGCGACAACGCCTCCAGTCCCAAGGCGCCCGTGCCGGCAAAAAGATCCAACACCTGCGCATGTTCTACCCGATCCCCGAACCGCGCCATCAACACGTTGAACAGGCTTTCGCGCACCCGGTCCGAGGTTGGGCGTAACCGAGCACTTTCGTCCCCTTTGCCGACCGATGCCAACCGCCGACCACGCAAGGCCCCGCCAATGATCCTCACGCTTTCAACAGCGCCTTGAGATCCGTCTCGGGGTCCGAGACTACATCAGGAGCGGCCGTTTTCCCGCTATCTATCAATCGTTTGCCCACCATGTAGGCCCGCGCATCGTTTGCTGCGTCAACGGCCAGCAGCCGGTCTCCTTTGAAGTACCAGAAGGATACCCCGCCGTCGCTATCTCGCGTCACAACGCGATCGTACCCGATGTTCAGCCCGGCGATTTGCAGTTTCACGTCATACTGATCTGACCAGAACCACGGCTGGGGAACATAGTCCTTTTCCGCACCCATTATGTTTTCGGCCACGCATTCGGCCATGTCGATTGCGTTGGGCACACTTTCCAGCCGCATCTGTGAACCTTCATGCGGAAACGACGCACAATCCCCGGCCGCCCAAACAGACGGATCACTGGTGCGTCCGCGCGCATCGACCTTGATCCCGTTCTCAATGGCCAGCCCCGCCGCTTCGGCCAGTGCCGTTGCGGGGGCGATACCAACGCCGACGATCACGAAATCAACGTTGATTTCGCTGCCGTCCGACAGGCGCGCTCCGGTCACCCGGCCTTCGCCCAGCAAGGTTTCAAGACCCACGCCTTCGCGGATGTCCACGCCGTGCCGACGGTGCAACTGTCGAAAATAGTCCGAAGTTTCCTTGGCCGCCACACGCTGCAAGATCCGGTCGGCCATCTCGACCAACACCACTCGCAATCCCTTACTGGCGGCTACGGCGGCGGCCTCCAACCCGATGTATCCGCCACCAACAATAAGCACGCTCTTTTCGGGCTGAAACTCTGGCGCCATCACGTCGACATCGTTCAGATCGCGCACCACGTATACCCCGTCCAGCATCCCGCCGATGGCGGGCGGCAACCGACGTGGCACCGATCCAGTGGTCAGAACAAGCTGATCGTAGGGCACCGAATGTCCGCCAGCGACCACCACTTTGTCGGCCCGGTCAATCGCGGTGACGGTCTCGTCCAGATGCAGATCAATACCATTCTCGGCGTAAAAGCTCTCGGGTCGCAGATACAGCCGTTCCAATTCCATCTCGCCCAACAGGTATTTCTTGCTTAACGGCGGACGCTGATAGGGCAGCGCGTGCTCTTCCCCGATCAGGGTTACCTTACCGTCGTACCCAAGGCTTCGTAATTTGGCGACCAGCGAGCTTCCCGCCTGGCCAGCGCCAACTACCACAATCCCCGACATGCCCATCTCCTGCAGTTTTGCATGGTCGCCACCGATGCAGACCCTATAGTTACATTCAATCGAAACACAAACGATAGACAGGATGCGACCATGAGTATTTCCACGGGCGACAAACTTCCCGATGCCACGCTGCTTCGGATGGGAAAGGACGGCCCTGAACAGGTCAAATTGTCGGACAAGATTAAAGGGCGCAAAGTTGTCATCTTTGCCGTGCCCGGCGCCTATACGGGCGTTTGCACCACGGCCCACGTGCCCAGTTTCATCCGTACGAAAGACGGGTTCGACGCGAAAGGTGTTGATGAGATCATCTGCATTGCGGCAAACGATCCATTCGTGATGCAGGCCTGGGGCGAATCGACCGGCGCAACCGACGCCGGCATAACCATGCTGGGCGATTCAGAATCAGAGTTCACAAAAGCCATCGGCATGGACTTTACCGCTCCGCCCGCCGGACTCATTGCCCGATCAAAGCGCTACGCCATGCTAGTCGAGGACGGTACAGTCAGCGTTCTGCATGTCGAGGACAACCCGGGCAAGTGCGAAACCTCGGCCGGAGAATCCCTGCTAGAGGCCATATGAGGGATGCGCCGAAGCACGTGTTCAGGTAGACGCCCCATTCTCAGGATGGGGTCTGCACCAACAACCAACGGCGCCGCGTTACATCCGTAGCAGGTGGCATGGACGGCATTGGGGTAAGGGTACCTCTTGGCCCTAGCCGTCCGCCAGATTGTCCATCTTTCGCGCGAGTTTGGCATCCAAAGCGCTCAGCCCATCCACGTCATGCGTGCTCAGCGTGACATCGACGGTTTTATAAACATTGAGCCATTCCGGGTGATGGTTCCATTTCTCGGCCCAGATCGCAGCGCGGGTCATGAACCCGAACGCTTCGACAAAATTGTCGAACTGGAACGTCTTCTTGATCGCATCGCGCCCCTCGACCATTGCCCAGCCCGACGCGAAAAGCGGCTCCAGCGTTGCGTGTCTCGCGGCTTCGCTCAGACGTTCTGTCATTCCTGTTCCTCCACATTGGGCTTCTTGAAAGGGCCAAAGGCCGTCAGGATTTCGATATCCTCGGCCACGGCTTCGCGCTCGGCGTCAAGATAACGCGCCACGGCGTCGGCGAAAGGCGGATCGCGAAACCAGTGCAGCGAATGCGTCTCGACCGGCAGATACCCGCGCGCCAGCTTGTGTTCGCCCTGCGCACCGGCCTCTACACGGCTCAGACCATGTTCGATCGCGTAATCAATTGCCTGATAATAGCACAGTTCGAAATGCATCGCCGGATGATGCGCACAGCAGCCCCAATAACGGCCATAAAGCGCATCGCGTCCAACCACGTTCATCGCCCCCGCCACCGGCACGCCATCCTCCAGCGCCAAAACCAGCAGGATGTCATCGCGCAACCGCTCTTGTGCGATGTCGAAAAACCTGCGCGTCAGATAGGGCATACCCCATTTTCGTGCACCCGTGTCCTGATAAAAGGCCCAGAACGCCTCCCAATGCTCGGGGCGTAACGCCTCACCGCTCAGTTGCACGATCTCGCCGCCAAATCCCTGTGCCCGTGCTCGTTCCTTGCGCAGGTTCTTGCGCTTGCGCGAACTCAGGCTGCTCAGAAAATCGTCAAACGTCTTGTAGCCATCATTCATCCAGTGGAACTGCTGCGTAATGCGCGGCAAAAGACCCATCTGTGTGCCGACTTCCCGCTCATCGGCTGTGCAGAACGTGACATGCAGAGACGACAACTGATTTCGGTCGGCAAGGCTTACGGCGGCCTGCATCAGCGCGTCCTGACCCGCTTGACGATACCCCGGCCGCGTCAGCATCCGGCGTCCGGTGACAGGGGTAAACGGTACCGCCATCTGTAACTTGGGAAAGTAGCGCCCGCCCGCCCGCTCATAGGCATGCGCCCAATTGTGGTCAAAGATGTACTCACCTTGACTATGGCTCTTGGCGTAAAGCGGCGCGCAGGCAATCACCTGCTCGTCCATCTCCGCGACCAGGTATTGCGCCTGCCACCCGGTGCCTGCACCTACCGAACGGCTGTCTTCCAGCGCCTTCAGGAACCGGTGCGTGGTGAACGGGTCATATGCACGTCCACCATCTTCGATCTCGGGACATGCGCAGGCATCCCACTCCGCCTCGGCCACCTGTGCCAGGCTGTCATAGACGCTCACAAGAACTGATCCGCCATCCATGGTTTGCGTGCTGCTTTCTTCGGTCGGGGTTCTGAGGGTAATCTGGGCTAGGTGCGCGATGCTTCAAGCCGGAACTGCGGCCAAGTATCCTTCAAATGTCACATTGTCCGCCACCTGACGCGCCTCCGCCTCATCTTGCGGCGAACGGATCGTCCAGCAGAACACCTTGGCACCTCGCGCCTTGAGTGCGGCCACCCGCGGGCGGCCCAGATCACTGGCCTGATGGCTGATGAAAGTGGCACCCACCCGGTCATAGTCGGGGATATTGCGCAAACGGTCTCGAACATCGGGCCTGAGCAGCGACCAATCCCGTTGCGGGTACCCGCAAGTCACCAATCCGCGTGGCACATCGGGCGCCAGAACCGCCATCTTCGCAACCATTTCCGGATTGAATGACATTACCGCAACCGGGCCGCCGTAGTCGGTCAAAGCCTGCGCCGTCGCGGCCTCCAACCGCCCGTCGGTCACGCCCATCTGACCATGTTGGTCCTTCAGTTCCACCAGCATGGGAACCCGACCGGCGACCAGCGACAGCACTTCGGAAAATCCGGGGATACCCTCTTGGCCGCCGCTTAGCTGAACCTGTTCAAGCGCAGCGGCGTCACGCTGCTGCACCGCCCCGGAGACGCCCGTGAGACGCTTCAGATCGTAATCGTGAAACACCATTGCAGCGCCGTCGCGGCTGAGTTGAAGATCAATCTCCAGCCCATACCCATGATCGATGGCCGCCACGATCGCCGACCGCGAGTTTTCCGGGCGCCCATCCGACACGTCGTGCAGCGCACGGTGCGCCAACGGCACAGCCAGAAACGCCCTGTCTAGCGCGCTCATTTGATCTGGAACACGCCTTCGATCTCGACCGCTACACCAAATGGCAGAGACGGCGAAGATACCGCGGCCCGCGCATGTTTGCCAGTTTCGCCCAATGCGTCACCGATGAAGTCCGAGGCCCCGTTAATGACTTGCGGCTGGTCGGTGAAATCCGGCGTGGAATTCACGAACCCGCCCAATTTGACCACCCGCACCAGCCGGTCCAAATCGCCTCCACAAGCGGCCTTGACCTGTGCCAAAAGGTTGATGGCACAGACCTTCGCGGCTGCGGCGCCAGCGGCCACATCCATATCCGCGCCCAGCTTGCCGGTGATCATTCTGTCCCCATCTTTCGAAATCTGGCCCGACACGTAAACGATGTCCCCGACCTGTACATATGGCACGTAATTCGCTGCCGGCGCGGGTGCATCCGGTAAGGTCACTCCCATCTCGGCCAGCTTGGTCTCAAAATTTCCCACGATCCTGTCCTTTCGCAAACGCTGTTTTCTGCACGCTATCCGCGTAACCCCGCAACGCAACCGGAATCGCCTGCCTGCGTGTTCTTTTGCAAGGCCAATCGCATCGAAGGCATCCGGCACCCGCCTGGCGTGCAGCGCATCGGTTACTCGCGAAACGCCTTCGCGAAATAGTCGGTCAGGGGCTTGGTCAAATACACCAGCGGCGTGCGATCCTCGGTCCGTATGAACGCCTCCACCGGCATACCGGGGATTAACGTAACATCTTGCGGCAGCCGTGCCTGCTCGCCTTCGCTCAGGGCGATTTCGGCCCGGTAAAAGCTTTGCCGTGTGCCTTCATCCTCAAACGCATCGGCCGAGATCTGCATCACCTGCCCAATCAGTTCGGGCGTTGTGCGCTGATCCAACGCCGAAAACCGCAGCGTCACGTCCTGACCCAGGAACAGCTTGTCGATGTGAATTGGCTCGACCTGTGCGTTGATGATCAGCGGACGATCCTGCGGCACGATATACAGGATCGGATCGGCTGGCCGTATGACAGAGCGCAAGGCAAAGACCTGCAGGTCGTAAACCACGCCCGAAACCGGCGCGGTGATTTCAAGCCGGCTCATCCGTTCGATCAGGGCGCGGCGCTCTTCCAGCAGTTCCAGTTCGCGATACTGCAGGTCGCGCAAAGTGGTTATTGCCTCTTCCCGGCGCTGCGTTCCCAGTTTCAGAATCTCGATGTCAATTTCGGTGATCCGCCCTTCGGCCTGCGCCGTCTGCGCAATGAGATCCCCCAGTTGCCCCAGCAACCGCGCCTCTTCGCGTTGCAACGCCAGAACCCGGGTGGCCTGGGCCAGTCCACGGTCCAAAAGCGACTGCTGATCCTTCAATTCCTTGCCGATCAACGCCAATTGTTCATCCAGCGCCGTTTGTTGCGCGGCAATGCCCTCGATCTGGTTGGCGATCTGCCCGCGGCGCTTTTCCAGTTGCGAGATTTCGCGTTCGGTCGACTCCGCACGTGCCGCCAAAAGCCGCCTTTGACCATTCATAAGGTCGGTCACAGCGGGGCTGTCGACTGCCGATGCGGTGATCAGGGGGGCAAACTCTATGATCTCACGCTCGTCCCGCTCGGCCTCAAGACGCCCGCGGCGGGCCATCAGTTCAAAAAGCTGGCTTTCGGTGATCAAAAGCTGTGACCGCAGCTGTGTGGAGTCCAGACGAAGCATCACGTCGCCGGCCTCGATCACATCACCCTCATCCACTTCGATCGCAGCCACGACACCGCCATCGGGGTGTTGAACAACCTGCCGGTTCTGATCGACTTCGATCCGGCCACTGGCGATGATGGCCCCGGAAATCGTCGTGATCGCGGCCCATGTGCCGAACCCGCCGACCAGTATCAACAGCCCCAAAACCCCGATGATCATCGGGCGCCGCACGGACCAGCTTGTGTCGTTGCTTGCACTCATTGCACGCCCCCCGGCCCCTTGTTGTCGGTGATGTCGCCGTGGTTCTTGACCACTTCTCGCAGGACCTTTTCCTTGGGCCCAAAGGCGCGCACGCCGCCCCCGTCCAACATCAACAACAGGTCACATTCCTGAATGGCCGCAGGCCGATGCGCCATGATCAGGATCGACTTACCCGCCTCTTTGAAAGTGCGGATCGCGCGATTCACGGCTTCGCTGCCTTCGTTATCTAGGTTCGAATTGGGCTCGTCCAGCACCAATACAACCGGATCTCCGTACATCGCTCGCGCCAGGCCGATCCGTTGCATTTGTCCACCTGACAGCCGCCCACCGCTGGCCGATACGCGAGTATCATAACCGTTGGGAAGTTTCAAAATCATGTCATGGGCATCCGCCTTCTTGGCGGCCTCGACGATCTTTTCGGCATCAGGTTTTTCATTCAGACGCGCAATGTTTTCGGCAATCGTCCCATCGAACAATTGCACCCGTTGCGGCAGATATCCGATATGCTCGCCCAGAACGCGCGGATCGTATTGATCCAGCGCCGCGCCATCCAGACGTATCTTGCCGCCCGCCGGGGGCCACAGACCGGTCAACGCGCGTGCCAATGTGGATTTTCCCGCACCTGACGGGCCGATCACGCCCACGGCCTCGCCCGGCTGCAAGGTGAAGGTGGCCGTTTTCAACGAGGCTTGTTTTTCGCCCGGCGGCACGACCGTCACCTGGCGCACCTCCAGCAGGGCCTTGGGTTTCGGCAGCGGCGTGCGTGGCACGTCCGGCCCAACCAGCGCCAACAATTCACCAAGCGAGTCCCAGCCGCGCGACGCGCGCTGCACCACTTGCCATTGGCCCACGGCCACCTCGATCGGGGCCAGCGCGCGGCCCATAAGGATAGATCCTGCAATCATCGCGCCGGGGGACAGTTCGTTTTGCAAAACAAGATATGCCCCAAGGCCCAACATCGCCGATTGAAGAAATAGCCGGAATGTCTTCGTGGTGGTGGTGAACGTCCCCACAAGGTCTGCCGCGGAAATCTGCGTCTTCAGCGACTCGTCGCGCGCGACCTGCCATCGGGCGAATGCCTGATCGCGCATGCCCATCGCCTGCACCATTTCCGATTCGGTACGAATCTGTGTCGCCAGGCTTTCGGCCGCCACGGTGGCCCGGGCCGAGCGTGCCGCCGGGCGTTTCGTCACCAATTGGTTGATGACGGTGACCAGAATGAGCACGGTTCCGCCGACCACAGCCAGCGTTCCAAGCCAAGGATGAAAGATCCAAATGCCCGCCAGAAAGAATGGCGTCCAGGGAATGTCAAAAATGGCCATCAGGATGGGGGACGACATCAGGCGCTGCACCGCTTCGAGGTCACGCAACCCGGTTTCGGTTTGCTCGTCCGGAGCGACCGCAGCCTTGCGCACAACGGCATCGAAAACGCGTCGGTCCAGCCGCGACTGAAAACGTGCTGCCACACGTCCCATGATGCGCCCGCGGGCGTAGTCCAGCAAGCCCATCATGCCGTAAAGGAACAGTACCAGCACCGACAGCGCGATCAGGGTTTCGACCGACCGGCTGCCCAGGACCCGGTCATAGACCTGCAACATGTACATCGGTCCTGTCAGCATCAGAAGGTTCACGAAAAAGCTGAAAATTCCGACGAACCAATACAAACCACGGCTCTCGCGGCGTGCTGCGCGCAGCTCTTCACGCCCCGCTTCAAGTCTTGCCTTACTTACCTGCATCCCAATTCGTCCGGTCGCCCTTCTTGTGCGCTTGATTGTGCGCCATATTTTGCCTTACATGGATTGTCACCATTCTGCCACAGCGTTGTGCCTGATCGGTCTGGGCTTCTGGGCATGGCGGTGTGATAGTTTATGTATGCCAGCAACAGTTTAACCAAAGCCTGACAATTGCAACGCCTAGCTTCCAAACGCTTTTCCGGCCTATTCCGGCCTATACTCGCGCTCGTGTTGATCGTGACTGTCGCTGCATGTGCAAAGGCGCCTGCAGGCTTTCCCGCGGACGAGCCTTTTGACCCGTACGAAAGACAGAATCGCAAGGTGCACGAGTTCAATCGCACCCTTGACCGCAACCTGGTGCGTCCAGCAGGCAAAGGCTATTCCAACTTCCTGCCGGATGACATCGAGGACCTGATAGGCAGGTTTGCCTTCAACCTGTCGATCCCCGGTGCGGTTGTGAACAACATCCTTCAGGGCAATATGAAAGGCGCAACCGAGGATACGTATCGGTTCCTCGTGAACTCGACCATTGGCCTCGGAGGGTTGTTCGACACGGCGACCGAACTGAACATGCCGGCTGCAACTGACGCTGATTTCGGCCAGACGCTGCATGTCTGGGGTGTGCGGGAAGGCGCCTATATTGAATTGCCGGTTTTGGGCCCGTCAACTCAGCGGGATACCGCCGGGATGATCGTAGACATTTTCACCAACCCATTGACCTATGTTCTTGATGATCCAGAAAATTACTACGGAACGATCGCTTCCATCTCATCTGGATTGTCGAACCGCGGCCGGTTTTCCGACACGATTGACTCAATACTTTATGAAAGCGCTGATAGTTACGCTCAGGCAAGATCGCTCTATATTCAGAATCGGCGCTTCGAACTGGGCGGAGGATCCGCCGGTGGGTTTGCCGATCCGTATGATGATCCTTACGGCGCGTTAAGCGAGGACCCTTATGATGAATAACTTTACCCGTCGTTCCATGCTTGGCACCTCTGTTGCCGGCGCATTTGCCACCCTGTTGCCTTTGCCTGCCTTTGCGCTGACCGAAGCGCGTGCTAAGGCGCTGGTGGATCAGGTTGTTGCCGACATCAACCGCGTCATCGCGTCCGGGAAATCCGTGAACGCCATGATCAGCGATTTCGAGCGGATTTTCGGGCGCTATGCGGATGTGAACATCATCGCCCGCTCCACATTGGGGCAAGACGCGCGCCGGGCCAGCTCGGCGCAGCTGCGCGCGTTTACCACGACCTTCCGAAGCTACATTGCGCGCAAGTACGGCAAACGGTTCCGTGAATTCATCGGCGGCAAGATCGAAGTGAAGGGCGTGCGCAAGGTCAAATCATGGCACGAGGTTCAGTCGACCGTTTACTTGCGCGGCTCCTCGCCATTTCAGGTGTTGTTTCTGGTCTCGGACCGGTCTGGCAAGGACCTGTTCTTTGACATGGTCATCGAAGGTGTCAGCCTGCGTTTGTCCGAACGCACGGAAATCGGCGCCATCCTGGACCGCAACAAGGGCAACATCGACGGCCTGATCTCGGATCTCAAGCGCGCCGGATAAACCACGCGCTTTTGGTCCGTCCGTGGCCAAGCTCCATCACCAGGCTACCGGTTTACACCAAGCAACTCGCGAAGGATGTTTTCCACCGGGTTGCCCCGGTTCTTGCGTCGTTGGGTGCGCTGCGGCTGAACCTGTGGCTTGGGTTTGACCCGGATCATCGGTAGTGGTCTGGCCTCAACCCCCTCATTCACCCGCACCATCGTTTCATGCCAGATCTCGGCGGGCAGTCCACTGCCCGTCACGCCTGTCAGGGGCGTATTATCGTCATAACCCATCCAAACGCCGGTCACGTAATCGGCGGTAAAGCCCAGAAACCAAGCGTCGCGGGCGGCCTGCGTGGTACCGGTTTTGCCCGCCACCTGCCGATCCGGCAGTTTCGCACGCTGACCGGTACCACTTTGCACGACTTCGTACATCATCCCGATCAGCTTCTGCGCTGCCTCCTGCTGAATAACCCGCTCGCCGATGCCACCCCCGGTGCCCATCAGCGGCGTGTCATCGCCCAGAAGCTTCAGTTCGATCAGACCATAGGGCGTGACCGACGATCCCCCGTTCAGAATGCCCGCATACGCCCCCGTCATCTCCAACAGAGTGCTTTCTGACGCGCCAAGTGCCAACGCCGGTCCGTCGGCCAGTTCGTTGTCGATCCCGAAATCAGTAGCGACTTTGCGAACCAGATCGCGCCCGACGCGCTCTGACGCCTTCACCGCGGGAATGTTGTAGGACCGCGCCAGCGCGTTGGTCAGCGTCACGGCTCCGTGGTACTTGTTGTCATAGTTCCTCGGACACCATTGGCCGGATCCGGGAATGTTCAGACAATATGGCTCATCCACCACGATCGAGTTTGGCTCATACCCCAGCTCCAGTGCCGTGGCATAGACGAAGGGCTTGAAGGCCGACCCGGTTTGCCTCTTGGCCATCGTGGCGCGGTTGAACGCCCCTGTCACTCGGGTCTTGCGGCCACCCACCATGGCGCGCACGGCGCCGTCGGCCGACATCACCACAATCGCGGCCTGTGCTTCGGATCCTTCGCGCACCTTGTTCTCGAACACCCAGGCCAGCGCTTCTTCGGCCCCGCGCTGCATCCTTTGGTCCAGCGTGGTGCGGATGATTACGTCTTCGGTGGTGTCACGAGTAAAAAACTCGGGCCCTGAATCCATCACCCAATCGGCAAAGTACCCGCCAGCCTGCGCTTGTGCGGCTTCGGACAGAACCGCCGGGTTGGCTTGCGCCACGGCCATGTCCTGATCGCTCAACAGACCTTGGTCATTCATCAGGCGTAGAACCGTCGCTGCCCGGTCTTGCGAGCGCTCAAGGTTGGTCGTCGGGGCAAGCCTTGTCGGGGCAGTTAACAGACCAGCCAGCATGGCGGCCTGTGGTGCGTTCACCGATCGCGCGCTTACCCCGAAATATCGCTGCGCGGCGGCCTCGGCACCATACGCACCACCCCCGAAATAGGCGCGGTTCAGGTAGATCGAAAGAATCTCGTTCTTGGAATACTTGGCTTCCATCGCCAAGGCGTATACGGCCTCCTTGGCTTTTCGTGACAGTGACCCGCGGCGACAGTCTCGGACATATTCCGCCTCGCTTTCCCAATCTTCGGCTTGGTACTCGACGCCAAGACATAACAGCTTGGCTGTCTGCTGCGTGATGGTCGATCCGCCATGTCCGCTCAGGGGGCCGCGCCCTTCGCTGAGGTTGATGCGGATCGCACCGGCAATGCCGCGCGGGCTTAGCCCAAAGTGCCTGAAGAACCGCTTGTCTTCGGTGGCCACCACGGCGTTGCGCAACGCTGGGCTGACCGTGTCGGCGGTCACCACGCCGCCAAACTGATCACCGCGCCACGCGAACACATCCCCCTCGCGGTCCAGTAACGTGACAGAGCCACGTGCACGTCCGTCCAGCAGTGCCTTCACGTCCGGAAGCGTGCTGTAAACATATGTCACAGCCAGGGCTGTGACCAACAGAACCACCGCCGTCACGCGCCACGTGACCACCCAGATCAGGCGCAGCGCCCAGCGCAAAATGCGGCGCAGAAACGCCAACGGCCCGCGCCCGTTGCCGCCGCCTCGACTGGCTTTGCAACGCGAACGCGTCGTTTTACGCGTGGTCTTGGTACGCGATGCCGCTGTCTTTTTGGCTGGCTTACGAACCCGCTTATCTGCAACGAGACGCGGTGCTTTTCGCCTTTGATTTCCCATGCCCTACCTGCCCGGACCTCTGGTTCGGTGGCAGTCTACAATCCCGCCGGTTGAAAGTAGACCCCCAAAGAAACCTCTGCTCGCGGATTCTTAATTGTCTAATTTTTAGTCAATTGTGATCATTTGCGCATAATTTGTGCAAAAAGCTATAATTTCACCCGAAACACACACCCCTCTGCCTTCCCGCCCCGGCGATCTGAGGCACTTTCTGCAACAGCGAAAAACATCTCGCCCAAGCAACCGAAGGGGACATCTGTGAAACTCATCATTGCAACAATCAAGCCGTTCAAGCTTGAAGATGTGCGTGAAGCGCTGACGGGGATCGGCGTTCGCGGCATGATGGTGACCGAAATCAAGGGCTTCGGCTCGCAATCCGGTCATACCGAAATCTACCGCGGCGCAGAGTATGCCGTGAACTTCGTGCCGAAAATCAAACTCGAAATCGCTGTAGCCGCGGCGATGGTCGACCAGGTGGTCGAAACCATCGCCAACACCGCCCGCACCGGCAAGATCGGTGACGGCAAGATTTTCGTTATGGATCTGAGCCAGGCCATGCGCGTGCGCACCGGCGAAACCAACGATGATGCGCTCTGAGCCGCGCAGGGGAAAGGACATGACAACTATGAAACGCTTTATTCACCTGGGGCTCGCTGCAACCGCACTGGTCGCCCTGCCTCAACTGGGCTTTGCCCAAGACGAACCAGCGCCGGGCTTTGACGAGATTGGCCCCTACATCATGACGACCCTGCTTTTTTGCATGGCAGGCTTCCTGGTGTTCTTCATGGCCGCCGGTTTTGCGATGCTCGAAGGCGGGTTGGTGCGCTCCAAGAATGTCACCATGCAAATGACCAAGAACATCGGCCTCTACTCCTTCGCGGCGATCATGTACTGGCTCATCGGCTTCAACCTGATGTATCCCGGTGACGGTTGGATCATGGCAGGCTGGGTCGGCCCGTTCTTCTCGCAAACCGTGCTGGACCCGGTGGGCGTGGCCGCTGCGGATGCCGCGCTTGACTACGCTTCGGTCGGTTCGGACTTCTTCTTCCAGTTGGTGTTCGTTGCCGCGACCGCTTCGATCGTGTCGGGCGCGTTGGCAGAGCGTATCAAACTCTGGCCGTTCCTGATCTTCGTCATCGTGCTGACCGGTGTCATGTACCCAATCTCGGGCTCGTGGCAGTGGGGTGGCGGCTGGCTGTCCGAGGCTGGTTTCTCCGACTTCGCCGGCTCGACCGTCGTGCACTCGGTCGGTGGCTGGGCGGCCTTGGCCGGTGCCATCGTGCTGGGCCCGCGTCTGGGCAAATACGGCAAGGACGGCAAGGTCACACCGATGCCGGGCTCCAACTTGGCCCTGGCGACACTCGGTACGTTCATCCTGTGGCTCGGCTGGTTCGGCTTCAACGGCGGCTCGCAATTGGCAATGGGCACCGTTGGCGACGTCTCGGATGTAAGCCGCATCTTCGCGAATACCAACATGGCCGCCGCGGCAGGTGCTGTCACGGCGTTGATCCTGACACAAGTCATGTACAAGAAACCTGACCTGACAATGGTGCTCAACGGCGCACTTGCCGGTTTGGTGTCGATCACGGCCGAACCGTTGGCCCCGACACTCTTCGGTGCGCTCTGGATCGGTGCCATAGGCGGTGTGATTGTGGTGCTGACCGTCCCGATGCTTGACAAGCTGAAGATCGATGACGTGGTGGGCGCCATTCCGGTGCACCTTTTCGCGGGCATCTGGGGCACCATCGCGGTTGTGTTCTACAACGGCGACGCCAGCCTCGGCACGCAATTGATGGGCATCATCGCTTACGGTGTGTTCACGTTCGTCGGTGCACTCGTGGTCTGGTTCATCCTCAAGGCGGCGATGGGCATCCGGGTCGATGAAGAGGCCGAGATTTCGGGCCTCGACACAACAGAACTTGGCATGGAGGCCTATCCAGATTTCTCCAAGGGGTAGTTTGTCCTCCTTCCGGACTACTCCGTAATGTGACTGACCCGGGCGTTCGCGCCCGGGTTTTTTCCTGTTTGACAGATGTCACCACCATTGCGGTTCATCGCCGATAGCCCTAGCTAATTTGAATGCACGACCCCTACCGCCCGCACGAGGCCCTCGTGGCCCCCGCCCGCCCGTCCTCGACATTGGTGCGCCTTGTGTTGGGTGTGGTCCTGACCGTCGTACTGGTGTTCTCACTCATCTTCGCAGCCTCTGCTTTGTTAAACGCCCTCATCCCGATCCAGCAGTGGGACAGCGTGACCGACACGCTTGAAACCGGCGCCACACCGGTTGGCGTCCTGGCCAATCTCTACGTCTTCGGCTTTGTCATCGCGGCTCTCGCAATTGCGCTGCGCAACGTGCACGGCCGTCGCATTTCTAGCCTGATCGGCAATTGGCGCTTGGCAAAGCTACAGTTCGGCCGTGTCTGCATCTACCTGATCGCGTTACATCTTGCTTTGTCCGTGCTTCTGCCGATGAACCCTGACATAGCCCCCACCCCCAACATGGCTTTCGCCAGTTGGCTGGCTTTCCTGCCACTCGCGCTGCCCGCTCTGCTGATCCAAACCGGAGCAGAGGAACTGGTGTTTCGCGGATACATGCAGAGTCAGCTTGCGGCGCGCTTTTCGAACCCCAGAATCTGGATCATCGTGCCCTCGGTTTGCTTTGGCCTGATGCACTATGACCCGGTAATAAACGGCGACAACGCTTGGCTCGTGGTTTTTTGGGCCACCGCCTTCGGCCTGGTCGCGGCGGATCTAACGGCGCGGACCGGTACGCTTGGCCCAGCCGTGGCCGTGCATTTCATCAACAACTTCTTCGCAATCTTCCTGGCGGCTCCGGCTGACAACTTTGACGGGCTAGCGCTTTACACCTTTCCTTTCGGTCTCGATGATACGGATATTGTATGGCTCTGGGCCCCGGTTGACCTGATGGTGCTCTTTGTCAGTTGGCTGACCGCGCGCCTTGCCTTGCGCGTTTGATTGCATTTCCCCCACGCAAGCCTTATTTCATGGCCCAGATGGCAAGACGGGGACCCTCACGCCGATGAACTGGATCACCAACTACGTGCGTCCGCGCATCAATTCGATCTTCTCGCGTCGCGAGATCCCCGAGAACCTTTGGACCAAGTGCGATGAATGCGGCACCATGCTGTTTCACCGTGAGTTGAAAGACAACCTCAACGTCTGCACCTCCTGTGGTCATCACATGGGCCTCACGCCGCGCGATCGCTTTGTCGCCCTGTTCGACGGAGGCGCGTTTGCCGAGGTGGCCGTACCGGCCCCAACTGTGGACCCTCTGCAATTCCGCGATCAAAAGAGGTATCCCGACCGTATGAAAGCGGCGCAAAAGGAAACCGGCGAGACCGAGGCCATGCTGGTGGCCACCGGCGAGATTGGTCGCACGCCCATCGTGGTCGCAGCCCAGGACTTTTCCTTCATGGCTGGATCAATGGGGATGTATGTCGGCAACGCGATCATCGCGGCCGCCGAAGAGGCAGTGAAACTTAAACGCCCGTTGATCCTGTTTTCCGCCGCTGGTGGCGCACGCATGCAGGAAGGCATCCTCAGCCTGATGCAAATGCCGCGCACCACGGTGGCCGTCCAAATGCTCAAAGAGGCAGGCCTGCCTTACATTGTGGTTCTCACGCATCCCACAACAGGCGGCGTCACGGCCTCTTATGCCATGCTGGGCGACGTGCATATTGCCGAACCCAATGCGCTGATCTGCTTTGCCGGCCCACGCGTCATCGAGCAGACAATCCGCGAGAAACTGCCAGAAGGGTTCCAGCGCGCCGAATATCTGCTCGACCACGGCATGCTCGACCGCGTGACACCCCGTGGCGAGATGCGCGACGAGCTGATCACCATCACCCGGATGCTTCTTGGTCTGCCCCCGGCGGTAACGGCCGATCTGCCCGCCCCCGATACGAGCGAACCGACCGACGGTGCTCAGGCCGATGTCGCAACACCGCCGGACATGGCCACCACACCGCCCTCCGAACCCTCGGAAAAGTGAGCGGTCAAAGTTCGGATGTCATCCTGGACCGGATGATGTCACTTCACCCCAAGATAATCGACCTCACTTTGGATCGTGTCTGGCGGCTATTGGACTTGCTGGGCAATCCGCAGGACAAACTGCCGCCCGTTGTTCATCTTGCCGGCACGAACGGCAAGGGCTCCACCCAGGCGATGATCCGCGCCGGGATCGAAGGCGCAGGCAAAACCGCACACGCCTACACCTCGCCGCACCTTGCACGCTTTCACGAACGTATCCGACTGGCCGGAGAATTGATCACCGAAGCGGACCTCACCGCCGTGCTCGACGAATGCTACGACGCCAACGGTGACACCCCGATCACGTATTTCGAGATCACGACCTGCGCCGCGCTGCTGGCCATGTCCCGTGTGCCCGCCGACTATACCCTGCTCGAGGTCGGTCTGGGCGGGCGCCTTGACGCCACGAACGTCATCTCCAAACCGGCCCTCACGATCATCACGCCGGTGTCCATGGACCATGAAGGCTTCCTCGGGGACACACTGGCCAAGATCGCGGCGGAAAAGGCCGGGATCATTAAACGTGGCGTGGCTTGCGTTGTCAGCCCGCAAGAGGATGCCGCGATGGAAGTGATCGAAACCACCGCCCGCCGCCTCGGCGCGCCGCTTCTGGCACATGGGCAACACTGGCACATCACCACCGAACGCGGCCGGCTGATCTACCAAGACGAAACCGGTTTGCGGGACTTGCCGCTGCCAAATCTGCCCGGCGCGCATCAGATTCAGAATGCAGGCGCCGCGCTGGCGGCACTGCGCCATCTCAAGCTTGGAGATGACGCGCTTGAGACTGCGGTGACACGTGCCCACTGGCCGGCCAGGATGCAGCGGCTCACCACCGGGCCGCTCACCGATGCCGCCCCGAAGAGCGAACTATGGCTCGACGGCGGGCACAACCCGGCCGCAGGCCAGGCGTTGGCGGCGCATTTGGGCACCCTGCCCGCGCGCAACACGCATCTCATCTGCGGGATGATGAACACCAAGGACGTGACAGGCTACATGACCCCGCTTGCGCAACACGCAACAAGCCTCACCGCCGTCTCGATTCCGGGCGAGCCCAACACACTGCCCGCCGACGACACTGCAAAAATCGCCGCCAGAGCCGGCTTCGCCGCAACCACGGCGGACACGACGCTCGCCGCGCTACGGGCAATCACCAAGCAAGACCCGACCGCCCGCGTCCTGATCTGCGGCTCGCTTTATCTCGCCGGGGCCATCCTGCGCGAAAACGGTTGAGGCCCGCACGCGCCGCCGCTTGCAAATGGGTATTTGAAACAAGAAAGAAGCCCACACACCTGCTTCTTTCTTGTGATAAATACCCAAACTTCACACCACCCACCACGCGCGACCCTCCGATCTGCTTGACCCATCCGGAGCACTGGCGGGTGAGTGGGTGGGCGGGGCCGGGGCGCGGGTGGGCTATCCTTCCGCAAACAACAGCGTCCGCAACCCGGTGCGATAATCGGGATGGATCAGTTTTACCTCCAGTTCCTTTTTTATCCGGGTGTTATCGACGCGCTTGGATTCCGCATAAAATGAGCGCGCCATCGGAGACATGTCCGCCGTCTCGAACGCCACTTCTGGCGGCAGCGGCAATCCCAGCAACTCTGCCGCATACCCGATCACATCCTGCGGCGGGGCCGGGTCATTATCGCAGACATTGTAGACAGCCCCGGGATTGGGTCGCTTGATCGATGCCTCCAGCACCTGCGCGATATCCTCGACGTGAATGCGGCTAAAGACCTGCCCCTGTTTGATGATCCGGCGCGCCGTGCCTTTGCGGACCTTTTCGAACGGGCCGCGCCCGGGGCCGTAGATCCCGGCAAGCCGGAAGATATGCAGCGGCAGGTCCGGGATGCCACGCCAGTCCGCCTCGGCCTCAACGCGCATCTGTCCGCGCTTCGTTGAGGGGGTCAACGCTGTGTCTTCCGTGACCCAACCACCCTGATGGTCGCCGTAAACACCCGTGGTTGAGAGGTACCCGGCCCAGTCCAGCCTTCCAGCAATCTGACAAATCTCTTCGCGGTGCAGGCGCAACACAGGGTCACCGTCAGCATCCGGCCCGGCGGACACCAACACATGCGTGGCCGCCGCAAACGCCTCGGACAAGTTTCCATCTGGCCACAGCACGGCCTCGACGTTTTCGTCCTGCAATTGCTTTATCTTCTCAGGCTTGCGCGTCGTGCCAATCACCCGCCAGCCTTGCGGCACCAACCGCTGAGCCAGCGCGCGCGCCGAATACCCGTGTCCCAAGGACAGCAGCACCTTGCCCATCCGCACCTCCGATTTTATCCTTCGGACATATCATCCAAACGGCGCGACGCCACCCAGGCATAGCCATTCTCGCACAGTATGAACGTCTCACGCAGCCCGTGCGGTTTGTCGGCCGGCGCCTGCAATACATGCCCTCCTGCCGCCTCTGCCTTGGCAGCGGCCTCGTCAGGGTCTGTCTCGAACAGATGAAACTGCGCGCCGGCCCCGCGTGGCGGGCTTTCCGGCACCAACCCCAGCAGCGGGTGCTCGGCATAAGTGGGGTCCGCATGCAACTGCATCACCTGGTCGCCGTAGGTCATGATTGCGAAATCCGCGCTGACCCTATGGCCGGTCATACCGAACACCCCTTCCAGAAACGCCACCTCACGCGGCACGTCACGCACCAATAGGTTCAGCCCGATTCCTCGCAGGGACGCGCCAAACACATCCGCCTCAACCGTTTCGAAGTCCATCTGTTCCTTGTCCTTGACCCGACATTTTGCGGCAGCTTGCGAACCGCCCCGGGCTCTGTCAACGTGCGGAACAAAAGTTGAATGTACTGGATACATTGCATGGCTTTGCTCTCCGACGATGACGCTTTCAACGGCCCCGATGCCCAAGCGCCACAAGATTTCACCGATGCCAAAGCGGCAGTGGCGCATCTGATTGCGCTTTATGACACCGCGGTGGAGTATCTC
>JBCBTE010000011.1:0-39520 GCA_039818805.1 Pseudomonadota bacterium
GTTGTTCGCATCCGGCGCAATGAGTGCACAGGCTATATCACCATCGACGCGCCGCTTGGTTTTTGATGAAGCACGCCTGAAACGATGTCTAGACCCCGTTTGAGGCGCGCTTCATTTGCCTCGTGGCTAACGCAAATCCGGATGGCCTCCGGGGCATCCCGGGCATTCATAGCAAAACCGCGCCCTTCGCTGACCCGCACCCCCAAACGGGCGCATTCCGCCCTGAACACATCGGCGCGCCATCCATCGGGAAGCTGCAGCCATATGTGAAAGCCGTCCGCAATCTGGCTGATTGCATCGGCTCCAAGGGATTGTTGGGCTAGTTGCTGTCTTTGGGTTGCCGTCCGCTGCTGGTGTTCGATGAGCTTTGAAGCCGTTCCATTTTCAATCATGCGCCGAGCAACTTCGAGCGTCATAGGGGGCGTCATCCATACGCTTAGATTGACTGAATGATGCAGCGCCGACACCAATCGTCTCGGGGCACTCAGAAAACCGACACGCAGACCCTGCGCGACGGTCTTTGACAGGCTGGTGACATAGACTGTGGTGTCCGGTGCAGAACTGGCTATTGGCGCGGGCTTGTCGCGCTTGAGCGGTCCAAATACATCATCTTCTATCAGAAGAACCCCGTAACGGTTTGCAATCGATGCAATCTTGGTGCGACGCGCAGTAGAAAGTGTGATTGTTGTCGGGGCTTGCAGCGTTGGCGTCAGATAAAAAGCCTTTGGGTGTGCTTTCTTACACCACGTTTCGAAGGCTTCGGGAACGACGCCGTCTGCATCCATCGCTACCGCCCCGGTTTGCAGGTTGAGCCGTGCCGCCATGGCAAGGACCGGCGTGTAGGTCAGTGCTTCAGCCAATAAAAGATCGCCGGGTTGTAACAGCGCCATTAGGCTACTCAGAATACCATGCTGCCCACCGATGACGGGGATGACACAATCCAGATCGGTTTCCACACCGCATCCTGCAAGCCATCTCTGCCCGGCTTCCCGGTGATGCACAAGGTCCGCATCAGTCTGGTAGTCCAACAAGGATCGCAGATCGGCGTCGCCGGCAATGCCTGACATGACGCTGCGAATGTGTGGCTCGGAAAAGCCCGGCATTGGCAGGTTGCGGGACAAGTCAATCGGTCCGTGTTCGACCCGCCGCAGCGTTTCGGGTTCTGCCTGCGGGGGATCACGGTCGGTGGACCTGACAAATGTTCCACGACCAACCTCGCCCTTCAGAAGCGCGCGTTTCACGGCTTCGGCATAAGCCCGGCTTGTCGTATTCGGCGATAGACCGAGTTGATATGCCAGCTCGCGATGTGGCGGCAGCCGTGTTCCTGCGGGCAGCCGGCCCGCCACGATGTCTTCCGCCATGGCCTCAACGATCTGAAGATATTTTGGTCCCTCTCGCCCGGTCAGTTCAGGAATCCAAATTGCCATCAGTTCAATCTTTCTATTGCACTGATACAGGTGTGGATGCAATTCCTAGGGGCGTCAATACAATTCATGGACTTCCATCATGGCGCATTTTGCTCCGTCGGTGGGGAAAGGTATCGCCCTTTCCCTTGTCAGCCTCACTTTGCTTGGCGCCATGCCAATCATCTCGAACCTGCGGCCCTCCACCACGGATGCGCTCAGCTTTGCTTTCGCGCTCTCTGCCTGGCAGGTGGTGTTCGCAGCGCCGGTCTTTGGTCTCGAGTTGCACAGGGGAACAAGGGGGATCTTCGGCATCGATCTGTCGCGCCGCGCAAGATACCGGATGGTCTTGGTCGCGCTGTCGACCGGGATCCTCTTCGGCCTCTCGACATATCTCTATGTTCTTGGTGTCGAAAAAGCCGGTGCAACTAACGCAGCCATCGCGATGCAAGCCTATCCCTTGTTTGCCATCCTTTGGGAATTTCTATTTCTCAAGCGCCGGAAGACTGCAGTGGAATTGGCGCTGACAGCTGTTCTGATCAGTTCGCTCTACTATCTGGGCACTGGCGGGACATTCATGATGTCTGGTCTGTCGCCCTGGTTTCTAGCCTCGCTAGGCGTGCCGCTGCTCTGGAGCGTCGCGCACGTTGTGATCAAAGAAGAGCTGAGCAATACGCCTGTTACCCCAATCCAAGTGACGTTCTTTCGGGTTGCGATTTCGACGCTGTTCCTGCTGGTAATTCTGACCGTTACCGTCCCGGCGGGCATTGCGACTGGATTCAGTGCAGTCTTCCAAACCATGTCTGCGATCATGGGCTTGGTTTACTTTCTCGAACTGATCGTCTGGTTCTACGCGGTTCGTCATATCGATGTGTCGCTGGCAAGCTCGATCACAACACCTTGGCCTGCCCTGACTATGATGATGGCGGTGCCATTTCTGGGCGACACTGTTGAGACATATCAGGTCATTGCCCTGCTGGTGGTTGTTGCGTGTATCTATGGCCTGACCTTGGCGGGGCTGCGCAGCGCAAAGGCCTTGGCCGGTCCCAAGGAATGATCAACCCGGTAAGACTGTCCAAAAAGTCGATCCAAAGGGGCCATTTCCCAAAAGTAGCTGACCACTATGCTGCTGTGCGGCGAAAAAATGGATAGCCTTTGGTGCCGTAAAACGATCTGATGCGAGTCAGCGAGGCCCGCTGATAGAAGCGGTTAAATGACTCAGCCGCACGTTTCTTAGGGAGATCAGACATGACCAAAACACATTTTCTTTGCGCCGCTGCTGTGGCCGCGTTTTCTGTAGCCGCTTTGCCGGCAACGGCCCAAGACTGCCCGCGCGGAGACCTGGATGATCGATATTGTGATGCTGATGGCGATCTGATTGCGGATATCCCGACAGATGCCGCCAAGCAGATTGACCCTGACACCCTGATTTTTGCGTACACACCAGTAGAAGATCCGGCGGTGTACGAGACGGCCTGGGCCGACTTCCTGGCGCATCTGGAAGAGGCCACAGGAAAGGATGTCGTGTTCTTCCCCGTCCAGAACAACGCCGCCCAGATCGAGGCGATGCGGTCAGGGCGATTGCATATTGCGGGTTTCAACACCGGATCCAACCCGCTGGCCGTCAACTGCGCGGGTTTCCGTCCCTTCACGATCATGGCGGGCGAAGACGGGTCCTTCGGGTATGAGATGGAAATCCTGACCCATCCAGATTCGGGTATCGAAAAAGTCGAGGATATCAAGGGCGGAACGATGGCCTTTACGTCCGAGACCTCAAACTCTGGCTTCAAAGCACCCTCGGCGATTCTTGCGTCAGAGTTCGGCATGAAAGCCGGTGATGATTTTGAGCCCGTGTTCTCGGGCAAGCACGACAATTCAATCCTCGGCGTGGCCAACAAGGACTACCCGGCGGCGGCGATCGCCAACTCGGTTCTGGCGCGGATGTTGGAACGCGATGTCGTCTCCGCAGATCAACTGATCTCGATCTACAAGTCGCAGACCTTCCCGACGACGGGTTACGGCACGGCCCACAACCTGACACCGGATCTGCAACAGCAAATTCGCGATGCGTTCTTCTCATTTGAATGGGAAGGCACATCACTGGAAGAAGAGTTCGGCAAGAATGGCGAAGCGCAGTTCCTTGAGATGACCTATCAGGACTTCTGGTCGGTCATTCGCACGATTGATGAGGCGAATGGCGTTTCCTACGAGTGTTCGTAACCGGACGGGTTGGGCCGGACCGGTGACACATTGCGACAGGTGGCAAGATGAACTGCCGCCTGTCTTACGTATCTGAGGATCATTCATGCTTCGGCTCGATGCGCTGACCAAGACCTACAAAACGGGCGACAAGGCTTTGAAAGCCGTCACTTTGGATGTGCCATCCGGACAGGTCGTCGCCTTGATCGGCCCGTCAGGTGCGGGCAAGTCCACTCTGATCCGCTGCATCAACCGGCTTGTAGAGCCGACCTCGGGTGCGGTGATGTTGGACGATGTGGACCTGACGCGGCTCAAGCCAGGCGCGTTGCGGCGCGAAAGACGGCGCATGGGCATGATCTTTCAGGAATATGCACTGGTTGAACGTCTGACGGTGATGGAAAACGTGCTGTCGGGCCGTCTTGGCTACGTGGGGTTCTGGCGCTCGCTGACGCGCCGGTTTCCGCAAAACGACGTCGATGAGGCATTTCGCCTGCTGGATCGCGTGGGTTTATTGCACATGGCCGACAAGCGCGCCGACCAATTGTCGGGTGGCCAGCGTCAGCGCGTGGGCATTTGCCGGGCGCTTGTACAGAACCCTGCCCTTTTGTTGGTGGATGAGCCTACCGCCTCGCTTGATCCCAAGACATCACGCCAGATCATGCGCCTGATCTGCGAGCTTTGCGCCGAGCGTGGCTTGGCCGCGATCATCAACATCCACGATGTGGCATTGGCACAGATGTTCGTGGCGCGCGTGATCGGATTGCGGTTCGGGGAAATCGTGTACGATGGCGCTCCGGATGGCCTGACGCCCGAGAAACTCACTGAAATCTATGGCGAAGAGGATTGGGAAGCGACCATAGAGAAAGTCGAAGACGAGTCAGAGACCGAGATCGAGGCGGCAGAATGAGCATATCCCAGACGGGTCGGGCGACCCCGGCGCTTGAAGACATGCTGGGCAAACGCTGGCGGCGTCCGCCGCTGGTACAACGGTCGTGGCTGCGTTGGGCGTTGCTAATCGGCTTCGCAGCCTATCTTGTAGCCGCAATCGCCAGCGTCGAAGTGGATTGGTCTCGTGTTTACGAGGGATTGGATCGCGGGGCGGCCTTCGTGATGGCCTTTGCCCAGCCGGATTTCGTCAGCCGCGCCGATGCAATCTGGGCTGGAATGGTCGAGAGCATCGTCATGACAGTAGCCTCATCAGTGGTCGGCATCCTTATTTCTATCCCGATCGCGCTTGGTGCCGCGCGCAACATCGCACCCTTGCCGATCTATATGATTTGCCGCGGGATCATTGCCATTTCACGTGCCTTGCAGGAAATCATTGTTGCCATCCTTCTGGTCGCAATTTTCGGATTTGGTCCCCTAGCCGGGTTCCTGACCTTGTCCTTTGCCACGATTGGTTTCCTTTCAAAACTTCTAGCCGAGGATATCGAAAGCATGGATCGCTCTCAGGCCGAGGCCGTGCGCGCCACTGGGGCCCGCTGGTTTCAATGGATCGAATACGGCGTGAAGCCGCAGGTGATTCCGCGCCTGATCGGACTTTCGATGTACCGCGTGGACATCAATTTCCGGGAAAGTGCAATCCTCGGACTTGTGGGCGCTGGCGGTATCGGGGCGACATTGAACACGGCCTTTGACCGCTACGAATACGACACAGCTGCGGCGATCCTGCTGCTGATTATCGGGATTGTCATGGCGCTTGAATACATCAGCGGCCTGATCCGCGCCCGGGTGCAGTAAGATGCCCGTTTTGGAAACTGCGGAAGGCCCTGTATGGCGCTTGCGCAACCGTCGCGAAGCGTTGACCCGCTGGGGTATCTGGCTTGTCGGCGTCGTGATTTTCTTATGGTGCTGGGCACGCATATCAGAGGCCACAACATGGTTTTTCGTCTGGGATGCGCCAAGCATCGCTGGCGACATTCTCGATCGTGCGACACCGCCACGTTGGACCTATATGGACAACCTGTGGATCCCGATCTGGGACACGCTTAACATCGCGACACTGGGCACGATCGGGGCCTTGATCCTGGCCGTGCCAGTGGCCTTCCTGGCGGCCCGCAACACCACGCCCTCGGCATTGTTTGTGCGCCCAATTGCCCTGCTGATCATCGTTTCAACCCGATCGATCAACTCGCTGATCTGGGCTTTGCTGCTGATTGCGATCATTGGACCCGGCGTATTTGCGGGGATCGTGGCCATCGCGATCCGGTCCATCGGGTTTTGCGCAAAGCTGCTCTATGAGGCGATCGAGGAAATCGATCAGGGTCAGGTCGAAGCGGTTACCGCCACTGGTGCCTCGCGGTGGCAGGTCATGGCGTACGGCATCGTCCCGCAAATCATGCCCGCCTTTGCCGGGATTGCCGTTTTTCGCTGGGACATCAACATCCGCGAATCCACCGTGCTGGGCCTGGTCGGCGCAGGAGGCATCGGTTTGCAATTGCAGGCTTCACTGAACACGTTGGCATGGCCACAAGTGTCGCTGATCCTGCTGGTCATCCTGGTCGCAGTGGTTATCTCGGAATGGGTGTCGGCCAAGGTACGCGGCGCGATCATCTGACCCACGGACCAATTTTCGACGGCTGCGAGGCGGTGCGGAACTGTCTTCCCGCTGCTGGTCTAGTCGGGGCCTGCGCAGTTGGGCGAGATCTTTCCGACATGGCGGATATGTATGACGTTTTTCTTCTGGACGCGTTCGGCCGTGGCAATCATTCCTTTCGCGCGCTCGGCCGCAGGTGTCAGCACGACCTTCGCACCGAGAAACCGCATAAGCACTCGGCGCTCAATGCTGAAATTCTCGGCCATGACGATCACCATCGAGTAGCCTTTCTGGGCACAGACCATCGCCAAGGCAATGCCGGTGTTGCCAGAGGTTGCCTCGATCACGGTCTGCCCCGGTTTCAGATCGCCCGACTGCTCAGCTGCTTCGATGACTGCCAACGCCAATCGATCCTTGACCGAGCCCATCGGATTGAAGGCTTCAAGCTTGGCAAAAAGCGCAACGCGACGCGGCCCAAGACTATTGATACGAACGACAGGAGTGCGACTGATCGTGTCCAGTATGGAGGGGAACAGGCCGCATCCCTTGGGTTTAGTTCCGGGTGTCTGCTGACGGGTCTTGGTTTCTGGATCGATCTTTGAACAGGTGATTGTCATTGCCCCCGAACGCCACGACAGGCGTGCCGCGGCCTAGCCACACCGTGATTTGGATTGCGTCAGGCGGCGGCGCTTTGGCGCAGAAACGCATCAAGATGTCGAGCGATGTCGCGTGCATCGGGGCCCGCACCGGAGATCTGTAGTGATCGCCGCCGCCGCAGAAAGGGAAGTCCCAGCACGTAGAGACCGGGTGCCGCCGCGACGACTCCGCCATCATGAACAATCCTGCCGCGACGGTCAAAGACGGGCAGATCGCGAAGCCAGTCATGCGCAGGCCTGAAGCCCGTGGCCCAGACAATGGATTTGATCTCGCCCGTGCCCAGATCCAAGCCAAGCCGGGGCGACGCGGGCGTTGAGGTGAAAGACGGCCGATCGATCGGCAGCAGGGCCGCACCAGGACTACGTTCGGCCGCCCAAAGGTCAATCCGATCAAGTAGTCTGCCAAGCTTCAGATCAGCGGCCTGACACACATGCGTAAGACCGCCCGAGAACAGCGCATGCCCGTCACGGATATCCGCAAGCCTACCTGTGATCTCAACGCCAAGTCGGTCGAGCGCTTCAAGATCGACAGGGTCAGGGCCACCGATCAGCTGCGGCGACGGCGTGCGGCGGGCCCGCGCCAGATCGTTGACTTCGCTCAGGCTTTCATCAAGAGCGCCGATCGCGTCCAGCCACCATTCTATGTCGCGCCCGCGATAACGCCGCGGCAGACGAATATGGCTACCGACAGCCAATGTGACCCGTCGCCCGGAGAGACGGAGTTCACGCGCGATCTGGGCACCGGAGGCTGATGCACCGACAACCAGAAAACCGCCTTCCGGAAGATCCGATGGTCGCTTGTAGGCGGCCGGATCGGTTTGGAATACATGGGTCGGAATGGCGTCAGCCAACGGTGGAACCACGGGTCTGGCCGCACCGCCGCTGGCAACAACCAGTGTCCGGCATTTGACCGGCCCCTCCGACGTAGTGAGCAAGAACCCGTCCGGCATGCTATGCGCGCTGTTGACCTGAACATTTTCCACCACCGGAGACGCGATAAAACCCGCATAGCTTTGCAAGCTCTCGGCGAAATTGATTGCCGACATAAAGCCGTTTGGGCCGAACCATCGTAGGGGCGCCCCGGCAACCCGTTGGCCCAATTGGGCGTCAATAGCTTTAGGCTGTCCCAACGCGATGTGCGCCATGCGTTGCCAATCACGCCCTTTTCCAGGACCAGATGTTCAATGTTTCGCAAGGTGAGTTCACGGCCAATCGCCAGTCCGGCCTGACCGCCGCCGACGATCACTGTTTCCACGTGTTTCCTGGTCACGGTCAATTTCCTTTTCTGGCTTTGTCTTCACGAAATTTTCGATGGGTGAACACAAGCCGCAGACGGTGCCCGCGACCTGTATGGTCATTGGTCAGGCTCTGATGCGGGATGGGAAAACGTGCCCTCGACATCGCTCCGTGTCGGACCAGTGTCGCGCAGGGCACGACCGGACTGCGATACAAAGCAATGAGCGCCTGCGCGCGCCCGTGGCGCCGGTCTTCGCGTCGCCGCGTTCATTGCGGAGCTAACGAGGTTGCTTGGGCTTGAAGAGAGTTCGGGCGCGGCGCTTTATGGAATGCTGGAAGTGCTGAGCACGGCAGGGAGCCCGGTGCGTGACAGTCATGATATGGATCCCGCCCCTACAAGCTTGGTGCCGCGCATCGTCTCGCCCTTTGACAAGACACTTCGGTGCGCGCACGGCATCCTGGTCACCCCTGACTGTGTGACCGACGCGGCGAACATCCCAAACGTGCTGATCGTCACCGAGTTCTGGCTGAAACCGGGCGATGACATGACGGATCGGTACGACGAGGTTGAGGCGTGGATCAGACTGTGCCGGAACGCCGGGACCACGATTTATTCAGCATGTGTCGGCTCTGTCCTGCTGGCGGCGACGGGTCTGCTTGACGGTCGTCCGGCCACATCTCACTGGGCCCTTGAAGATCTGTTCCGAAAAAGCTTTCCGCTGGTCAAGTTCGACCCAAGCCCAAGTATCTGCTTTTCAGATCCGTCGGGGTGTCTTGTGACCGCAGCCGGTGCCACCGCGTGGCACGATCTGGCACTTCATATAATCGCGCGCTACGTTTCTCCGGAAGACGCCATGCTGACTGCGAAATTCTTCCTACTCAACCTACACCCGGACGGGCAGTTGCCATATGCAAACCGGATCATACGTCGCCCGCATGCCGACAACATCGTGCGTCGGGCAGAAACGTGGCTTACCGAGAATTTCCGAGATCCGGATCCTGTTGCAGGCGTTGTTGAGGCGGTCGGCATCCCAGAGCGGAGCCTTAAACGGCGATTCAATCAAGCCACGGGCCAGACACGCATCAACTACGCACAAAACCTGCGGGTGAAAGCCGCGAAACGGGCGCTGGAAACCAGCCGATCACCGGTAGAGGACGTCGCGGCAAATGTCGGTTACGAGAACGTTGCCTACTTCCGTCGCCTTTTTAAACGTTGCTCGGGGCTGAAGCCAACCGAGTATCGGCGGCTTTATCAACCGTTAGAAAAACACGCAGCCCTCTGCACAGAGCAATCTCAGGGAAAGCGGCTGTAAACCGTGAGACGTTGAGCGGGTCATGGTCACGGGAGCGGACAGAGCATTCTGCGGCTGGGTCATAAGTCAGAAAGCACGGATTCGGCGATTTTGATGGCCCAAATGGATCGGTCTTTGCTGATCTGACACTCATCCAAGCCACCTCTCTACCTTAGCGTCAATGCGTAAGCGTCCGGATGGATGTCGAGCTGCGGTTTTGCCTGTATGAGCCCACGTCTTCCAGCTTTCTTGGAAACGCTGACACAGAGGCCCGAAACCTGTACGACGAGGTCGAAGCGCTTGCTATTGCAATTGAGCAGGCCATCGACGAAGGCTGTCCGGACTTCGCGGCACAGATATTCACGGATTTCTGGGGCGGTGTGGGTGCGTGGCAGGCGCTGCGCCGTGACCGCAGGACAGCTCTCACCAATTGGGTTCCCAAGTGCCCGCTCGACTTCGGAGCCTTGCTGTATGAACCACCTGGCACCGCCCTTCCCTCGGGTTTGCCCATGACGCTTTTGGTCGGAACCCAAAGCCAGAGACAGACGCAGCGGATCGCCGAATTGCTGGTAGCGCAGGCACCACAAACCCGACGTCTAGACGTCCAAGGTGCCGGACATCTCGGACCATTCACATTTAGAAACAGGGTCACCGCGCTTATTACCGAACACCTAGAAGAATTGAAAAGTCGAACTATGGCACCTCGACGGCCTCCTGCCGATGCTCGGGCGGCTCGTCGGACAGATCCACAAGGGACAAAGGTTGGTTAACGTTTTTGTCTGCGTCGCGCACGTGCCAAAAGAAGCCCGCCACACAGAAACACCCCCGAAACAATTGATACCGTAAGAAACGCAAGGCGAAATCACACAGAAACACGGCGTTCCTAGGTTCTGGCCATTCCAGAAAACCGGAGCGCGACCATGCGACCCTCTACAAAACAATTTTTATTTTCTATTCCAGCTTCAAAAATCGGGCTGGGTTTTGCCTGGCTTGGCGTGTTGATCTACGCCGCGTCGAATTCTGTCGTCACCTTGCTTGTGGATATCGGCGCTCAGGCCCCGGTTTCGGAAGGCCGGAATGCCATTACATTTGGCAATCTGTTGTTGCTGGGTTCAATCATTTCCCTGATCCCGATGATCTTGTTGTTTGGCAAGGACTGGAACCGCACCAAGCTGCGCAATCTGACTTTGCGGGATTGGGGGTTGATGCAGATTGCGGCGCTATTGTCCTCGGCGATCACGCCCGGGCTGTTTTTCTTTGCACTTGAGCATTCCAGTGTAACCAACGTGGTGCTTGTCAGTCGCATCGAGCCGCCCCTGTTTCTTCTTGCGGCCGCGGTATTTCTCAAAGAGCGGGTTGATCCGCGGGCTTTGGGTGCCGGTGTGATTGCACTTTTTGGCGCAGCGCTCATGATCAGCTTGCGGGAAAACGTGACGGGTGGCGTGTTTGGCATCGGCGAGATTGCTGCCGCAGGCGCCACGCTGTCCTACATCGCATCTGCCATCGTCGCACGGCACGCCTTGGGCAGAATTCCTTTGGGCATCTTTTCCATTTACCGCACGGCGATGGGCGCAGTGACGTACTTTGTCTTGATGTCCGTTCTGCAGGGCCCGCAAACATTCCGGGATATCCTGTCACCGGTCATTTTGTCATGGGTCTGGATTTACGCGATCCCGGTTGTCCTGGTGGGGCAGTTGGCGTGGTTTGTCGCTTTGAAACACGCGCGGGCAAGTGACATGTCGCTTGCGACTTCCTTTTCACCCTTGGCCGGTATTGTGTTTGCAATGCTGCTGCTGGGTGAAGATCCCGGGGCGGGTTTCATACCCGGCGCGGTGATCATCCTGCTGGCCATCTTTGTCGCTCGAATGAAAGCGCCGATACTGCAAAGGTTGCGTCGCACTTGGCAAGCGCGTCCAACCTACGGCGCGGGTGACATTGCCGAGATTCTTGTCCCCGCCGCCGCGTTTCCCGGTGCAACACGTCGGGCTTACAACGGAAGTTACTGATCAGGGCGCTGTTTTACTCGGGGTCGTAGATGTACCCGATCCCGCGTACTGTCTTGATGATCTGAGGTTTGCGGGCATTGGGCTCGATCTTGCGGCGCAAGCGTGAAATGCGGATGTCGATGCTGCGGTCGAACGGATCCCAGGACCGATCATGTGCCTGTTCCAGAATTTGATCGCGGTTCAATACGCGGCCACGGTTGCGCGCAAAGAGGCTCAGCAGGTTAAACTCCATAGCCGTCAGTGGCACTTCTTCTCCGGTATCGGCTATCAATTTGGCAGCCGTTAGATCCAGCGTGAACACGCCGAACGGCGCTGTACTGGGGGTGTCGGCTTTCGTGGGCACCTGAACAGGCTCGGACTTGCGGCGCAGTACTGCCTTTATTCTTGCTTCAAGTTCTCGCAGATCAACTGGTTTTGCCAGGTAATCATCGGCGCCCATTTCCAGTCCGACGATCTTGTCAATAACTTCACCTGCCGCCGTCAACATGACAACGGGCACCTGATTTGTCGTTCTCAGCGTGCGCAACGTGGTCAAACCGTCCTCGCCCGGCATGTTGATGTCCAGTAGGATCAGATCGACCTGCGAGGTGTCGAGAGCGGCGCGAAGGTCATCGCTGTTGGCGGCTGACAAAATGTCAAAACCGCGCTTGGACAGGTATTCCTGCAACATGTCGCGGACGTCAGGCTCGTCATCACAAACAAGTATCGTCGTTGAAGAAGTCATGAGCCGGCCTGCTCTTGCTTGGAAAGAATGTCCGCCACGAAGGCTCGAAGCTCCTTCGGCGACACTGGCTTTTCGATATAGGGACACCCAGCTTCGGCAAGGAAGGTTTGCGAGGACCGGCCCATCGTGTCCCCGGTAACAAAACCCGTCCTTTCGATCATGTGCGGGAACTCCTTGCTTATGATCTCGAAAAATCCGCGGCCATCAATGCCGGGCATATTCAGATCGCTGATGATCAAAGCATAATCGTGATGTCGCAAGTTTTCCAAGGCCGTATCACATTGATCGAAAACATCGACCTCGTAGCCGCTGCGTGCAAGTATCTCGGCGTTCAGATCGGCGACGTCCTCTTCGTCGTCGACGATTAGGATGCGCGCGGAAGAGCATTCTCCGGACTTGGATGCAAGAGTGTGCGGCTCGGCCTCCTGCTCCACTTCGAAAGGCAAGAAAATCTTGAACGCCGCGCCTCCGTCGGGGCCGGTCGAAACGGTGATCCAACCGTTATGCGTCTGGACAATCCGGTGACACAAAGCCAGGCCAATCCCTGTGCCGTCGCCAATATCCCTGGTGGTAAAAAACGGCTCGAAGACCCGACCTCGAATGTCGTCCGGGATACCCGGACCGTCGTCTTCGACCAAGATTTCGATCCCGCTCGCAGCGGTTGCAGGCTGCGTCGTCACCAAGATTTTTGTGCCCTTGCCGCTTTCACGCATGGCGTGTTCGGCGTTCAGAATCAGGTTGATGAAGACTTGGGTGATTTGATCGGGATCCGCGCATATGGGTTCAAGACCGGGTGCAAGCTGGCAATCGATTGTCTGTGCCGGCTCGGCGCCGCTATGGCGCGCCACATCTACTGCGATCTGCACGACCTCATTGATATCCATCCGCTGCACTTTCACAGGTCGCTGACGCGCCATGGTCAGAAAGGTCTTTACAATCTTTGCGCAGCGCTCTGCCGCGCCACTGATTTTATCGGCTTGCCGCAGAATTTCGGGATCTGTGCAATCTTCGCGCAGCATAAGCGCATGGCCCACAACCACCGAAAGTGGATTGTTCAACTCATGCGCCACCCCTGCCAGAAGCTCTCCCATCGCGGACATTTTTTCGTTCTGGTAAAGCTGATCCTGCTTTTGTGACAGTTCCGCTTCGATCCGAAGTTGTTCTGTCAGATCCCGGGTGTGCGATACGATCACCTCTTCGCCATTATAGGGGATCAACCGGGCTGACACTGCCCCCCAAAAGCGTTCGCCCCGGGCGTTGATGTATTCCGCCTTGAACTCGGATACAGATCCGTTCAAGCGCAACAATTTCAGGTAGTCCTCACGCGTCTTGGGGTTGGCGTAAAACTGCTTGGCTTTGTCGATCATTCCAAACAGTGATTGGGTCTCGGGGCTGGTAAACAGCACCTCGCCCGTCTCTGCTTTGGTCATCTGAATAGGCGTAGGACAAGCTTCAAGAACGCGTCGGATCAGTTCTTCCTGCGCCTGCCGTTCACTCAAGTCCATCATTGCGGTCACGACATGCGTTTCCCCTTCGAACTCAATCAGACGCCCCCAAGACGTTACTGCACAACGCTGCCCATCAGCTTTGATCAGCGTGATGCGATACTCATCCACACTGCCGGTTTCACTTAGTGCCGAGATGTAATTGTCGCGGTCCTTTTGACTTTCATAGTGATCAAGTGCTGTCTGCCTGTCGCCGAACATCGCCGTGGCTCCGGGAGAACGGTAGACGATCCGACCGTCTTTCAGTCTGGCCATAACAACGGCGATGGGGCTGGTGTCCAAAACAGTGCGCAAAATGTTTTCTTGCTCGCGGGCGGCTGTCTCGGCCTCGCGACGTTCGGTGATGTCGGTATTGGTAACGACGAACCCACCCTGCCGGGTTGTGCTGAACTGCACCTCGTAGACACTGCCGTTCGACAATTCGACTTCAAGGTTCTGATCGAAAAGCGAATGGTGTGCCAGGCGTTCGCGCAACCAGTCCTCGACTCGACCGACGGCTGTCGGGTATTGGCCACGTTCGGCACCAGCGCGCAGCAAGTCGTCCCATGACACACCCGGCTTGATCAGATCCGCGATCATCGGAAACATGTCCCGGTACCGCTGGTTGCACGTGACCAACCGGTTATCGGCATCATAAACGGCCATGCCTTCGGTCAACGCTTCAATTGCATCCACCAAAAGTTCGGCCGTTTGTGCGTGATCCATAGGTCTGGAGCTTTTGCCCGTGTTCATGGTGATTTGTTATCCTGCACGTGTTTCAACTCGTTTTCAGTCCACCGGCGTTTTGTTTCAATTGTAACAGCGCTCCGTCGTTTCGATCAGCGTTAAAAATCGCCAAGTCCTTGACCCAAAAGCATTAAGCAAAGGAGGCTTTCATGTTTGGCCTGTTTCCAAACTGAAACGCAAAACCCGTTGCCGAGACATCCGACTGCAACACGGCACGCTCAGAAACGACCGCATCAACAACGCGGGGCCGGGTCCGGTTCGCAGCAATCCGGAAAGGCAACTTTGTGATGAAACACGACTTTCAATGTCCAGATCGACATGCACGCGACCGTCACCGCTTTTACTGCAAGCCGGTACGGGCACCTTCAACGGCAGTGTGCCATGACCGCTCCGGACGCTTTCCGGTTGTCGCGTTGAATGAATGAACGCGCATTTTTCCACCCTCAAATGCTCCACGAAAGGTAAACCCATGTCTTACATCAAGAATTCCATCCTCGACACAATTGGCAACACGCCAGTTGTAAAGATCAACAATATCGCGCCCGACGGCGTTGAGCTTTTTGTCAAACTGGAAGCTTTCAATCCGATGGGATCGGTCAAAGACCGGCTGGCCCTCGGCGTGATCGAAGCCGCCGAGCGCGATGGATCTCTCAAGCCCGGCCAGACGATTGTCGAGGCCACCAGCGGCAACACCGGTATTGGCCTTGCGATGGTTTGTGCACAAAAAGGCTATCCGCTGGTCGTGACCATGGCAGAAAGTTTCAGTGTCGAACGCCGCAAGTTGATGCGCTTTCTCGGGGCGAAAGTTGTACTGACGCCTGCGCCTCAAAAAGGCAGTGGCATGGTTGCCAAAGCGCGCGAATTGGCCGAAACGCATGGCTGGTTCATGTCGCGCCAGTTTGAAAACCCGGCCAACACCGAAATCCACAGCCGCACCACAGCGCGTGAGATCCTGCGTGATTTTGGCGCGGATACACTTGATTACTGGGTCACCGGATTCGGTACTGGCGGCACACTGACTGGCGTGGCACGCGTGCTGAAAGCCGAAAGCCCCAAGACCCATATCGTGACGTCAGAGCCCGAAAATGCCCAGCTTATCGGCAGTGGCATGGTGCAGCCGTTCAACGATGATGGCAGCGCCGCCACCAGCCACGTGGCCTTCAATCCGCATCCCATGCAAGGCTGGTCGCCCGACTTCATTTCGGACATCGCGCATCAATCAATACAAGAAGGTCTGATTGACCAGATGCAACCCGTGGCCGGCCCTGACGCGCTTCATTGGGCGCGTCAGCTTGCACGCAAGGAAGGCATCTTTTGCGGCATCACCGGCGGGGCCACCTTTGCCGCTGCCCTCCTTGTTGCCAAGACAGCGGCACCGGGTTCGAAAATCCTGGCGATGCTGCCCGATACAGGCGAACGCTATCTCTCGACACCGCTTTTCGAGGATGTCCCCGTCGACATGACCGAAGAGGAACTGAGGTTGTCGCACTCGACACCCAATGTGCAATACCCAGCCCCTGAACCGGCAGAGGCGGCATAATTCGAAAACCGGGCGATCCCTTCTGGCTCGCCCGGGCCTTTGGTGCAGTCGCATTTTGCAAAATTGGATACTAAAAATGAAACACGTCCATGCTTTTCCTACGTTCGCTGGTCCCTTGGCTACCGCTTCGTCCTACGCCCACGACTACCGCGTGCGAAAAACCAACTTACATGCCTCGGCCAGCCTGGCCGAGCTGCGCTGCGCCTTTGGGGGTGACCTGCCCGAACACGGACAACCCGGGGATGCGGTGATCGAGGAGCTCATTCGTGCCGCCGAACCTGGTTTGGTGGGGAATACCCAGCCTGGGTTTTACGCTTGGGTGATGGGCAGTTCGAACGTCACCGGTGTTGCCGCCGATTGGCTGACCTCGATCTGGGGACAGAACGCCGGAATCTACCAGGTCTCGCCGGCAGCGGCCACCGCCGAAGAGGTCGCTTGTGACTGGGTGCTTGACGTGCTGGACTTACCGCGCGAGGCCTCGGTCGGCCTGACCACCGGCGCAACGATGGCAGGCTTTATCGGTTTGGCCGCGGCACGCGACGAGGTCTTGCGGCGCGAAGGGTATGATTTGGCTGACACCGGACTGCAATATGCGCCCCCGGTGACTGTGTTCATCTCGGAAGACTCGCACGTTTCCAACCGTGCCGCGCTGCGATATCTTGGCTTTGGTGCAAAGAGCGTCCGGGAAATCCCAGCAGATGATCAAGGACGGATCGTCTTACAGGACCTGGCGCGATCCATGGCGCAGGTGCGGGGCCCGAAGATCGTGATCTGCACGGCGGGTCACATCAATTCGGGTGCTTTCGACGATTTCGACGGTCTGGCCGACCTCGCCAAAGCGCATCGCGCATGGCTTCATGTCGATGCCGCCTTCGGCCTTTGGGCACGGGCCAGCGTCACCACCCGCGCTTTGACCCGCGGGATTGAACGCGCCGATAGCTGGTCAACGGACGGACATAAATGGCTACAGATCCCCTTCGACGCAGGATTTGCCATCGTGCGGGACAAAGATGCCCATCGCCGGGCGATGGATATTTCGGCCAGCTACCTCACCGAAAGTCCGGCAGATGGGCGCAACGCAACGCATTACAACCCTGAACTGTCTCGTCGGGCCCGCGGCTTTGCCGTCTGGGCCACGATGAAGGCCATGGGGCGCAAAGGGATCGCCGACATGGTGCGCAATCACTGCGACTGCGCCAGCTTGTTGGATCACAAGCTGCGCAAGCTTCCAGGCGTTCGCGTTCTCAACGACGTGGTGTTGAACCAGCTTGTCGTATCGTTCGATCGCGGCAACGGTGATGCTGACGCCGATCACATGACTCGCATGATGGAACACGCGTTGAATGCAGATGGGAAAGTCTTCTTGCGAACCGCTAACTGGCAGGATCGCTGTGTCTTGCGCATCTCAATCATCGGACAGGAAACCGGGCCACAACATATCCAAGCGCTTGCGGCCCGGATCAAAGGGCTTTGGGCCGAACTGCGCAAAAACTGACATCGAGCTCACCACTCGCTTTGCCCGGTGCCCTGCCCGTTTAGCTGGCAGGGCACTGATTTTTCCAAACTGCAGCGGGTGTGTTGTGACAATTCCGAGCAAGCGCTGAAACACATGAAACACGAAGTCGTATCACGC
This sequence comes from Pseudomonadota bacterium, assembly GCA_039818805.1. GTDB lineage: Bacteria > Pseudomonadota > Alphaproteobacteria > Rhodobacterales > Rhodobacteraceae > Roseovarius. The sequence goes on from JBCBTE010000011.1 coordinate 17,457, forward strand.
GACCAAAGGCTGAAACAACTACCCCTTACATCTTTGATCACCAAACAACACGCAATGAAGGATACTTACTATGAAGCGAGACATCCGCCCGCTCCACAGCTTTTCAGACAAAACCCGCGCGACCGTCGCGCGTATGATCCGCATCCCCAATGCCACGCCGCCGCGCCGCGACGGATGGCTCAGTTGACCCAACACAAAGGACACCGCCATGGCCCGATTTGCCAACTCCAACCGCCACGCCGCACGGGAACTATCTCTGGCGTATACCCGTCGGTCCCGCCAAGCCCGCAAACCTGCATACTTCCAGCGAATCGGCTTTGACGCCGCAATGCTTTAACCCGTGCAACTTCGCGGCCAGTGTTGACCGAAATCAGCAATCCTGCATTAATCTTTCGGCACTGGCCGCGAAAAACATATTTGAACCGTCGCGCGCCACGTGTTGGGGGGCATATGGAAAAGTCGCTTTTTGAAAAATACGGTGGATTCTCCACTGTCAGCAAAATCGTTTTAACTCTATACGATCGCCTGCTTGAAGATGATGACGTCGGGCCGTTCTTTGACGATGTGGAATTGCCCAGGTTGATCGACCATCAGACCAAGTTCGTTTCCTCCCTGATGGGGGGGCCTGCGTCATTTACCGACGACCATATCGCCCGGGCGCACCAGAGCATGGTCATCGAAAACCACCACTTTGACCGCTTGAAAGACATCGTTGGCGAGGTTTTGAGACAGTACAAAGTGGCAGAAGAGGACGTGGCCACAATCGTTGCCGAGTTCGAGGCCCGGCGCTCTCTTCTAACCGAGGCGCGTGATGTCGATTGAAGCCATCAATGAACAGCTGTTGCGCGCGATCGGCGTTGGTGTGGCGTTGATCGATCTTGAAGACCAGACGTTTCGTTTCCGCAACGACACGTTTAACGAATGGTTTGGAGAGCCTGATGCGTCATTTAGACTAACCGACCTGTTTCCCGATATCGCCGTGGATGATCTTTTGGCCGAAATGGCCAAGGGCGGCCAGTTGACGACCGAAGCTTCGTTCAAACTGCGTCGGCGTAGCATGACCGTGGCGATGAAGTTCAACCGGGCGGACGATGCGTCGGGCAACATCGCTGTCCTTGTGTGTCAGAACATCACGCGGATCAAGGAGTTGGAGTCGATGATCGATTCCTATTCCATGATGGTCGAACGTAACACTCACGAAATCAAACGCGAGAAAGAGCAGGTCGAAAAACTGCTTCTCAACATGATGCCGCGCGCAGCCTATGAGGAGTACAAAACTTTTGGTGTCGTATCGCCGCGTCTCTTCGACCCGGTTTCGGTTCTGGCATTGGACTTTATCGGCTTCGATGACCTGTTACTGCAACATGAACCTGCGGTGATCTTAAGCGAACTGAACGATATCTACAGCGCGTTCGACCGCATCGGAGCGCAATTTGCGTGCCAGCGCATTCGTACAAACGGCGACAGTTATGTGGCAGTGTCCGGAGTTCCGGATCCCAATGACAACCACGCGATGGCAGTGGCCAATTCCGCCGTGCGCTTCTTGCGATATCTTGACCGCCGCAACAAGTCTCATCCAATCAAATGGAATGCAAGGATCGGACTGGCCAGTGGCGGAGTTATCGGATCCGTGGTGGGCACCCAAAATTACATCTACGACGTTTTTGGACCAACAGTCAGCAACGCTCTGAACCATCGCGCCGGGGCCGAGCCGATGACTGTGTTGTCGGATGTGGCTTTCGGCGCACTTTTGAATGACAGCTTCACGGTCAAACCTGTTGAAACGGCGGGTCACATTCTTGTGCAGGATGCGGTCGCCGCCAGTGGTGAAGGCTGAGCGCCAATGGCCCGAGACCCCGAAACCCTGCGTGAGGTGATCGAGTTTCTGGATCAGGGGGTTGCGCTGTTTGATGCAGACGCGAAACTGTCTTTCGCGAATGACAGTTTCCGCGACATGTACCCGGCTCTGCCCGACATGCTGGCACCCGGCACTCCCTGGGGAGTGTTTCTGCACGAGGCGGTCAATCGCGGAGCGATGCCGCAACCGGTCAGCCAGCTTTTGAACGCCATCGAGGCCCGCTTGGATCACCGCACACCCGTCGAAACCGTTCAAATGCCTGCCGACGTCGGTGCAACTTTCACTTTGCGGCTGGCACAAACGTCTGATGGTGGGTTTGTTCTGACGCAATCGACAGGCGTTGATCATATTCGTGCGGCAGATACCGCGCGCGAGGCGGAACAATTGCTGCGCAAGGTTCTGGAAGCGTGTCCAACAAGCCTGACGATGTCGCGGGTTGCGGACGGGCAGATTATCTACCGTTCACCGGCTGCCACAAACCTTCTGGGCACGTCGAAAAGCAGTTTCTCCCATTTCGCCCATGTCGAAGAACGCGCCGATTTCGTGACCGCCCTTTTGCCGGATGCGCGCGTGGACAACATGCGCGTGACATGTCTGCGCGCGAACGGCCAGGCGTTTCCCGCGGATCTGTCCGCAAGGTTGATCGACTATCGCGGCGAGGATGTAATCGTTGCAAATATCGAGGACTTAACAGAAGAGCTTGCCGTGCGCGCCGAGCTTGACCGGCAAAAAGAGCAACTCTTTCAGTCCGAAAAGCTGTCCGCCCTCGGAGAGCTTTTGGCCGGCGTGTCGCATGAACTGAACAATCCGCTATCCATCATTGTTGGCAACGCGGATATCTTGCACGAAGAGCTTGAAAACACCGGACTCGAAAAGCGGATCAGCAAGTTGTCCCAGGCGGCGCACAGATGCGTCAGGATCGTCCGGTCATTCCTGTCGCTGGCACGTCAAGAACCACTTGATCTTCGTCCGATGTCGCCTTCCAAACTGATCGAGACCGCAAAAGATGTTGTTTCCGCCGAAGCCGGCACAGTCGGCGTCCAAGTACATTCAAACGTGGCCAATGACTGCCCGGACATCACGGTGGACGAGGTTCAATTGACGCAGGTAATCATCAATCTGCTGACCAACGCCATTCATGCCATTCGCGACGCCAGCATTGGTGACCGGGTTACGATCGATTGTGACCATGACGACGACCGGATACGGTTTACGATCTCGGACAACGGGCCTGGCGTGCCTGATGCGGTAAAGACGCGCATATTTGACCCACTGTTCACGACCAAAGAAGTCGGCAAGGGCACAGGCGTAGGGCTTGCATATTCGCACCGGATCGTTTCAGCGCACAAAGGACGGATACAACTGGCAACATCGTCAAAACAAGGCGCGACATTCATCGTCGAATTGCCATTGGCGCATTCTTTGTAATCAGCGCCTGAGGACGGCTGGTCAGCTTTGCTTTTGCAAGGCGGAGCCTGGCCAGACAAGGAAACACCCCAGTTCAATCAACGCCAACCGTTATGTGGGTGGGTCGAACGACGGTGGTGGGCATCCTTTCACAATACTGTGCCGAACTTGAATCAATTTCGTTACGCTGGTTGCCTAGCAAGGTGTCTTGGGGGGCACTGGTTGCCGTCATCCGTATTTAAACGTTGAAACCCGGCTTTATTCCACATGCGCCGGCAAGGCTGTCTATTGCCTTGCCCGTCTCGGACCGCCCGGGGCTCAACCCATTGTGCAAAGGCGAAGCCATGACATTCACACTTCAAATTCTTCATGCGTCCGATCTCGAAGGTGGGCTTGATGCGATCGAAAACGCGCCAAATTTCGCAGCGGTTGTCGATGCCTTGGAAGCCGATGCCGAAACACAAGGTTTTGCTTCTATCCTTGTGTCCGCCGGGGACAACTACATTCCCGGACCGTTCTTCAATGCAGGCGGAGATTTTGACCTGTCCGACACCTACGAAGGATTCTACAACGAGTTCTTCAACCTGATCGACACTTCCGTTCTGGACACATCGGCCGACACGAACGGAGACGGCTTTTTCGACAATTCCGAAATAGAAGCCGAGATCACCGCGGGTGTCGTAACGTTTGAACAGGTCTACACAACGGACGTGAACGGTGACGGCCTTGCCGATTACTTTGAAGAAATTGATACCGCTTCCGGGCGGCTTGATATCGCGATCATGAACGCAATGGGTTTCGACGCGTCAGCGGTTGGCAACCACGAGTTTGACGCGGGTACCGATGCTTTTGAGAACATCGTCAACTACGACAGCGAAGAGGGTAACTCATTGTCGACCGGCCGCTATGGCAATGTCAACTTCCTGCAGGAGGTCGACACACCCGGCGCACAGTTTCCCTATCTCAGCGCCAATCTTGATTTCTCGAACGATTTCGATGTCGGCGCGCTGTTCACCGATGAGATCCTGCCCAGCACGGATTTTGAGTCCGATCTGACAAGCGCTCGCGACGACCTGACAGACCCTTCGGTCATCGGCTCCGACTCTAACGATTCCAAGATCGCACAGGCCAGCATCATCGAGGTTGATGGTGAACAGATCGGCGTGGTGGGTGCCACAACACAGTTGCTTGCCTCGATTTCCTCGCCCGGCAATATCGACGACGTGTCGAACCCCGGTACAAACGACATGGCCGCGCTTGCCGCGACACTGCAAGCCGTTATCGACGATCTGATCGATGGCGCCGACAACACGATGGGCACCGGTGACGATCTGGACAAGGTGGTACTGGTCAGTCACCTTCAACAATTTGCACTGGAAGAAGAGCTGGCCGGCTTGCTGCGCGGTGTGGACGTGATCATCGCTGGCGGGTCCGACACAATCAACGCCGACCCGCAAGACAGATTGCGCACCGGCGACACCGCGGACCGACCCTATCCGGTTGTGGTGGACGACGCGGACGGAAACCCCACCGCGATTGTGTCGACCGATGGCGAGTATTCCTATGTCGGTCGCCTGGTGGTCGAATTCGATCAAAACGGCAATATCATACCTGACTCGGTTGACGAAAACGTCTCGGGCACTTTTGCCACCGACGAGCAGGGCGTGCTGGACGTCACCGGCGAGCTTACTCTGCAGGATGCGATCAACGCTTCCGAGACAGCCACGGCTGTGCAAAACCTGACCAACGAGGTCACCGAGATCGTGACCCAGCTTGATGGTGACATCGCCGGTCAATCTGACGTGTTCTTGAATGGCACACGGGAGTCTGTGCGGACCGAGGAAACTAATTTCGGCAACCTGACGGCAGACGCCAACCTTTCCGCCGCCCAGGACGTTGATCCCGACGTTGTTGTTTCGATAAAAAATGGCGGCGGCATCCGCGCCTCTATCGGAGAGCTTGTCGACAATGGTGACGGCACTTCGTCCTTCCTACCGACATCTGCCAACCCTCTGTCAGGCAAGGAAGAAGGCGAGATTTCAGAACTGGACATCGACAACGCGCTGCGCTTTGACAACGGGTTGTCTGTTGTCGAGCTAACGCCCGAAGAGTTGAAGATCATCCTTGAACACGGCGTTGCCGCAACCGAGGACGGTGCCACGCCGGGCCAGTTCCCGCAAGTGGGCGGCATCCGCTTCTCGTTTGATCCCGATGGGACCGCGCAGGTTCTGAACGACGATGGCAGCGTCGCAACCGAAGGAACGCGCATCCAGAATGTTGTCTTGATTGATGAGAACGGGACGGCCATTCAGAAAATCATCACCGACGGAGACGTGGCCGACGGCGCGCCTGGCTCGATCAAGGTGGTGACCTTGGATTTCTTAGCCGACGGCGGTGACGGGTACCCGTTTGACGCCTTCTCGGACGTCACCGATCTTGGAATCGGCGAGCAAGAAGCTCTTTCGAACTTCCTGACCGAAAACTTCCCCGAAGACAGCGACGCATCGTTTGATGAAGCGGACACCGGTGCGGACGCCGATACCCGTATCCAGAACCTCGCGGTCCGCGAAGATACCGTCGATGTTCCGATTGCCAACCAAGACCTAGGTTTCCAAGTTGTTGCCGAATTCCAAGGCGAAGGCGTAGACGGCGACGCTGAAGGCGCCTCTGAGGTGGTCGCGCATGAAGGCGGGAAGCTGTACGTCACCAATGGCGCGCTGGACAGGATTGATATCTTCGACATCGCATCCAATACTCAGGACCGTGCGATCGATCTGAGTGGCCTTGAGGACTATGATGGGGTGCAATCGGTCGCGGTGAAGAACGGTGTTGTCGCCGTGGCCATTGCGCGAGGCACAGTTAAACAAACCATCTTCAGCGAAGAGGTGGATCTTTCGCAACCCGGTTTCGTCGCCCTGTTTGACGCTGAAACAGGCGAACTGCTGTCACGCATTGATGTGGGCAATCTGCCAGACCAGCTGACCTTCAATGCCGACGGCACGCAGTTGTTGGTCGCTGGTGAAGGTGAAAAGAACGACGACAGCGACAATGATGACAACCCGTTGGGTACGGTTGCGATCATCGACACGACTGACTCTGCGTCGCCTGAGGCGAACATCCTTGATTTCACACAATTCAACGGGCTTGAAGATCTGGCACGCGACGCAGGTATCCGCATACAGGATGGCGTCAGTCTTGGTGAAGATGTCGAGCCGGAGTACATCGCCGTCAGTCCCGGCGGAAGCAAGGCATTCGTGTCTTTGCAAGAAAACAATGCCATTGCGACAATTGACCTGGCCACTGGCGAGATCATCGACATCTTTTCGCTTGGCACTGTCGACTTCGGCAGCGAAAGCAAACTGGACGCTGACGACAACGGTGTGATCGACATCCGGAACTTCGAAGACCTTGTTGGATTTCGCATGGCCGATGCCATTGCCACCTTCGACGTGGGCGGCAAGACTTACATCGCGACGGCAAACGAAGGTGACAGTCGCGATTTCGATGAAGGTCGTGTCGAGGATTTGGTTGAAGACGGCCTCTTGGATGAAAGCGTGAACACCGAAGGCCTTGACCGGCTTGAGGTCTCAACAGTTGATGGCGATACAGATGGAGATGGCGATATCGACGTCTTGCATACGTTTTCGTCGCGATCTTTCTCGATCTTCGATGAAGACGGCAACCTGGTCTTCGATTCAGGTCCGGAATTCGAGCAGATCATCGCCAACCTAGCACCCGACCGTTTCAACGACGATGACGGCGACACTGACGGAGACGAAGACCGTTCGGATGCAAAGGGTCCTGAGCCGGAGGCCATCATCATCGGCGAAGTCGATGGCGCGACATATGCGTTCATCGGACTAGAGCGCGACAGCGGTATCATGATCTACGATGTGTCCGACCCCGAGAATTCGGAATTCGTCAACTACATCGAACCCCGTTTCGTGAACACGACAGAAGACGGCGAAGTGGCCCGTCACGGCCCGGAAACGATCGTCTTCATCCCGGCCGAGGAAAGCTCGACCGGAAACGCCCAGATCGCCGTCGCTTACGAGATTTCAGGCACCACGATTGTGTATGATATCGAACCCGCCTTCCCGTTGGTCACCATCCCCAAAATCCAAGGTGCGGGGCACCTGTCAGAGTTCGAAGGACAGCAGGTCAAAACAACCGGTATCGTTACAGCCGTGGATGCCAACGGCTTCTACGTGCAAGATCCGGATGGCGATGGCGACGATGCAACGTCGGACGCCGTCTTTGTCTTCACCGGTTTCGGTAATACCGGCGATGTCCAGGTTGGTGATGCGGTCACGCTCAAGGGCGAGGTCAGCGAGTTCGTCCCAGGCGGGACCGGTACTGGCAATCTTTCCACCACGCAGATCATCGAAGCCGAGATCGAAATTACCAGCAGCGGTAACGACTTGCCGGACGCCACGATCATCGGCACGGAAGGGCGCACCCCGCCCACCGAAGTGGTCATTTCCGAAGACGAATTGCCTGTTAACCTTCAAGAGGATGCGGGGACTTTTAATCCGGAGACCGACGGGATCGACTTTTACGAAAGTCTTGAAGGGATGCTTGTAACAGTCGACAACCCGGTCGCCATTTCGTCCACCAACCGCTTTGGTGAATCCTGGGTAGCGGCAGATGACGGCAACGGTGTCACCTCATCCGATGGCGGGTTGAATGATCGCGGTGGTCTGAACCTGAACGCGAATGCTGACGGCTTGGGAGACTTGAATCCCGAACGTATTCAAATCCAGTACGACAATGACCTTCTACCCGATGGGTTCGACCGGTTCGACATCACCTTGGGCGATGACCTGTCGGATGTCACCGGCGTGGTCGACTATGCGTTCGGTAACTTCGAGATCAAGGTTACGGAAGCGTTCGAGATCGAAACACCTTCCGCGAACGAACGCGAAACCACGGAACTGGCAGGCACCGAGGATCGCCTGAGCGTGGTGACCTACAACGTGCTGAACGTAACGTCTGCGGATGCGGATGGCGATGCCGATCAGATTGCAGAACTGGGCAAACAGATCGCCAACAATCTGGGATCACCGGACATCGTGGCACTTCAGGAAATTCAGGATGACAGCGGTGTTGCCGATGACGGAACGCTAAGTGCCGAGATGACCCTGCAAGAACTTGTGGACGCCATCGAAGCTGCGGGGGGACCACGTTATGAGTTTGTGAGTGCTGAGGTTGATGAGGATGGCGAGAACGGTGGGGTGCCGGGTGGAAATATCCGCAACGCCTATCTCTACAACCCTGACCGGGTAGACCTGAAAGAGGTTCAGACACTGGAGTCGGATGTGCTTGCGGAACTGGGGGTCAGCAATCCTAACGCCTTTGACGGCACCCGTGATCCACTCTTGGGCGTGTTCGAATTCAACGGCAACGACATCACCTTGATCAACAATCACCTGACGTCACGCTTCGGATCCGATCCGATCTTCGGAGGGCCACAGCCCTTCGAGCAAGCCGGCGAAGCAGAGCGCGAAGCACAGGCGCTTACGCTCAATGAAGTGGTTGATTTGCTTTTGGCCGACGATCCTGACGCCAACATTTCTGTTCTGGGCGACCTCAATACGTTCGAGTTTACCGACGAACTGACCGAGGACCTGCCGGGCGTGGGTGACGAACAGGTTCTGACCAACCTGATCGACCGGCTTGAAGGCGACGAGGCCTATACGTTCGTCTTCCAGGGAAACAGCCAGGTGCTGGACCACGTCTTTGTCACCGACACCTTGCTTGATGATGCCGAGGTGGACATCGTACACCTCAACACGGACTTCTCAAACTTTGCATCAGATCACGAACCGGTTGTGGCAACCTTCCTGCTTGAGCAAGCCGACGACATGACCCTTGTAGGCACGACCAGACGGGACCTTCTTGAGGGCGACGGCGGCGACGACCTGATCATTGGGCTTCGCGGACGGGACTCGCTTGTCGGCAACAATGGCGATGACACCCTTGTCGGAGGTCGGGGCCGTGACGAAATCGAAGGCAATGACGGCAACGATGTCGTCCTCGGCGGTCGAGGACGAGATCTGATCGATGGCGGCGACGGCGATGACCTTCTGAGCGGCCAGGGTGGCCAGGACACCATTGTCGGAGGCGACGGCAATGACACGATGAGCGGTGGCGGCGGAAGCGACACGTTCATCTTCGAAGACACCTTTGGCGACGACCTCATTCTTGATTTCAACACCACAAAAGACGAACTGGATTTCGTCGGCACAGACCTGTCGGAGCTGATTTTCACAGAGACTGATCTGGGCACTCAGATCCAGGCCAGCGGCGATGCCGAGGGAACCGTCATTCTGGTTGGGGTGTTCAATTTCGAACTGGACAGTCCGATTGGCTAACATCGTTTGACGAAACAAATGCCGGCGGATGTTTCAATCCGCCGGCGTTTTTTTGTCGAAACCGGTATCGCCACAGGCAAAGCCGCAGCACGTTTCGCCCCAATGTCCGTTTCCAAGCAGTTCAGGCGCTTTATGAAACCGCCTCGGCCAGTTGCAGTTGAACCGCCGTCATTGTGATAATGCCGTAACCCTTAGTTTTCGAATAGCTGGGGCCCAGACCTTCAATGATCGCGTTGCGAATGGCCGGGCCGTCTGATGGCCGTTGTTCACCGCGCCGAGTGGCAATCATGCGTGCCACCAGTCCCGCCGCCTGAGCGGTTGCCGCAGATGTGCCCCCAAAGCCAAAAGCGCCACCCTGATGCGAGGCAAGGCTTGACGGGTCTTCCGCATAACCGCCTTGTCCCAGAATGTCGGGCGCCGGGATATAGTTAAACTTTTTGCGCGCGTCCGGATCCGGTTTGGCCTCGGGATCTTCGTCCCGGTCGCTGGGACACAAGAAACAAAGACCGTTCCCGAACTGGCTGTATTCAGCAGGCACCAGCTTCGACGTTTTCTTCGCAGGGTTGGACAGCTTGGCCGAGCCCACTACAATGATACCGGTACCCATGAATGGATCGACGGCATTCATGCTCAGGCTGTCGATTGCGCGCTCTAGAAGCTCAACCGCCTGCGCGAATCCCAGCTTCACCAGCATTTCGGACACCCAGGTGCGGCCACTTGCATCGGCGATAGCGTCTGCGACGCCGCTGAAATCTTCGGGAGCGCCAGGATACGAAATCTTGCCTGTACCATCATTTCCAGACGGGATCAGTACCGGCACTTTCAAGCTGGCCAACAGGATTGACAGAGTCAGCGGATCGCATGGCCGTTTGGTGAACGCACCATTGTCGACACCCGCCCCCCAAGTGATTGGGTAACTGCCGGACTTCGGACGCACGAAAGGTGGCCCGACAAGGATCGTGTCAGCAGGCATTGGTCCAAAAGCCATGGTTAAGATGGTCTTGGCAACGGCCAGTCGGTTCTCATGGCTATCGGACATCAGATTCGTAACCCGCGCTGGCAGCAGCTTCGCCTCGGGCGCCGTTCCCCAGATTTCGCACATACCCTTTTTGTTGTTACCAACGATAAGACCGCCCATGGCCGTACCATGCCCCCCACCCTTCGAAGAGAACGCAAGACGACCGTCGCGGTAATACTCGTAATCTGCATTGATCACCGCATGAGAGTTTTTCCACAGGTCGGCGTCCGGCTTGTCAGCCAACTCGCGGCTGATCGCGTGATCCTTGCCCCGATCAAACGTCGGGTGGGTGACATCCACCGGCCCATCTACCAAACCGACATGGACGCCATCGCCCCCTTTGTCCACCGGAACCTCGGAGGTGCCGATCCCCAAGCGTGGCAGCGTCCACTGATCGATTGGCACCGGTGGTTTCGGTGTTGGGTAACGTTCTGGCGTCGGCTCGTTGCCGAGGTAGGGCGACGGACCAGGGTCATACGCTTGCACATCGGCAATCGCCTCGACGAAAAGCTCGTCCAGCACATCGCGCAACTCGGTAAAGGCAGCCTGTGCGATATCTGCCCCTGCTGCCCCGTCAGACGCATAGTGTACACCCGCCCATTCGCGATTTTCGCGAATGCGGTATGCCACATCAAAGGCTTCGGCGACAACGCCGGGATCATAGGCATAAACCTCGGCAATGGCATGGGCAAGCAGGGCCGATTGCGTGGCGTGGCCACTTGGGTAAGCGGCGTGGTGCGGCACCGTGATGGTCGGATCAATACCGTGATCCACAACGTGCGGACGCAGACGATTGAATTTAGCCTTGTAATGCGACGCCAGCGCCAGGCCTGCATTCTGAAGTTGTACCAGCAGCCGGACAAGACTGCCTGGCGCACCCGCAGCGTCCTCAAAAATATCCAGGAAAGGTGAGATTATGTCATCGATCTCGGCAATGATTTCGGGCTGTCTTTCAGCCCGCTCGGGATCGGCCTGCTTTGCCAGAAGATCATCCAACTCTCGCCGGACATCATCGCCATCGTATTCCGGCCGTCCGGGCACATCATTCTCATCCAACAGTGCAACGATATCATCAAAACGCGCATAGATTTCACGACGATACTTTTCGTCCTGCACGGTCCATGCGCCTGTCAGAAGCGCAGACGACTTCGTCTTCGTTTTGGTTTTCGTCTTAGTCTTCGTTTTGGTTTTGGTTTTGGTCTTTGTTTTCGTCTTGGTCATGGAATGTCCTTCTCAATTCAATCGCGGCGACGAGCGTGGCGTCGTCTTTTCAATACAAATTCACTTGTCCCGCTGGTCGTGGCAATCACGCGGGACGGCAATCCAACAATTCGAGCCGTTTAAGCCCTTCACGAATGACACTGACACTTTGCGCAGACGGCAATACATATGCGGGTGACAACATTTCCTCGGTGCCAAAGGCAGGATCCAGTTGTCGCAGGCGCGTGTATACCTCAAGCGCCCTTTCGTTGTTGCCCTGTAGCGAATAGCTGGCCACCAAGTGACGCATCACCGGAAGAAAGTCAGGGCGTTTGGCCAAAACTTGTTCGCCGATCGAGATCGCATCGTCGTGTCGCCCCTCCAGTGTAGAGACGATGGCCGCAGAAGCATCATAGTAAAACCGGTACGGGCTGTAGCGCCCAAGCCGTCGGGCGATGTTCGCCGCATCGCGCGCGGTGGTCAGATCACCCGAATAGACAGCATTCATCGCAGTGGCGTCCCAACCGAAGGCCAAATTTGGCAACGACCGCCGGCTTTCCGCCAGAAGACGGCGTGCTTCCGTTATGTCGCGGCGAACGAAGCCCGCCACATGGCCTGCGATGGCCAGCACCACAGCATTGAAAGGTTCGGCTTCCAGAGCCCTGGACAAAAGAGCGTGGGAGTTGGCAACCGCCTCTTCGCAAGGGTCATGTCGTTCGCCAAGAAGAAGCGTTGTTGCAAGTGCCCGCCAGGCCTGGGCGTTGGCCGAGAATACCTCGCCATCAAACGTGCCCAGCATGTCATGTGCATCCACAATGCCGTCACGCGACAGCGCAAAAAGCTGATGAACAGCAGTGTAGAGTGTTGGGCGCGCGGCCTGGCCTACCTGTCGCATCACGACCGCTTCGATCGAGTCCGCCGCGCCGGAAACGAATTCATCCAACGTCTGCGACGAAATCGAAATCGCCGTGTCCCAATCGGTGCCGATAGACGAGGTCCAAATGACCTTGCCCGTCGCGGGAACGCGCGCCAGTATCGTGATCTGAAGTTCGCGCGCAATCAGCGAGATGCGGGTCTCAACCAAAACCGGTGGGCAAAGTACACTTTCCGTTTCACGCCCCGCCAACTGATTGCTTTCCATATCGCGCAGGTCATAGGTTTCGACATACCCATTGTGCCGGAACGTCGTCGCCATTGCGTTGGTGATACGCTCGGCCACCACTTCGGCCAGCGCGTCATCGGCAATGACAACCGGGTTTCCGATCAAAACACATGGCCGCGTCTGGAATGTCACCGGCGCAACGGTTGGGACAACGGCACCGGTGTCAACCATCGCGCCGCGATCATCCTCTACGCGCGCCTCGAATGCCTGACGTTCTTCACGCAGCCAATCCTCGCCACCCTCATCCAACCGTGGTGCGTCTTCGAAAAAGACCGCGCGGCTATCACAGCCCGGGTCCGATTCCACGTCCAGCCCCGAAAGCCAGACATGCTCATAATCGGCTTGAATAGTGTCGCTCCACGGACCCAACAGTTTGCGTAGCGCGTGCAGGGACTGGCGCAGCGAATTGCTGGCTTGGTCTTCGAATGCCCTTCCCCAAAGGCGCGACTTTAACCAGTCCCTGGAACGGCGGCGATCCCGTGCCGTGGCCAACATCGCCAGCAACACTCGCCCCTTCTTTTCTGAAATACGAATTTCACGCCCATCGGGATCGCTTAGCCGAAAATTTCCGACAAGCGATAGAATCAGCCGATCTTGATCTGTCCCTTTGACGCTGCCCATGGGCGCATCCCCACCAAATCCGTCGCCACCACCAGCCCTTACAAGGGTTTCCGCTTCAAGACTACGCGCAGGAACTTGGGTGTGGCAACCGCTATCCCAACCCCTGGAGCCGGACGTCCGAACCAATTCGATCATGCGATGCCTCCCCGGTATGCATCCGAAACGGTGCGAAACTCGCTTGGCAGCAGTTCGTCTTGCCATGGTACGTAGTTGGCTTTGAAGTGCACTGTCGCGCCTGGTTCGTTTTCACCCAGAAGCAAGCAACGCGCCGAAGCAGCCTCGGTGCGGGGTCCGGGTTTGAAGCGGGCCGCGCCGCTTAGCGTGACAGCCCCGTCTGTGAATTCCAAAGCGAAGTATCCGTCGCCGCCGATGAATGCGCCCTTGGAATCAAAACCTTCCGGGGCCGTTTGTTCAACGACGTAAATGTCTTGCCCGTTAGGGCCCTGCGAGATGAGCGTTGCGCACATTACAAGGTCGGGAGACAGTCCTTGCGGAGCTTCTCTCTCAAGCCCCGTACACGCTCCGGCATTGGAGATACTTAAAAATTTATTCGGCCCACCCGATCGCGATACGATTAAATACTCGCTACGCTGACTAATGATCGTTTGGGGATGCAAATAGCTTGCCACCGCCCGCCGGTTCTGCATGGCAATACAAAAAGTCACTTCTAAAAAATCTCCTCTCTCACCTCGCAGGGTGTGTCCCACTATCAGCACAACCTGTAACCGAGGCGTTCAGAGTCGCGTTAAAGAAGTGTTAAAAGTGAAGGCGGCTTAAAATTTTCATTTAAATTCATATAGATAAATTTTGTTCGTTTGGATAACGCTGGAATTCCGTAGATTTTTTTGACGAAATTTTTTGCCCGAAGCATGGGTTTGTCTAACGGCACGCTGACGCGTGTTCGCCAACCTGCTGACATGGGCGGTACAAGACCGCTTTTGTTTGGAAACAACGACGTTGCCGGTTTGAGAATCAAGATGAAGCTATCAGTTTTACAGCCCGCCTTGGCCAATCCGCTCTGGCCAAAACAATCCGGCTGCCTTTGGAACGTCGTTGGTCGAAACGCCATTCTCGAGAAAGCATTCGCCCGTTTTTCCAATGGACGCATCTGCGTGCCCGGCGCCGCCGGATCTCAGTATTCGATCTCCATCCTCAACCAGTCAGAACACCCTGTTATCCCGACTGACTGGCGACTTCGCCATGTGAGTGGGGCGGAGTCGATGGAGGACCTGTAGCAGCCTTGTCCTTCGCTGCTACAGTCTAGCCCCGCTTCTTCTATCCCAAGAAGCGGGGCTTTTTTCCTAGGGCCGGACAAAGCGGCAGTCCTCAGCGTCGCATCAGGTTTGCAGAAAATCACCCAGGATTTCATTGAAAAGCCGCGGCTTTTCCAGATGCGCCGCATGCGCGCAATTGGGGATAACTGCCAAGGCAGCATTAGTAATGGATCCCCAAAGCTGTGCGGTCTGGCTCCACGGATAGGTGCGGTCGTGATCCCCCCAGATCACCAAAGTCGTTGCATCGATGTCGGACAACCGGGCTTCTCCGCTCCAGTTCTGCATGGCGTCAAGACCCGCGACGATGGCTTGCAAACTGCTGCGTTCGGCAATGGCCGCACAAGCGTCATATTCCACGGCGGCCTCACATTCTAAAAACCAGGTGGCCGCAATGCGCCGCGCTGTCTCACGCGGACCATCTGCCTCAGCTCGGCGTTTCGACGTCAGGATGGGTTCGAACCGACCCGGAAGAACACCCGTCGCGCCCGTTCCGTAGAGGACAAGACGATCGATGCGATCCGGCGCTTGTGCGACCATCTCCTGGACGATCATGCCACCCATCGAATGACCAAGCAGGTGAAACCGGTCCACCCCCCTCGCCTTCAGACTATCCAGAACCCATTGCGCGTATGCAAAAATAGTGTTCGGGGCCTCGACATGCGCGTTGTCTCCAAAGCCGGGAAGATCAACCGCAATCACATCAAACCTGTCTTCAAGCTCTTTTTGTTGCTGCTGCCATTGTCGGCTGCCGCCCATGAAACCATGGACAAAGACGAGCGATGTCATTTGCGCGCACCCTGCACGATGCGATCAAGGATCATAGCGCAGAAGAGGATCGAGAACCCGGCCAGAATCCCCTGCCCCACATTGGCGTATTGCAGCGCTTCCAATACGTCTTCGCCCAATCCCTTGGCACCGATCAACGATGCCACGACCACCATGGCAAGTGACAGCATGATGGTTTGGTTGATACCCGCGCGGATGGACGGGCTGGCCAGTGGTAGGTCCACCTTTGTAAGCAAGTACCACTTGTTTGCCCCAAAGCTGATCGCGGCCTCTCGCACGCTTTCGGGGACGCCACGCAAGCCCAACACGGTCAAGCGCACTACGGGTGTACCCCCAAAGATCATGGTCACCACAACCGCGGCCGGTTTGCCCACGCCGAAGAACGCAATCACCGGCACCATGAAGACGAAGGCCGGCATGGTTTGCATGAAGTCCATGATCGGTTGGATGAATGCATAAAACCGTGGGCGGCGGGCCGCGAACATGCCAAGCGGGATGCCGATGGCAATGGACAAGCATGCCGCCGTGCCCAGCAGTGCCAGTGTGGTCATCGCCGCTTCCCAGAAGCCCAGAAGGCCCATATAGGCTAGGAAGGCACCTGAATAGATCGCGGTGCGCAAGCCCGCCGTCAACCATGTCAAAAGCACGATGAGGCTGGCGATCACGATCCACGGCGTCTGCACAAGGATGACCTCAAGCGCATCAAGCAGGGCCCGGATGCCGAATGTGAGCGCGTCGAAGAAGGCTTCGCTGTTGCGGACACAAAAGGCGATAAAGTCTTCCACCCATGTGATGCCAGTCAGGCGAATATTCGGGTCAGTGGGAAACGCGTTGAGCAAAGAAAATCGCCCCGGAAAGCTGTAATGCAGCATGGCCGCGGTCACGATCAGGACCATGAAGATGGCACTGAACACAATTTCCTGAACGGGCATACCCGAGCGTATCGAACGTTCGGATAACCAATCGGAAAAACGGGCTTCAAGCGCCCAGTTGGCCACGGTGGCCTGTGCCGCCTTGACCAACAGCAGTATCATCAATCCCGTCAATGCGATCGAAGGTCCTTGGGCTGCCAAGGTTTCGGCCTCGGCGCGAATGCCGCCGATATTCGCTTCCAAAGATTCGACGGTGCGTTGGTAGACATCGATCTTGTCGGAGTTTTCCGCGATTGCAGCAGCCAGTTGTTGGCGGCGCAGTTCAAGAGTGCCTTCGATTGAAGAGATGCGCGCCATGGCATCAGCCGCAAGATCGCCGAACAGCCCGCGGGCAATTTGGACAAATCCCAATGCCTCAATGATGAGAAACGGCAAGGCCCAGGACCAAAGCCCCCGCGCACCGAACCATACCGGACCAAAGAAGCCTGCCATCAGATTGAAGGTCGGCGTGAAACGTGATGAGGCGCCGATCTTGTCAAAATTCTGGATGTAGTAATCCGGGTTGGTGCGCACGAAGGTCCGGATATTCTCGCGGCGTTCTTCGGCATAAGCCAGCGCCGCCTCACTTTCAGTATCCTCAAGGGGGTTTACGTCTGACTGGGTCATGAGACTTCGGTCCCTTCGATGACTGTGCGCAAAAGATCGGCGCGGGTGATCACACCAACGTCCTTGCCGCCCTGCTCAACGATGATTGCGTTGCTGTCATCAATGGCGAGGTTGATCAGGTTGCTGAGCGTTTCCTGTTCTTGCACGCGCGGCGCTGCTGCGGGGATCGGCCCGGTCGCAGCAACAAAGGCCTCAATCGGTTGCATGACAGCGTGGGCATGCACGACTTTGAGACGGGAAATGCCCGCCACGAAATCGGCCACGTAGTCATCGGCGGGATGCATTACGATGTCTTCAGCCGTACCAATCTGCACAACCTTTCCGTCGCGCATAATCGCGATGCGGTCGCCGATGCGCACCGCCTCGTCCAGATCATGCGTGATAAACACTGTGGTTTTCTTCAGGATCTTGCTCAGGCGGATGAACTCGTCCTGCAGTTGCCTTCGGATGAGCGGGTCGAGCGCCGAAAACGGCTCGTCCATCAACAGAACATCAGGGTTGGCGGCCAAAGCCCGAGCCAGTCCTACACGCTGCTGCATGCCGCCGGACAGTTCGTGGGCAAATTTCGAACCCCAAGCACCCAGTTCGACAATGTCGAGAATTGCGGCAGCCTGACGCATCCTTTCGTTTTTGGCGACCTGCCGGATCTCAAGCGGCATCGCGACGTTATCGAGTACTGATCGATGTGGCATCAGTGCGAAATTCTGAAACACCATGCCAATCTTTTGATTGCGAAAGGTCTGCAGCGCCTTTGGACCAAGCGCCATCACGTCAACGCCTTCGATTGCAATCTTGCCTGCGGTGGGTTCAAGCAGCCGGTTGAAGTGACGCACGAGGGTGGATTTTCCACTGCCGGACAAACCCATGATGCAAAAGATTTCGCCGCGATTGACCGAAAGGCTGACATCGGCGACACCGACCACAGCATTATGCTGCGCCAGCACCTCAGCCTTGCTTAGCCCGTCTTCTCGGATCGACTTCAGCGCGGCCTCCGGATTGGCACCGAAAATCTTCCAGACATCAGAAATCTCTATGACGGTGTCGTCATTCATCGGTCCGCCGCCTTATGTGGTGAAAAACGGGCGACACCGGAACACGCCGGTGCCACCGATGCACAAATTATGTGCTCAAAGCCCAAGCCATGCGTCAACGCGTTCAGGGTTTGCTTCGACCCATTCGCGCGCAACGTCTGCCGGGTCGCGGCCTTGGCCACTGATTTCGAAGGCAAAGCCCGAGACATCATCTGCCGTCAGTTCAAACCGGCTGAAAAACTCGGCAATCGCGGGGGAACGATCTGGCAGCGAGTTGGACCATGCAATTTGCACATTCTTCAATGCATCTTTCGAAGCGACCATTGATTTGTCGTACCAGTCGGGGTCATCCGATGGCTGCACCATGACGTATTTCGCCGGGTCATAGGTGGGTTCCGACAGCATCTTCACATCAAACATGAACCACACGGCATGCGGTTTGTAGCAATAAAAAGCATAGCCCTCGCCCTTGGCGATGCTGTCCTTGATGCGTGCGGTTTTCACGCTTTCTTCTGCGCGGACCGGCTCGATAAAGTCCAGCAGGCCGTAGTCGCGTGTCTTCACCTCGTTCACGTTCGCCGACGCCCAACCGGGTGCGCCAATCCACATTTCACCCTTGCCGTTGCCGTCACTGTCCATCAACGCCGCGACATCCGGTCGACCCAGGTCCGCGATGTCCGTAATGTTGTTTGCTTCACCAAAGTCCTTTGACACGCAGAAGCCTTGGTTGCCCTCATATGGGTTGGACGACAGAGTCACCGTTCCCGCTTCATCGACGTACTTCTTGGTAAAGCTTTCCTGGTTAGGCAGCCAGACATCCGGGTGCACATCGATGTCACCCTTTCCTTGGTCCATCGCCTGGAAAATCGTAGCATTGTTGCCCGGAACGTATTCAACTTCGCCACCGATCCGCATTTCGACGACTGCGCCCAAGACATGCGCGATGGCCTGTGCGCCTGTCCACGAAGGCACGCCGATCTTGACCTCTTCAGCCGCAAGAGCAGGTAGCGCAAACACGCTCACCACTGTCGCAAGGCCAAGATTCTTCATTCTGGTTTTCATGGTCTTCTCCTCTGTTGGATAATCGCCGGTGTTGTCCGGCGGATCTTTTTTCTGATTTGCGTCCCTCCGTTGTCGGAACTTTTTGGTCATGTAAGAGACTAGGTCGAGACTTCGACACGACGCCAATTCAAACAATTCATTAAACTATTCTGAATTTGCATAGTTCTGCCTATAATCTGCGCAAATGCTTTGAATGCGGAACGAAATCATGGATCTGAACTGGCTGCGGGATTTCGAATGCCTTGCGCGTACACAGAACTTCACGCGCGCGGCCAATGAAAGAAACATAACACAATCCGCGTTCAGTCGGCGCATCAAAGCGTTGGAGAGCTGGGTTGGGCTGCCATTGGTCAACCGGGCGACCTACCCTGTTCAATTGACGGAATCCGGGCAGAATTTCTTACCGATCGCATCAGGCGCGATGTCTCAACTGTCGGAGGCGCGCCAATCGATTCGCGACGCAGATCGCGGTGAAACCCGATTCATCAATATTTCGGTCTTGCACACGATCTCGGTCAACTACCTGGTCAAGCGGATCGACGACCTGCAAAAAGAACTGCCGGAAATGCGAACACGCGTCATTTCAGATTCGCTGAGCACGTGTTGCGACCTTCTGGTCGAGGGGGCCGTGGACATCATGCTTTGCTATGGTCACCACACCGTATCTCCGATGATTGACGAAACCGCCTTCGAACGAAAGGACCTTCGCGAAGACCGTCTGATCCCGGTCGCGGCAACCGGACCCGCTTGCAGCAATGGTTGGGATTTGGACCGTCGCGATGGGCCTCCAATCCCGTATCTTGCCTACGAAAGGTCCACGTTTCTTGGTGTGGTTGTCGAAAACACCATCGATCACAAACCCCTGCACGCCAAGACGATCTATGTTGACGGGTTGGTCGAAGCCATCAAGCGCCGTCTGCTGGCCGGATGCGGGTTTGCGTGGATGCCCGAGACATCGATATCGGCAGAACTTGCCGAAGGGTCATTGGTGCCGATCGGCAAGGCCGATTGGGTAGCCTCGCTTACTATCTCCGCGTTTTCGAACCGTCCACTGTTCGATCAAACCGCCGAAGATCTCTGGGCGATGTTATGACCGCACGACCACGGTAATCTTGCCTTTTTGCAGCACATCGCCAGTCCAAGCACATATATTGAGCGCACGCACCGATTGTCGCGCGCCGGTCTGGCGATTACGCGACGTGAGGGGCGCAGTAATACGGGTGTCATGTTATCCAAGTAGCAGCACAGAAGGTCCAGCAAACGGGATACTTCCATGAGAGATTTGACTACCACATCCAACCACGATGCGCCGTCGCACAAATGCGATCCAGACAAAAATTCTCGCCCGCTGCGCCGCCGCTTGGCGCGGGCAACTCTGGGCACGTCGCCTGTCGCCGTGATGTCAATGGCGGGGGATTGGGCGATGCATCTTGCCACAGCCCCGGACAAACAGCTGTCCTTGATGCAAAAGGCGCAAGACAACTGGATGGATTGGCTGGCCTTCGTGACCCAAGGCTGTCCCGATGACACTGCGGCGCGCCCAATTTCGCCCAAAAGGGGCGACCGGCGCTTCACGAATCCGGCGTGGGCCAATCCGCCGTTCGCGGCACTTGCTCAAGGGTTTCTGCTGGCTGAGGATTTCGTTGATCATGCAACGTCGGACATCCCCGGCCTCGATCCGTCAGATGACAAGGCGATGACCTTTCTGGCGCGGCAATTCATGGACGCGGCCGCACCATCGAATTTCTTTCCGACCAACCCCGAAGCGATCGCCCGCACGATCGAGACACGCGGCCAGAATTTGGCACATGGTGCTGCCGCGTTCATGCGCGGTTGGCAAGAAAAGGTCAGTGGTGACAAACCCGTGTCTTCCAAAGTGGTGGGGCGCGATGTAGCGACCACGCCGGGCAAAGTTGTCTATCGCAATCATCTGATCGAGTTGATCCAATACACTCCGACCACCTCCAAAGTGCAGGCCGAGCCGATCCTGATCGTACCGGCGTGGATCATGAAGTATTACATTCTGGACCTCAGCCCGGAAAATTCCATAGTCCGCTATCTGGTCGCGCAAGGCTTTACCGTGTTTATGATTTCTTGGCGCAATCCGGGTGCTGAGGACGCCGATCTGGGTATGGCGGACTACCTGCAACAAGGCCCGATGGCGGCTGTGGAGCACATAACAAAGACCACGGGTGCCGCAAAACTGCACGCAGCCGGATACTGTCTGGGTGGCACGGTGTTATCGATTGCGGCCGCAACCATGGCGCGCGATGGCGACGAACGCTTGGCCAGTATGACGCTGTTGGCAGCTCAGACCGATTTCAGCGACGCCGGAGAACTGATGCTTTTCATCAACGAAAGCCAAGTCTCGTTCCTCGAAGACGTGATGGCTGCCCAAGGGTACCTGGAAGCCGAACAGATGATGAGTGCGTTTCAAATGCTGCGCTCGAATGACCTGATCTGGTCGCGGATGATCCGGACCTACCTTCTGGGAGAAGACGACGCCCCGATGAATGACCTGATGGCATGGAATGCGGACAGTACGCGGATGCCGGCGCGGATGCACTCGGAATACTTGCGCAAAATGTTTCTCAACAACGACCTGGCATCGGGACGATACCAAGTGGAGGGTCATGCCGTTTCTCTGCGTGATATCCGGGTGCCTGTGTTCGGCGTGGGTACCGAAACTGACCATATCGCGCCATGGACATCCGTGTTCAAGATTCACAACCT
>JBCBTE010000012.1:0-36944 GCA_039818805.1 Pseudomonadota bacterium
ACCACCGCTGAGCGCTTTGCCCGGTGGTTTCGTTGTGTCGAAGCGCGGCCAGGGCCAGGTGGTGGCCGACAGCCGTATGTACATTCACGGCGATGACATGCGCCATCTGGATCGGGGTGCCACGGCGCGAACCGGAGAATTGCACGTGCGGACATTTCACGAAGAACGGGACAGGGTCACCTTTCTGGTGGCCGATTTCAGACCCTCGATGCTGTGGGGGATGCGCCGGGCCTTTCGGTCCGTCGCGGCAGCCGAGGCGCTGGCATGGATTGGCTGGCAGGCGGTTGAGGAAGGTGGGCGTGTCGGGCTTTTGGCCATTACGGGCGACACGCGGGTGATTGTACGCACGCAAGGCAAACTACGTGGTATGCTGTCGGTCATCGGTGGGTTGGTAAAGGCACATGACGCCGCTTTGGCCCTGGCAAAGCGTGTGGCCCGGCAGGCGGCGCATGCAAAGCCATTCGACGATCCGCGGCTGGATACGGCGCTGTCCGGCGCACACAGGATCGTGCCGCGCGGGGCCACGATGGTGTTGGCAAGTGCGATGGACAGTCTTGGAATTGGGTTTGGTGATGTCACGGGGCGTTTGGCGCAGAACCGAAGATTGCAAGTGCTGCGGATCGAAGACCGTGCTTTGAACAATCTGCCTGTGGGTCACTATCCCATCCATAGCAACGATGGCACCCGCCGGGATGTACAATTTTCACGTATAAACGAGGTCGAGAGCATTCAACTTGACTACGACGTCTGGCGCGTCGATGCCGGAATGCCGACGCGCGATGCAATGATCCATGCGGTTGTGGGACGATAAAACATGTCCGAACGTCAGATGGATGTGGAAACCATGCTGGGCGGGTTGAACGATATTCGCCTGCCGCCCGAGGCCGCCGGTGGCGTCTTGGCCGAACTGCTTGCCGCCGCCGGAGTGGGTTTGGTGCTGGCATGGCTGGTTTGCCTGTTGCTGACGGCAAAGCGGTGGAGACAAGAGAAGTCGTTGCCAACGCTTGAGGCGCGAGTTTGCAGGTTGCGTGATTTGCCCGAACATGAGCGCGGTGTGGCGCTTTTGCATTTGGCGCGTTCTGAAGGAATGGTGCTGCCAATCGATGGTTCGCTTTACAAACCCGGCACGTTTCCGTCCTCGGAAGAGATCGAAACACGGTTGCTAGAAAGTCGGGGCAAACATGCCTGAGTTTGCCAATCCGCTTTTTCTGTTGCTGCTGCTTTTACCGCCTCTGGTCTATCTGCTTGCGCCACCTCAGGGGTTTGCCGGGGCTGCCTTGATCGTGCCGGAAAGCGTCGGACGCCATATCTTGGCTGGTAGACCGACGGGAGCCACGCGTGCCCGCGCGAAACTGCTGATACCGTCCGTGATCTGGGTGTTGCTGGTGGTGGCTCTTGCTGGCCCAAGGGTGCTGGCCCCCCAACAGGCTTTGCCGATGACAGGGCGCGATTTGATCCTGGCGCTGGATCTCTCGGGCTCGATGATACGCGATGATTTCGAGTTGAATGGGCAAAAGAGTACGCGCTTGGATGTCGTCAAAACCGTAGGGGCCGAGTTCGCCCGTGCGCGGGCAGGGGACCGGGTTGGCCTTGTTGTGTTCGGGTCTCGTGCTTACGTGGCGGCCGCGCCAACCTTTGACACCGAGGCAATCGCGCGCGCGATCGAGGGGATGGTGATCGGCATTTCGGGTCGGGCCACGAACATCTCGGACGCGATGGGCATTGCCTTGAAACGGCTTGAAACGTCGGATGCCGAAACGAAGGTGATCATCCTGCTGTCGGATGGGGCCAACAACGCGGGTGCTGCGACGCCATTGGACGTAGCCGGTCTTGCGGCTCGGATGGGGGTAAGGGTGCATACGCTGGCGTTGGGTCCGATTTCGCGAGAGGAGGCGCCGGAGGATCGTGGTGTCGTCGATGTCAAAACCCTGCTTGGCGTGGCCAAGGCGAGTGGTGGCGAACTGTTTCACGTCCGTACGACGGATGATCTGCGCGCCGCAGCGCGCACCCTGGACAAGCTGGAACCAACGGCGCGGTCCGGGCTTGCGGCCGAAACGTACCGGTCTTTCTGGATATGGCCCGCGCTTCTGGCCGGCTTGATTGCGCTTGGGGCTGGGCTGAGGCAGCGCGCGTAATGGTCACCGAGCTTATCTTTCTGAGGCCCATTTGGTTTCTTGCGCTGCTGATCATCGCGGCCCTTGCCGTGCTTTGGTTTCGCCGCGCGGGAAGGCCCGGAGACTGGCAGACGCAGATCCAGCCAGAGTTGATGGCCGCGATGACCCGTCTGGGGCGAATGGAACGGGGCAGTCGCTCGGTTGTGTCTGTTTTGCCCTTTGCCATCGTCGGCTTGGTCTGCTTGGCGCTGACCGGGCCTGCGATTGGGACAAAGTCCGCAAACACGTTCCGCAACCTGGATGGTGTGGTGTTTGTTATGGACGTTTCGGGGTCTATGACGCGCGATCCGGTGTGGCCGGCAATAATCACAATGGCGCGCGGTGGTCTTAGCGAGCTTGGCAGCAAGCCGGCCGCGCTGGTGGTTTATGCCGGGGACAGCTACATCGCATCACCGTTGACAACGGATCACGAACAGCTTGGGCAGACGATCGCCTTGTTGGATGAAAAGACTGTGCCAGACAAAGGCAACAGACCCGCGCTGGCACTTGCGGATGCGGCGGATTTGCTTGAACAGGCGCAGATTCTGGCAGGTGACGTGATCTGGCTGACCGATGGGGCAGGGGCCGGACCCCAGGTCAAGAAAACGGTGGACAGGATTGAAAGCCTTGGCGCACGGCTTTCGGTGGTTGCCGCGCAGACCAGTGTAGGTGGAACGGAACCTTTGGACCACGAGGCGTTCGAGGCATTGGCAGGTGACGGCCAGGTATATGCAACCGATGACATTCGCGCTTTTATGAACGATGTTGGGCGTGCAGACGCCACTAGGCTGGAACGGCAGGATTTGCAGTTGCTGCTGCTTGAGGACATGGGGCGGTATCTTCTTTTTCTGGCCCTTCTGCCACTTCTTGTGATGTTTCGTCGGGAGGCAGTATGATGCGGCTGACGATAGGTATCGCGGCAGGCGCCGCCATAATTTTGGCTGTGCTGATTGGTGGAACTGCGCCTTTTGGTCGGGTGGCCCTTTCGCTTGGTGTTCCGTCGATTGCTGCCGCCTTGTTTTCAGATCCCCATTGGCGCGGAGTGTCGTATTACCGTGCAGGATCCTACCGCCAAGCCGCTGCCGCGTTCGACGGGGCGGGACCGGCGGCACTTTACAATCATGGAAATGCGCTTGTGCGGGATGGCAAATATGCAGCTGCGCTGGAGGCCTACGATCTTGCATTGGCGATCCATGAAGATCCCGAAGCGCGCGCCAACTTTGATCTGGTGCGCGCATTCTATGCCGGAACGGCCTTGGATGCCGATTCGGTATTCTTGTCGCGAAAGCGCGACGGAGAAACCATTCGTGCGCCAGTGGCGCGGGGTGATGCAAAGGCGGAAGGCACCGGAGACGGGGAAACCAATGCGGGCACCGCGCTTTACCTGCCGGCGCTGCAATCGGAAGAACAGCTTGGTGTGCGCCGGGTGTTTGATGATCTTTTCATTGTCGCCAATGATCGTTGGCTAAAAACGCTGGAAGACGTACCCGGCGCATTTCTTGCGGCGCGCATTGCGCATGAACACAAGTTGCGCCGCAAGGCGGGGACAGGCCAGCCACAGGAGGCGACGGAATGGTAAGGGTTTTGGCCTGTCTGTTCGTGATTTTGGTGTTTGGTGCGCCTGTCGTGGCGCAGACGCGGCACGTGGATCCCGATGATCTTAAGCTCGAGCTGCTGGTCGAGGAGTTGCCCGCCACGCCGTTTCGGCAGGAAATGATCCTGCTGACCATTCACGGCGTGTACAAGCGGCACATCACGCGAGAAACGCTTATCCAGCCGGATTTCGCAGGATTCAGCTGGATGCAATTGGGTCAGGATTATTGGTACGAAAGCATGATTTCCGGTCTGCCGGTCAAGAATATGCGCCGGCGGGTGGCGATCTTTGCGGACGAGGTGGGAACGCTGGAAATCGGCAGTTTTCAACACAAGCTGACGCTGCTGGACGAGCAGAACAAATGGTTTGATCACACAATCAAGTCGGATCCTGTGTCGATTAAGGTGATGCAGGAACCATCACGGGACGAATGGTGGTTTCCGGTTCGCGGTTTGAAGGTCAGCGACGATTGGTCCAACGCGCCGGACCAGTTGAAAGAAGGTGAGGGGGTGTTGCGCGTGGTGCGTGTATCCGCACTTGGGGCCAGCCCGGATATGCTGCCGCCCATGCCCGAGCTACGCTCGCCGTCAGCACTTATCTTTGCGCATCCCGAAAAGCGGCTTGTCGATCTGACACCCAACGGACCGCAAGCGATCGCGTTCTGGCGTTGGACGGTGACGCCGACCAATGGTCACGCCGCGATACTGGAACCGATTGAATTCACCTATTTTGACACGCTGACCCGAGAGGACCGCACGGTCGAGATCTCTGCGCAGCGTGTTGCGTTCGGGGAAACCGTAATCCCCGAAGCCACAACGCCAACACCACCGATCGTGCAAGCGCGCCTTTGGTCCGGAACGCAACTGACCGTCGGAGTGTTTGCTTTCTTGGCGGCGCTGATGCTGATGCTGCAAGGTCGTGCGGTCTCATTCGCACCGTTTCATGGCTGGCTGTCGAAGCAGCGTATGCTGGCCCGGTTGCGGAAAGCTGCACGCGTCAGAGATGACAGGGTGCTGCGCCGCACTGCGCACGAATTGGATGCGCTTTACCAGCCGGATGCCGACCGGCAGGCGATGCTGCACGGGCTTGATACGATGCTTTTCGGCAAGTCCCGGGACACGGCCAATATGGTGCAATTTGCCCGCGATTTCCAAAATGCGTTGCGCACGCCCACGCCACCAAAAACGCCACGACTTGGCAAAAGTGCCGCGAAATAAGTGAATAGCGCGAATTTGCCGTGGCAATTGGCACCCGGTCAGCACCCTTGCGTCGTGAGGAAGTTTCGCTAACCTTTGAGGCGGGAGGACTTCGCATGGTGGTTCAGGCTGAGCGAAAGAATAAGGCTATTTCAATTGAACTGACCTTGGTTATTGATGATCATCCCTTGTACTGCGATGCGATGGCAAGGTCCCTGTCGACTGCATTTGAGATGCAGGAGGTTCGCACCGTTCACTCGATGACAGAAGCGCTTGGGGCGTTGGCTGAAGGGTTGGTTCCGGATCTGGTGATGCTCGACTTGCGATTGCCGGACGTGACCGGACTTAGCGGTTTCATCAAGCTTCGCGAGAAACTGCCGGATGTTCCGATTCTCGTCATATCGGCGGATTCGTATGACGAAACGATCCAGGCGCTGATGGATGCCGGTGCCGCTGGCTTCATACCCAAAGACGCACCGCGCACCGTAATTGCCGAAGCTTTGGAACTGGTTCAGGAGGGGTCAAAATACCTTCCGCCCGGCTTTTCTCCGGTAACGCGGCCGCAAAAAGAGAACACGTTGGGCTTGCACGAGATATCCGAGCGTATTGCCGATCTTACACCACAGCAGACCCGGATCATGAATCTGATTTGCGCGGGCAAACCGAATAAGCAGATTGCATTCGAGATGTCGCTTGCCGAAGCGACGGTTAAGGCACATATCACTGCGCTTCTGCGGCGGCTTGGGGTGTGTAACCGTACGCAGGCCGCGGTGCTGGTCAATAGTGTCGGGCTGGACCGTCCGGACACATTGTCGGACAGCGACACGCGCGCAATGCTGAGCTGAGACGATGAACCTGCATCCCGAAGAGCTGGGCGGATCGGTCCGGATCATCTCGGTCGGGACATCTGCAAGTGACACTGCGTCCAAAGCCGTCGATGAAGCCCTGTTGCAGTTGGGCCGTTGGGGGCATTGCTTTGTGCTGGCCTTTCTTCCCGAGTCGCTCGACCACACGGAAGTCGCCGACGCGTTGAGCGAAAAATTGTCGGGCACACCGGTTTTTGGCTGTACCAGTGGCGGTCAGATAACACCGCAAGGATATGAGGACAGCACGCTGTTGCTTATCGGGTTTCCCAGGGCCCATTTTCGTTGCACATCGACCCTGATTTGCCCGCTCAAGCCCGTGTCCATCAAGGAAACGGCACTGCAGGTCAAAACACTGGCCTCGCGATTTCGTTCAACTGCGAACTGGCACCGCTTTGCTTTGACCTTCGCCGATGGGCTGTCAAAGCAGGAAGATATCCTAGTGGCGGCGCTTGAGGCCGGTTTGGGCGACATTCCCGTGTTTGGCGGCTCGGCAGGGCGTGGTTTGTCCTATGACGTGACATACATTCTGCACGACGGCGTCTTTCATGAAAACGCGGCTTTGCTGCTTCTGGTGGAAACCGATCTGCAGTTCGAAACCGTGCGGTTTGACCACTTCACCGCCACCGATACGCAGCTGGTTGTCACAAGTGCCAATCCAGAAGACCGCGTGGTCCACGAGATCAACGGCAGTCCCGCGGCAGAAGAATACGCGCGCCTGACCGGCTATAGTATTGAAGAGCTTTCGCCCACGGTGTTTGCCGAAAATCCGGTTTTGGTCCGTGCGATGGAAAACTATTACGTTCGCGCCATTCAGGAGGCGCTCGAGGACGGCTCGATGACCTTTCTGTCGGCGATAGAGAACGGCCTGATCCTTGCGCTTGGGCGGGGCAAGGAAATCATCGAAACGATGCGTAGCGAGCTTGCAGCCTGTTGTCGGAATGGACAGGAGCCCGGCTTTGTGCTCGGCTTTGACTGCGTTCTTAGGCGGCTGGAGATCGAACAGAAGTCGCTACGCGAAGAAGCCTCAAGCGTGCTGCGCCAGTACCGGGTGGTGGGTTTCAACACTTATGGTGAACAGTTTGGCGGCATCCACATGAACCAGACCTTTGTGGGACTCGCGTTTTTTCCAGCAGAACGGGAGTTCAACCTGTGATCGATCGAAACCAGCCGCTTGAAGATCAAATTGCCAAGCAGGACAAGATCATCAAAGCGCTCATGGCCCGGGCCAACCAAAGCCACGAGTTGGGAAATGCCGCGTATTCATTGTTTCAGTCGGCGATCACCCTGCAATCCAAGGTCTCGGAAAAGACACGTGACTTGGAAATGGCGCTTAGCACGCTTGGTCGCGCCAGTGATGATCTGGAAAGCTCGGAGCAGGCGCGCACACGCACACAGGTCAGCCTGTCGGATGCGTTGGAGTCCATGGAAGGTGGCTTTGCCATCTTCACGGATGGCAGTTTGCAGGTCTTCAACGAGTTTTTCAAACAGTTGATCCCGGATGTGCGCGAAGCAGTGGAGCCCGGTATGAAGCTGAGCGATTACTTCCGGCTTGTGGGCAACAGCCGGGATATCACACCGCGGCACGAGGCCGATCGGCTGAACGTGGCGGGCGTTGCGTTGCGCGATGATGCAGAAGCGGCGCCGCCCTTCGTTTTTGCGTTAAAGAACGACCGCTGGTTTGTGATCAGTTATCGCCGCACGAGCCATAACAACACGGTTGTCCTGCAAACGGAAATCACGGCGATCGTTCGGTCGAACCGGTTGGAAAAGAACCGACTGATTGACGAGCAAGAGCACTTTCTGAAAGCCACTTTCGACAATATGCCACAAGGGGTGTGCACATTGTCGGCAGATGGGACGTTGCTGCTGACCAATGCACGTTTTGCCGATCTTCTGACGTTGCCCTTGCAGTTGACCCGTGCGGGAACG
Source organism: Pseudomonadota bacterium (assembly GCA_039818805.1). Taxonomy (GTDB): domain Bacteria; phylum Pseudomonadota; class Alphaproteobacteria; order Rhodobacterales; family Rhodobacteraceae; genus Roseovarius. Next base: position 7,739 of record JBCBTE010000012.1, read on the forward strand.
TCCTACGCGCAGATCGTGGAATACCTAAACGCGCGGCATTTGCCCGGGGCGTTTCCGCAAGAAAATTTCGAAGGGTTGATGCGTTACTTGCGTCGGGCCAACAATCTGCATCTCAGGGTGCGGCACAACAATGGCATGGTTCTGGATCTTGATCTGCACCCGCTGCCCGACGGTGGCTGTATCGTCAACGTGATGGATGTCACGGCCCAATTCCAGACTACGCAAGAGTTGGAAGACCGGGTGCGTGCCCGTACGCAGGAACTAACGAAGGTCAATCATGTGTTGCGCAGCCAATATGCGGAACAGGCACGCGTCGAAGAGGACCTGCGCCTTGCCAAGGCCGAGGTGGAAGCGGCGATGACGTCCAAAAGCCGTTTCTTCGCGGCGGCCAGTCATGATCTTCTGCAGCCGATCAACGCCGCCAAGCTGTTGATTTCTTCTTTGAACGATATGTCGCCCGGCACCGGGCTTGAGGATACGGTGCGGCGGTTGGGCAGTTCCTTCCAGTCTATGGAGTCGCTTTTGCACGCGTTGCTTGATATTTCGCGGCTGGATTCTGTGGATACGAAACTGGCGCTATCGGATTTCGATCTGGGTGTTTTGCTGCATGACATTGCCGAAGACATAAGGCCGCTGGCCGAGGAAAAGGGCCTGCGACTGGACGTCGTATCAACCAGTGTGCACGTGCGCAGCGACCGACGTTACCTTGCGCGTTCGGTACAGAACCTGATCAACAACGCGATACAGTACACCAGTTCGGGCCGCGTTTTGGTGGGGTGTCGACGCCGGGGAGACCAGGTGGTTCTGGAAGTGTGGGACACCGGGGTAGGTATCGCAAAACAAGACCAAAAGCGCATTTTCCAAGAGTTCACGCGTGTCGATCAAAGCAGGTCTGCCAGTTTCGGTATGGGCCTTGGCCTGTCCATCGTAAGCCGCGCCTGTGCCCTGCTGGATCATCCGGTGACCGTGCGCTCCAAGCCGGGAATTGGGTCGGTGTTTTCCATTGCGGTTCCAATGGTCGGCAAGGATGTCGCGATCCTGACCGAAGCAGTGGATCGATCAAACACACCTGATTCCGAGATGGATCTTATTGTTATGCTGATCGAGAATGATCCCGGCGTGCTTTTCGCCATGACCCAACGGCTGGAGAAATGGGGGGCGTCGGTGCTAGGCGCGTCATCCACCGAGGAGGCGACGCGGCTGCTTGAAGATATCGGCATGAGCCCGGACATCATTCTGGCGGATTACCAGCTGGACGACGGCGACACGGGCCTGCAGTCCATCCTTGCATTACGGCGACGGACCGGCCGTGACATTCCCGCTATAATGATCACCGCCAACCAGGAACCAGCCATCAAGGAGATCGGGGCAAAGCACGGGTTTTCGGTTCTCACGAAACCAGTGAATCTTTCGCGACTGCGACCACTGATCGATTGGAAGACGCGGCGTCTGCCGGGGTCGCCCCAGATCCTGCACTACGACGAAAGTCTGCAATGACCTTGCCAGCCGCGCAGCTAGGCTAAAACGCAACAAAGGATGGTTTCATGTCTTACGCCCGTGCAGTTTTGGTCTTCTTCTTATTCGCCTTTCCCGCGCAGGCCGAACAGCCTTACGATCTGATCTTTCGGATCGGGACTTTGGATGGTCTGCCACAAAACGAAATGCTGCTGTACGACCGGCAGGTCATGATCGCGGGCAAAAACGATTATGCTGACCGTAACACAGGCGGTGTCGAACTGCGTTTCATGCCCGAAGACATGGCCAATTTACGCTTCGTGAAAGAAGACAAGTATCGCAGTTTGGGCCAGTTTCCCGCCACAGTCGGCAACCCGATTGTGATGTATTTTATCGAAACCACTTTGCGGGACGTCGCGCAAGAGGCAGGCGGCAGTCCGTTTTACATTCGGAACCGGATCAAGGATTCCTTAGTGCAGGAGGCGCCGATCACGGCTGCCACGGTGATGTATCAAGGGCAGGAAGTGGCAGCGAAACAAGTGACGCTTTCGCCTTTTGAGAATGACAAGAACCGCGAAAAGATGGGTGGCTATGCCGATCTTGCACTGACCTTCACCATGTCGGACGAAGTTCCCGGTTGGTACGTGTCGCTTGAGGCTCATGCACCGGGCCCGGACAGCGGTGGCAGCTATCGCAACGCGTTGACCCTTGAAGGAATGGAGACGCAGGAATGATCCGTTGGGCCGTATTTGCCGCGGTGGGTTTGCTGACCACTCCGGCCTTTGCGCAGACAGCCGCGGAACGGCTGAACGACTACCCGACTGTCGCCCGCGCCGACTATGTCTTTGGCTGTATGGCGGCGAACGGACAAAGGCGGGATATCTTGATCAAATGCGCCTGTTCAATCGATCACATTGCAACCATCCTGCCATACGAGCGCTATACCGAAGCGGAAACGGTTCTATCCATGCAACAGGTCGGCGGCGAACGAATGTCGTTTTTTCGGACGTCTGCCATGGCCAAGGGCATCGTTTCCGAACTGCGTCGCGCGCAGGCCGAAGCTGAGATCTTGTGCTTTCAAGAATAGATTGGCAAAGGCCGCAGGTCAGCTATCTGCGAATTTCGTCAGAACCTGTTCGAAAATGTTACCTTCCGTATCGACAGCACGGACGCGGATCGATTGCGCACCGTTGTCGCGATATCCAAAGCGGAAAACAGGGTTTTCACTGACCGAGATACCACCCGTCAGGGTAAACAGCATTTCGTCGCCTTGGAACACTTCCAGCGTCTCGATGAAATGAGCCGAGATGAAAAGCTGTGTGATCTGATCACGCTGAAGTCCCGAGTAGTTCGGGTGCCGGATCATGATCTGAGCCTCACGGCGCTGACCCGACATTTTCGGCGCTTCATCAAAGGTTTTAAGCCGCATTTTGCCCATGTCGGCCAAGGCCAATTCGGGGTCACGCGATGCAGGCGCAGAACAGCCGCCTGAGGCTTTCACAAAGCGTCCGCCCATATACGTACCTTCGCCTGTTTCCGCGATCAGGCGCACATTCGAATATTGGTTCACCCGGACGCGCAACTCGAAATCAAGCGGTGCCATCGCATCGCTGAATGCCAGCTCGGCAGCCATCGGGGCGGGGTTCTCGTCGATCACCAACATCGCCTTGCGGATCGGAGAGGCCGCCTCGCTTTGGGTGATGCGGATCGGCACTGTTGCCGCGTCATGTGCGCGGTAAGGAGCATCGATTTCGAAAACTGCCGCGCCATCCTGCGGCGTGACATCACCGATGAGATCGATGCGCAGGTCTTCCCACGTCGGGCTATCCGTCAACGGATTTTTTTGTTCGGCGTGCGCGATTTGCGCCAATACAGTGACCAGACCAGCGACGATCAGATGTTTCATGTCGTACTCCTTGTGTGCGCGTGACTTACCACAAAACGGTATTTTTCGAAATGCTACTTAGGCATTGGTCGCGTGGACGTGAAAAAAATAAGAAACTTGCGGATGAGTCCGAGAACGGAGATGCGCCATGTTCGAAGCCGTTATTATGGCCTGTCTGGCCGCTGAACCAAGCCTCTGCCGCGCGGTTCTCGTGCCTGGATACGAAGCGCAAAGCCTGGCGCAATGCGAGGCGGAATTAAACAACCGTCCGCCTAAACCGTCGTTGCCCGCGGACTTGCAGGGCGGCGCAATCACATGCCAGGCCACTGGACCTGTTGCCGCGGTAGACGAGGTTTCGCCGGGCGTGTTTGCTCATCGCGCGCAGATCAGCGATGCCGGACCTGCGAATGGCGGGGATGTAGGAAACGCTGGCTTTGTGATAGGCGAGACATCCGTCGCCATGATCGATTCAGGCGGTGCCGCGCAGGTCGGAGAAGCGCTGTACCGGGCCGTGCGGGCCGAAACGGATTTGCCAATCAGTCATGTCATTCTGACCCATATGCACCCCGACCACGCGCTTGGCGCGTCTGTCTTTGTTGCGGCAGGGGCCGAGGTGGTAGGCCACATTGCCCTTGAACGGGCGCTCACCGATCGGGCCCAGACCTATCTGGACAATTTTGGCAGGCTGATCGGGCAGCCTGCGTTTATCGGTACCACGGTGGTTTTGCCGGATGTGATGGTAGACGGCACCCTGACACTTGATCTGGGCAAGCGCCCATTGGAGTTGCGCGCCTGGCCAAACGCCCATACAGGCGCTGACTTGACGGTTGGAGATTCGACAACAGGCACGCTGTTCACCGGTGATCTGATGTTTCACATCCACACACCAGCCTTGGACGGATCCGTGTTGGGCTGGCAAAAGGTGCTGAACCAGATGCAGACGCTTGAAGGATACACGCGCATTATTCCCGGCCACGGTGGTCCGGTGCTCGATTGGCCCAGCGGGGCAGATGCCCTCGAAGATTATCTTGATGTTCTGGTGGATCAGACACGCCAGGCCATTTCCCGTGGCGACAGCTTGGCAGAGGCCGTCGAGACCGTCGGCGCTAGCGAGGCCGCAAACTGGGAACTTTTTGAGTTGTTCAACCCGCGCAACGCAACGGTGGCATATACAGAATTGGAATGGGAATAAGGCTATTCCGAGAGAAATTCAGACCAGTTTGCGCGCCGGTGTACGACGCGGATGATGTCAATCTTGACCTCGTCATTCTGGTACAGGATCAGGTGCTGTTGATGTGGATGGATGCGCACAGGCGGCGTGAATTCTGTACGCGCACGTGCGATCTCGGGAAACTCGGCCAGCAGGCCAAATGCCGCCTCAAGACCGGACAGATAGTTAACAGCCTGCGCCGCACCGTGCGTTGTAACGGTGTAATCCCAAATGTCATCGATATCGGCGATGGCGCGCTGGCGCAGCGTGATCGCGCGGATCACTCAGCCGGCCCCTGATGTCTTGTCCTGAATATAGATCGACATGTCAAAATCCTGTGCCGCACCGCTTTGTAGACCTTCGTCAACAACGCCCTGGATCTCCTCGATGGCCTGCTGGCGAAACTGATCGCGTCGAATAAGGTCGCGCACATAATCGCTAACGTTGCTGTAACGCCCGTCTTTGGTGCGCGATTCAACCCAATCTTTCATCGGGTGCGGGAGGGATACGTTCATCGTTGCCATGAACAAAATCTGGAATTTTTGGCAAAGTTTGTCAAGATGCCACTGTTAATTCAGATGTTTGGCCAATGCCTGCGCGATAGCGTAGGCACGCTTTTCCATCAAAACCGGCGTCTCGCACACATACGTCAGGGACAATGCCCGGTCGCGATAAATGCGCTGGTCCCAATCAAGCTGTTCTTCAATCACGTCAACCCGGTCAAAATCGGGCTCTTCTTGCGCCATGATCATATCCATTTCGACACGCAAGTCGTCGATCCGTTTTGCGGCTTCGATTTGCGCCAGTGAATAGCGAGATATGCCACCGATCAAGCGCGTCCGCTCATTATCGATACGCGTGAAGACATCGCGGAAAATCTGGCCAAGAACCGCGTTATCGGCTTCCGGGGTGTTGGCGACAAAACGGTCGATCAGGGCTTCGGCTTCGTCCAGCGGAACGCGACGCAGAACCAGCGTGCTGACAAGCTCTTTCGCCGCGTCATCGACAGCGTCCGGCAACGGCCCTTCCGGAACAGGTTGTGCCCACATCACACCAAGCGAAAGGCGTTCCACCTTGCGCTGCACGCATGGCCACTCAGGATCAGAGAAATCCGCCGCAACAGCCTTTTCCACAGGCAGCGCCACAAGAATACTGGCAAGAATGACGAGCGGTATGCGCATGAAACCCTCCTGTCTCATCGCCGAGAAGTTTAGCCGTGAGGCGAAAGAAGTCTACCGGCAGGAACACCAACCAATGTCTTAGTTGTCTGACACGATTGTGCGCTAGTACGCTTTCCCCGTGCCGTGGAGGAACAGGCACGTCTGAATCAAATGGAGAACGTCGATGCGCACACGCGCGGCCGTTGCCCTTGAGGCCGGCAAACCACTTGAGATCATGGACGTCGAATTGGAAGGCCCCAAGGCGGGCGAGGTTCTGGTTGAAATCAAGGCCACGGGTCTGTGTCACACGGATGAGTTCACACGCTCGGGCGATGACCCGGAAGGCATATTTCCGGCCATTCTGGGCCACGAAGGTGCCGGCGTTGTTGTTGAGCTGGGGGAAGGGGTCACATCGCTTGAGGTCGGCGATCACGTGATTCCTCTCTACACGGCGGAGTGTCGTGAGTGCGAATACTGTCTCAATCCAAAGACGAACCTGTGCCAAAAGGTGCGTGTCACGCAGGGGCAAGGGCTATTGCCCGACGGAACCACGCGGTTCTCAATGCTCGATGGCACGCCTATTCATCATTACATGGGTTGCTCGACCTTCGCCAACCACACGGTTGTGCCCGAGATCGCACTTGCCAAGGTGCGCAAGGACGCCCCGTTTGACAAGATCTGCTACATCGGCTGCGGCGTGACCACGGGTATCGGTGCCGTCATCAACACCGCCAAGGTCGAAATCGGCTCCACCGGTATCGTCTTTGGCCTCGGCGGCATAGGCCTAAACGTGATCCAGGGCCTGCGCCTGGCGGGGGCGGATCAGATCGTGGGCGTCGATATCAACGACGACAAGGCGACGATGGCCACGCATTTTGGAATGACCGACTTTGTGAACCCCACCAAAGTTGACGGAGATATCGTGGCGCACCTGGTCGATCTCACCGGCGGCGGGGGTGACTATACCTTTGATGCAACGGGCAATGTGAACGTGATGCGTCAGGCGCTTGAATGCGCACACAAGGGTTGGGGCGAAAGCATCATCATCGGCGTCGCAGGCGCGGGACAGGAAATTGCCACACGTCCGTTCCAACTGGTCACTGGCCGTGTTTGGCGCGGTACCGCGTTCGGCGGTGCATCGGGCCGGACCGACGTGCCCAAGATCGTCGACTGGTACATGGACGGCAAGATCGAGATCGATCCGATGATCACCCACACGCTTAAACTGGAAGACATCAACCATGGGTTTGACTTGATGCACGAAGGTAAATCCATCCGAGCCGTGGTGGAGTTTTAACGGGTATGGAGCTTCAATCACGTAACACATGTTTCGGAGGCAAGCAGGCGGTCTACACGCATGCCTCTAACGTGTGCGGCGTGGAAATGACGTTCGCGGTGTTTCTCCCTCCGCAAGCACAGTCCCGGTCAGTGCCAGTGCTCTGGTATCTGTCCGGGCTGACCTGCACCCATGAAAACGCGATGGCAAAAGCCGGATTGCAACAACATGCCGCAAAATATGGGCTTGCCCTGGTTTTCCCAGACACGTCGCCGCGCGGAGAAAACGTGGCCGATGACGAGGCTTACGATCTGGGGCAGGGGGCCGGTTTTTATCTCAATGCGACGCGAGACCCCTGGAAAAAGCACTTCCAGATGTATGACTATGTGGTCGACGAATTGCGCAGCTTGCTTCAGGGCGCTTTTCCAATCAACGATCAACATGGAATCACTGGTCATTCCATGGGCGGGCACGGCGCGCTGACCATCGCGCTTCGCAATCCGGACCGCTACGGTTCCGTCTCTGCCTTTTCGCCAATTGTGAACCCGACCCAGTCCGACTGGGGCCGCAAACAGTTCAGCAGCTACCTGGGCGATGACGAATGCACGTGGGGGCAGCATGACGCGACCGTTCTGTTGACGGAAAATGGCTGGCACAGCGACATCCTGATTGATCAGGGTGCGGATGATCAGTTCATTGATTTGTTGCGTCCGCAAGCTTTCGCCGACGCGGCGGCGATGCGTCGCCAGCCTTGTGTCCTGCGGACGCATGCGCAGTATGATCACAGTTACTTCTTCGTTGCCAGCTTTGGGGAGGACCATGTGGCTTGGCACGCTGAACGACTAACCCAAAAACGACATTGATAAGGATACGCAATTTATGATGTTAAATCGTGTTTTTGTTGCAGTTATAGCAGTGGCGCTACCGCATGGCGGTACAAGTCACGCCGCAGATGATGGCGCAGCAAAGGCGAACTTCGAGATCACCGGCGACGCCGAAAAAGGCGAAAAGGTCTTTCGCAAATGCAAAGCGTGTCACGAAGTCGGAGACGGCGCGGCATCAAAGGCTGGCCCGGCGCTGAACGGTGTGCTTGGCCGCACCGCAGGATCCGTAGAAGATTTCAAATATTCCAATGCATTAACGGAAAAAGCAACAGCAGACGAACTGGTGTGGACACCGGAAACATTGGCTGAATTCCTGACCAAGCCGAAAGACTACATCAAAGGCACCAAAATGGCCTTTGCCGGTTTGCGCAAGGAGGATGACCGGGCGAACGTGATCGCCTACCTCGCCCAATTCAGTGGCGAGGCGTCAGATTAAGCTGCCCCATTTGGCAGCCTGTCCCGAGCGGGGGTAATCGCCGTTGGTCGGGAGTGCTCACAAGAGCACATGTGGAGCCTCTTTCGAGGCGCTCTGCAAACTCACCTTAGGGAGGTTAAAATGAGAAGAACAATTACTTTAACCGCAGCCCTGCTTTTTGGGACGACCAGTATGGCCGTCGCCAACGATGGGCTGATGTCGATGATGGAGGACCCCAACCAATGGGTTATCCAGACTGGCGACTACAAGAACCAGCGCTATTCCGAGCTGGACACGATCAACCGCGACAATGTCGGCGACCTGCAAGTCGCCTGGACATTCTCGACGGGCGTTCTGCGTGGGCACGAAGGTTCGCCGCTGGTGATCGGCGACGTAATGTATGTGCACACGCCATTTCCGAACATAGTCTACGCGCTCGACCTGGCCAATGACGGCAAGATCATCTGGAAGTATGAGCCAAAGCAGGATCCGGATGTCATTCCGGTGATGTGCTGTGACACGGTGAACCGCGGCGTCGCCTATGCCGACGGCAAAATCTTCCTGCACCAGGCCGACACCAATGTTGTCGCTTTGAACGCCGAAACAGGTGCTGTGGAATGGAGTGTCACAAACGGCGATCCGGCTATTGGCGAAACAAACACTGCAACGGTGCTACCGGTGGGTGACAAAGTCATCGTTGGCATCTCGGGCGGTGAATTCGGTGTGCGCGGTCACGTCACCGCCTATTCCATCGCCGATGGCAGCCAGGTGTGGCGCGCCTACTCGATGGGACCGGACAGCGACATCCTTGTTGATCCGGAAAAAACCACCCATCTGGGCAAGCCGGTTGGTGAAAACTCGGGTACGAACACCTGGGAAGGTGACCAGTGGAAAATCGGGGGCGGCACCACATGGGGCTGGTATTCCTACGATGTCGAAGAGAACCTGATCTACTACGGCACAGGTAACCCGTCGACATGGAACCCGGCACAACGTCCAGGTGACAACCGCTGGTCGATGACGATCATGGCCCGCGATGCCGACACCGGCATTGCCAAGTGGTTCTACCAGATGACCCCACATGACGAGTGGGATTACGACGGGATCAACGAGATGATCCTGACAGAACAGGAAATAGACGGCGAGATGCGCAAGCTTCTCACGCATTTCGATCGCAACGGTCTGGCCTATACGATGGACCGCGTGTCCGGTGAATTGCTGGTGGCCGAGAAGTTCGATCCTGTTGTCAACTGGACCACTGGCGTGGACATGGACCCCGACTCCGAGACCTATGGTCGTCCGGCAGTTGTGGCCCAGTACTCGACCGAGCAGAACGGCGAAGACGTCAACTCGACCGGTATCTGCCCGGCAGCTCTTGGGACGAAAGACCAGCAGCCCGCGGCCTATTCACCCAAGACCGAGATCTTCTATGTCCCGACAAACCATGTGTGCATGGATTACGAGCCGTTCCGCGTCAGCTACACCGCTGGTCAGCCCTATGTGGGTGCAACCCTCGCTATGTATCCGGCCCCCGACAGTCATGGTGGCATGGGTAACTTCATCGCCTGGGACAACACCGACGGGTCGATCAAATGGTCCATCCCCGAGCAGTTCTCGGTCTGGTCTGGTGCTTTGGCCACCGCGGGTGACGTGGTGTTCTACGGCACGCTCGAAGGCTTCCTGAAGGCGGTTGATGCTGAAACGGGTGAAGAGCTTTACAAGTTCAAAACGCCCTCGGGCATCATCGGCAACGTGATGACCTACAGCCATGGTGGCAATCAGTATGTCGCCATCCTGTCCGGTATTGGCGGTTGGGCTGGCATCGGCCTCGCGGCCGGTCTGACCAACCCGAATGACGGTTTGGGTGCTGTGGGCGGCTATGCAGCCCTAAGCGACTACACCGCTCTGGGTGGCCAGTTGACTGTGTTCGCGCTGCCGAACTGATCGACGGACGCCCTTTTGGAACAAGGATTGGCGCGGTGCTCTGCCGCGCCAATCACCGCTTACATGAGAGGTAAAACACCTATGCGCCTGATTGCTGTGCTGCTCACAACCGCCATCCTGACCCTGACCGGACACCAAGGGATTGCGCAAGACGCTGCTGATGATCCGAACATCGCAGTGAGTTATGCAGAAGACGGTCGTTACTTTACCGAGGATGATATCCCAACCTACAACGTGGGCGAGGATGGTACCGTTGATTGGCTGACCTTTTCCGGGTTCCGCCGCTACCATTCGGAATGCCATGTTTGCCACGGACCGGATGGCGAGGGCTCAAGCTATGCGCCCGCTCTCAAGAATTCGGCACTGGATATGGATTACTACGAATTCGTCGATGTCGTCGTGAACGGCCGTGTAAATGGCAATTCCGTGATGCCGCATTTTGGCGATAACCGGAATGTCATGTGCTATCTTGATGACATCTACGTATACCTGAAGGCACGTGGTACGGACGCAGTGGCGCGTGGGCGTCCAGCACAGAAAGAAGCCAAGTCAGATATTATCCGAGAGGATGAAAATGCCTGCATGGGTTAGGACCCTTTCCCTAATCGGGGCTTTCCTGGCGACGGCCCCGGCTTGGGCGCAAACATCGGATCTGGTCTCGCAATCCAGCCTGCGTGTCTGCGCTGACCCTGCTAATGCGCCAATGTCCGGTAAAGAGAAGACCGGATACGAAAACAAGTTGGCCGAGTTCTTGGCGGCCAAGCTTGAATTGCCGTTGAAATACGAATGGTATCCAATGGCCACCGGTTTCGTCCGCAACACGCTGCGCGCCAATAAGTGCGACCTTGTTATTGGCTATGCCCAGGGTCACGAGATGGTGCTGAACACCAACCACTATTTTACCTCCGCCTACACCATCGTCACACGCAAGGCCGATGAGATTTCGCAAGTGGACACGCTGTCTGATGATCGCCTCAAGGGTCTGAGCATCGGCATTGTCGCGGGATCGCCCCCGGCCACGCATATGGCGCGCAACGGTCTGATCCAAAAAGCGCGACCTTACGTTCTGGTCGTCGATCGCAGGCACGAGTCGCCCATCATCGACATGCTGAACGACCTGAATGCCGGTAAAATTGATGCAGCACTTCTTTGGGGTCCAATCGCCGGGCCCTTGGTGAAATCGGATTATCCGGACCTGCAAGTAACACCGTTGATGAAGGAAACCTTGCCACCGCGGCTTTTCTTTCGCATCACGATGGGGGTGCGTCAGGGCGAAAAGGTTTGGCAACGCAAGCTTAATTCGCTCATCCGTCGTAACCAGACTGAGATCAACGCCATTCTGCTCGAGGCGGGTGTGCCGCTTTTGACCGACATGGGAACTGAGCTTCTGGATGTGTCACAATGATCCGGGCGCTGGCACTGGCATGTTTGTTGCCGGTGACAGCATTTGCCGAAACACCGATCGAGCCGGAAGATTACCGAAATGACCATTATCGTGCGCCGGTGCCCGAGACACTGGCGGGCGGTACGGTTGTCAGCACAGAAGAGGCGCATGCGATTTGGCTGGCTGGCGATACCGCGTTCATCGACGTCCTTCCGCGCGCGCCCAAGCCCGATAACCTGCCCGAGGGAACGATTTGGCGAGAGAAACCGCGCGCCTCGATTCCCGGCACACTATGGCTTCCGAATGTCGGCTATGGTCAGGTCGCGGATGTCACACATGATTACTTTCGTGCTGGGCTTAAGAAGGTGACAGGCGGGGATAAGGACAAGCCAATCCTGTTCTTTTGCCTCGATGAATGCTGGATGTCCTGGAACGCCGCGAAACGTGCGCTCGAATATGGACACACGCAGGTTTACTGGTTCCCGGAAGGAACCGACGGTTGGGATTTCGAAGACTTCCCGCTAGAGGAGGTAAACCCGGAACCGGGTTATTAAATCAGAAGCCTGGCACCTGGTGCCGTATCGAACTTTCGGTACCATCCGTATCACGCATCATCACGTCCACCGCACGCACATCTGCGGGAACCGACATGCTGATCTGCGGATTTTCGCTTAGCGAGATGCTACCTGTCAGATCGATGTAATCCTTGCCATCGACATCGATCGAAACGGTCTCGACATAACGCATCGGGATGTAGAGCAAGGTAATTTGGTCTTTCTGCATGCCCGAATGGCTGGGATGGTCAATGTTCAACTGCATTTGCTTAACATAAGATTGATTATCGGCCGTTGAGATCTTGACGAGCGAACTCACTTTGTCCGCCGCGCTATACTCGGTCACACCAACCTGCATGTCACCAAGCGTGGCAAGGGCCAACTCGGGGTCCGTTCCGGGAGGCGCTGCGCACGCGCCCTGCCCCGAGGTTTTCACAAACGTCTCGGACATAATCAGCTGTCCATCGGTGGTCTTGGCCACGATATGAAGCGATGTCGGACCGTTGACCCGCATTGTCGTGTCGAAATCAAAGCTCGTCATCGGCTGTTTGAATGTGAACACCGCGGAAACCGGCATCGGGTTTTCGTCCAGGATCACCGTGACGCTTTCCAAAAGGCGCCCTTGCGGGGCATCAACCGTCGCGCCGATGTTTGTGCGCGTATCAAGCTCGGACCGGTAGGGCGCATCAATCTCGATCAATCCTGTGCCATTGGTCAAAACCTGTTCACCATAAAGCGTCTGCTGCAGGTCCGGCCAACTGGGGTCCAACGCCAATGCCGGCGCTCCAACCAACAGGCACATGACGGTCGTGCTTGCCAAAAGCCGTTTCATGTCACTCATCCTTTCCAAACCGATCAACAACGAACAACCCGAATGCGCGCGGCCCGTCGCCGGTATCAATCTCGTCCACCACGGTTTTCGTCTTCGCATCAATCACGCTGACCGTGTTGGAAAACCAGTTTGCAACAATCACAAACCGGCCATCGCGTGTGACGTCAGTACCTTCGGGATATTCACCAACGTCCAGCGTGTGCGTCACAGACAAAGAGTTGAGGTCAAAAACACTGACCGTATCTGCATATTGATTAGTAACAAAGCCGGACCCCTGTGCAAAGGAAATACCGTACGGTCGCGAACCGACCTCGATCGTGCCAACCACCTTGCCGCGCCTTGGGTCGACCACCGTTACACTGTCCGAGCCGACATCAGCCGTAAACAACCGTCCCCGCGGACCAATCGAAATTCCAAACGGACGCTCACCCACCCTCACGACATGGCGCATGGCACCTGTCGCCAAGTCCAAAATGGAAATCTGGTTGGCGTCCCGGTCTGCACTGGCCAGCCATGTTCCATCAGCCGAGACAACCACCCCCGCGGGCGCGCTTCCGGTGGCGAGTGTCCCGATTTGCCGAAGGTCCCCGGCGTCCAGCACCCAAATGCGTGCATTGTACCAATCCGACACATAAAGCTCGTTTCGAACCGGGTTCAAGGCAATCCCGATGGGACCGCCATTCAACGTCACCTCGGCTTGAACCTCGCCACCCAAAGTTGAGATCTTTCGAACCACCTTGCTGTCGGTGCTGACGGTGTAGAATACCCCCTGCCCCACCGTGACCCCGGCGGGCATACCCGGAACGGCGATGCGTGTGACTTCCGTACCCGTTGCCAGATTTAGAACGCTTACATCGCTGCTGTTCTGATTGGTGACAAACGCAATGTCTGCCATTCCCGATTGCGCAGCAAGGGACGCCAAGAAAAAAGCGGCAATGCAACGCTTTGATCCTCTCAGGAAGAGCGTGAGGTTCAGCACATCTCGTAACACTCAGTTACTGGCAAATCGTGCCACCAATGCATCAAGACCTGCCTGGTAAACACCCGTTACCGCGGCCACGGCGGCCTCGTCATTCAATTCCGGTGGGGGGTTGTTGTTCGGGTAGCCGCGATAAAACGCGCCACGCCATTCCACGATCGAGCCGCCATCAGCCCCAGGTTTCACCGTCAGATGCGCGGAATAGTTCGTTACAGGTAAAACTTCGACCTCCACTGCGGTGATCCTGTACGAATAACTCATCTTTTCGTCCGAAAACTTGTACAGCACCTCGTCGATGGTTGGTCCGCCTTCTTCGCCCAGCGTTAACAACCGGGTGGCGTCAATCTCGTTGCCATTCTTCCCGGTCGTCGAATGAACCGCAGGGTGCCAGCTCATGTCCTGGAAATTGCCGATCACTGCCCAAACCTCTTCGGGCGAAGCGGGAATGTCGGCCGTGACAGTCACCTTCTGGCGGGTGGGTCCATGCGCATTGGCCACGATTGGGGTCAAGAGCGGCAGCGCCGTCAGCGCCACGATCAGGGATCGTCTTGAAAGTTGCATGTCTTACCACCTGTTTGATCTTGGTCATGCCCAGTCTAATTTCGTTTGGTATCCCCGCAATGCGCCAAAAGTATCGGTTTTTCATCGCTGGTGATCTGGTGCACAGTAAGCGGGCGGACACAGTAACGGGGAGGATTGCAAATGCTACCAAGCCTGACGGTCATCCTTGCCGCATTAGCGCTTACAATGGCCGGTGCCACCGGAGCACTCGCCCTTGAGATTAAAAGCGCGGTTCTGCGCATAAGCTATCCTGAACTTCTTCCCATTTCGCGGCTGGACCTGAAGCCTGATGATTTGGGATTTGTCGGCGCGGCACTTGCCGATGAAGACAACCAGACCACCGGGTCTTTCCTTGGCATGGAGTTCAGCACCCAGACTTATCCAGCCACGCCAGAGACGTTTGATGCTGAGCTGCAGAAAATCCTCGACGACGGTGTCAAACTGATCGTGGTGATTGCGAATGCAGAAGATACGTTGCGCATCGCAGATACAGCCGGGCCAGAGGTCTTGCTGCTGAATGCCGGTGCGCGGGAAACATCTCTGCGCGATGACATGTGCCGCGCAAACATCCTGCATGTGACGCCAAGCTATAACATGTTGGCCGATGCGGTCGTGCAGTTTGCCATCTGGAAGCAATGGCGCGAGGTTTTTCTTGTTCACGGGTCGAACCCCAAAGACCTTGCCATGCGCGACGCATATACGCGGGCCATCACGAAATTCGGTGGTGAAGTCGTGGAACAACGCGTCTTCGAAGACACCGGCGGCGCGCGGCGCACCGATACCGGCCACGTTCTGGTCCAGCGGCAAATTCCCGTCTTCACGCAGAACGCGCCTGACCATGATGTCGTCATTGCCGCCGACGCCTCGGACGTGTTCGGGCCGTATCTGTCTTATCACAGTTGGACCCCCCGCCCTGTCATGGGTGCCGGTGGTCTGCGCCCGGTCAGCCTGCATGCTTCACACGAGGCTTGGGGCGCCACGCAATTTCAACGCCGGTTCGAAGCTTTGTCAGGCCGGTATGTCCAGGAAGAAGACTATGACGTCTGGCTTGCCATCCGCACGATCGGCGAGGCTGTGACACGCACCAATTCCGCCGATCCCGCCGTGCTGCGCGAATACATCCTGGGCGATGAATTTGAACTTGCCGCGTTCAAGGGCCGCAAGGTGAATTTCAGAAAGTGGAACGGCCAGCTGCGTGCGCCGGTGCTGCTGACGGACGGGCGATTGACGGTCAGTGTGTCTCCGCAAGAGGGCTACCTGCACCAACGTTCCACGCTGGACACGATCGGCTTGGACGAACCCGAAAGCACCTGCACCGCGTTTGACGACTAATTACGGAACGAACACAGGGAGTGAGAACCATGTCTATTCGCGCCATTTTGCTTGCCGGGTCAGCCGCGGTTGCAATGGGCTTTTCCACACCAGCGTGGGCCAACAAAGTCTATGTCAGCAACGAAAAGGGCAACACTGTTACGGTGATCGACAGCGAAACATGGGAAGTCATCACCGAGTTCCCGTCTGGCAATCGACCACGCGGTATTGGCCTTAGCCCTGATGGTAAGCTGCTTTATGTCTGCGCCTCGGATGATGACACCGTGCGTGTTTTCGAAACCGAGGGTTACACCGAGCTTTATACCCTGCCCTCTGGCCCGGATCCCGAGCTTTTTACCATGCACCCGTCCGGCAGCCCGCTTTATATCGCGAACGAAGACGACAACCTGGTCACGGTTGTTGACACCGAAACCCGCACCGTGCTGGCCGAAGTGCCAGTTGGGGTCGAACCGGAAGGCATGGCAATAAGCCCGGATACGAAATGGGTGATCAACACGTCCGAGACCACCAACATGGCGCATTTCATCGACACGTCGGATTACAAGATCAAGCACAACATCCTTGTCGATCAGCGCCCACGCTACGCCACCTACACCGATGACGGCGCACTGCTGTTCGTCAGCTCCGAAATTGGCGGCACTGTTAGCGTGATCGACACATCCGGCGACGCACCGGAACTGATTCACAAGATCGGCTTTGAAGTGGCCGGCGTTCAACCTGAATGGCTTCAACCCGTGGGCATGAAGGTCACCGCAGATCAGAAATGGTTGTTTGTGGCGCTTGGCCCCGCCAACCGCGTTGCTGTTGTGAATGCAGAGACGTTCGAAGTGGCCGATTACATCCTTGTTGGTCAGCGTGTCTGGCAGATGGGATTCACACCCGACCAGAAATACCTGATCACCACGAACGGCAATTCCAACGACGTCACCATCATCGACGTAGCGGCGCAAAAGGCGCTGAAGTCAGTTCAGGTCGGGCAACAGCCTTGGGGTGTTGTGGTCTCCCCGAACTGACACCCAGGCAGGAGGTCTGATGCCTTTTCTCAGCCGTTTCATCGGTGCTTTCTTCACGGTTTGCTTCTCCGCCACGCCTGGCGTTGCGGATACAACCGTCGTACGCGCCGCGGTTCTGAAAATCGGCACCGTCAACTGGGAGCTTGAAACGATCACATACAATGGCTTTGACACGGCGCATGGCTTTACTCTGTACATACAGCCTTATGCAGATAATGGCGCCACCCGCGTGGCACTGGAAGGTGGAACCGCTGATCTAATGGTCGCGGATTGGATTTGGACTGCACGGCAAAGGGCAGCCGGCAAAGATTACGTCTTCATCCCCTATTCCAAGGCCGTGGGCGGCATTGTCGTGCCAGCCGACAGCGACGCGACCGCCCTGCCCGACCTGGCCGGTCAGACCATTGGCATCGCCGGCGGACCGCTCGACAAAAGCTGGCTTATTCTACGCGCCTATGCAGAACATGAATACGGATTTGATCTGGCCGCAGAGACCCAGCAGGTCTACGGCGCCCCTCCGTTGATCTTCAGAACGGCGATCGCTGGCGATCT
Organism: Pseudomonadota bacterium; assembly: GCA_039818805.1. Lineage (GTDB taxonomy): Bacteria > Pseudomonadota > Alphaproteobacteria > Rhodobacterales > Rhodobacteraceae > Roseovarius. The sequence continues at coordinate 25,175 of JBCBTE010000012.1, forward strand.
CGATGCCGCGATCAATTTCTGGCACTTTCTAGCAAAGATGAAGGCAGACGGTCTGCGCTCTTTGGTGACGGTCGAAGATGCGGCCACCGCCCTCAGTCTTGATCCCGATACGCCCCTGATCGGTTACGTGATGAAGGAAAGCTTTCTGTCCAAGAACCCGGATATTGCGCAGGCCATCTATGCGGCGTCCCGCCAGGCCAAGACAGTGTTGGCCGAGGATGATGCCGCCTGGGACAGGATCAGGCACCTGATGAATGTCGCCAATCAAGCGGAGTTTATCTCGCTGCGTGCTGATTTCAGGGCTGGCATCCCGGCCAAGGGCAACGTGGACCCCGACAGCGCAGACGCCTTCCTGGCCCTGATGGCCGAACTTGGCGGTGCGGCGCTTGTCGGAACCGCGACATCCGTGCCTGACGGCCTCTTCCCCAAGCTTGAATGACGCGGCCATGGACCTGAGTATTCGTGTCCTTTCCCTGCTGGGTCTTTTGCTTCTTTGGACGCTGTTGGCACTAGCTGCGGCTGACCCGCTGGTTCTTCCAACGCCTTTTAGTCTTCTGCAACCGGCCTGGACCGCGACCACGTCAGGTGAACTGCCCTATCACCTTGGCCGGACAGTCCTTAGGGTGATCTGGGCGTTTTCGCTGGCCATGGGCATTGGTCTGGCGCTCGGCCTGATGATGGGGCTGAACCATAAAATTGACCAATGGCTCGACCCATGGCTCGTGGTGTTTCTCAATTTACCGGCGCTTGTTCTGATCGTGCTTTGCTACCTGTGGATTGGCTTGAATGAGACGGCCGCCATCATCGCCGTCACGCTAAACAAAATCCCGAACGTGGTCACCGTCATCCGCGAAGGCGCCCGGGCGCTGGACCCCGGCCTGGCGTCGATGGCACGCGTCTTTGACATGCCGTTCGGCACGCGTTTGCGACATGTCATTCTTCCACAGATGGCGCCCTTCATCGCCGGTGCCGCCCGGTCTGGTCTGGCGGTCATCTGGAAAATCGTTCTGGTGGTCGAGTTTCTCGGGCGCTCGGATGGCATCGGCTTTCAGATCCACCTCTACTTCCAGCTTTTTGACGTCACGCACGTGTTGATCTACGCTTTTGCATTCATCGCCGTCATGCTGGCCGTCGAGTGGAGCCTGCTGCAACCGTGGGAGCGCCGCACCAGACGGTGGCGTACGGCATGATCCACATCGATGTTCAGGAAAAAAGCTTCGGACACACACCTGTTCTGCGCAACATCCGTTTCGACATTCCAAAGGGACAGACGTTGGCGCTTTTTGGTCCGTCGGGCATCGGTAAGTCCACCCTTCTGCGCCTGATTTCCGGAATTGATACGCGGTTTTCCGGCACGATCGACCGACCGGAAAGAATTGGTATCGTGTTCCAGGAACCAACACTCCTGCCTTGGCGCTCAGCACTCGAAAACCTGAGGATTGTACACCCATCCCTCGGCCATGACGCCTGCCTTGAGGCACTGGCGAGCGTGGGTCTTGAGGATAAGGCCGACGCCTTCCCCGGTCAGCTCTCCCTTGGTCAACAGCGGCGTTTGTCTCTGGCGCGCGGCTTTGGTGCGTCGCCCGAACTTCTTATCATGGATGAGCCTTTCGTATCCCTTGATGAGAAAACAGCCGAAGATATGCTGACCCTGACAGAACAATTAATTGCGCGCGACACCCCGACGACGATTTTCGTCACCCACGCGCGGGATGAAGCCGAACGGCTTGCCAGCAGGATCATCACTCTCGCCGGACACCCCGCATCAATACAGTCTGACACCAAAGGAGACTTCTCATGAAACGGATTCTAACCTGCCTTACCGCCCTCGCCCTCGCTTTGCCCGCAGCGGCGCATGACCTTGGGTTCGCAGGGCTTCTATCCAACAATAACAAGGAAGAACTGGATGAACTGACGCTGTCGGTTGGCAAGCCCATCGCCGATGGGCCGCTGATGCTGAAGTCCGGGACAGCCTACGAGATTGAAATTGTTTCAGACGGCACGGGTGAGCTGGCCCTAGAAGGCGCAGGTTTCTTTCGCGCGATCTGGATAAATGAGATCGTAATCAACGGTCTGGAAATCCGCCCGTTGGGGATCGACAGCGTAGAATTTGACGAAGCCGGGACCATGGAAATCGAGTTTATTGCGATCAAGCCGGGCCGCTACGAGCTGCGCCAGCCCGGCTCTACCGGGGATGGCCAACGGGTCGAAATCGTGATTCAGTAAGGATTGTGAATACCCTGCGCCTGGACAATGTGACCTATCGTTACGGCCCAAAGACGGCGCTGGACGATGTTAGCTTTTCGCTGGAACCAGGTCGGTTCTGCGCGTTGCTGGGGCCGAACGGCGCAGGGAAGTCCACGCTGTTTTCGTTACTTACGCGGTTGTTTGTCACGCGTGAGGGGGTGATACAGGTGGCTGGTCACGACCTCGCGCACGAACCGCGCGCCGCCTTGGGTAAAATTGGTGTCGTCTTCCAACAGCAGACGCTGGAACTGGATCTTTCGGTGATGCAGAACCTGCGCTATTTCGCGGCGCTTCAGGGCCTGTCCGGCAAAAGTGCGCAGCACAGCATTGATGCTGCACTGGACCGTTTGGGAATGCGCGATCGAAGTGGCGAAAAGGCCCGCGCCCTGAACGGCGGGCATCGGCGGCGCATGGAAATTGCCCGGGCACTGATCCATGATCCTGCCGTGCTGCTGTTGGATGAGGCGACAGTCGGCCTCGACACCGCAGCACGGCAATCCATCACGGCGCATGTCCATGACCTTGCCGACACCGGGCTACTGGTTCTTTGGGCCACGCACCTGGTTGATGAAATCCAGCCGCAAGATGATGTGGTCGTCCTGCATCAGGGTCGCGTCTTGGCGCATGATGCGGCAAAAACGATTGCTGGCGACGGCACGCTTTTGGATGCCTTCATCGACATGACCCGCCCTGCCCCGGCCGACGCCGAGGCCGCGCCATGATCGGCTATCTCGTCGCGTTGCGCGCCATCGTGCTGCGCGAAGCGATGCGCTTTCTCAATCAACGATCGCGGTTTCTGGCCGCCCTTGTACGCCCGCTTGTCTGGCTCGTGGTCTTTGCGGCTGGGTTTCGCGCAGCCCTTGGGCTGTCGATCATTCCACCTTACCAAACCTACATCACGTACGAGGTGTACATCGTGCCCGGTCTGTGCGGCATGATCCAGCTGTTCAACGGCATGCAATCGTCTCTGTCACTTGTGTACGATCAAGAGATGGGCTCCATGCGCCTGTTGCTGACAAGCCGCCTGCCCCGCAGTTGGCTGTTGTTTTGCAAACTGCTTGCCGGTGTCGCGGTCTCGATCCTGCAGGTCTATGTTTTTCTCGCCATCGCGGCCGCCTTCGGCATCACCCTGCCCCCGCTGGGCTACGTCTATCTCTTTCCGGTGCTCATCCTGACCGGGCTGATGCTGGGGGCACTTGGTTTGTTGATTTCCTCAACCATCAAACAGCTTGAAAACTTCGCCGGCGTGATGAACTTTGTTATCTTCCCAATGTTTTTCATGTCCACGGCGCTCTACCCGCTTTGGAAGATGGCGGAAAGTTCGCCTTTACTGCGGGATCTTTGCGCGTTGAACCCGTTCACGTATGCCGTCGAACTCATTCGCTTTGCGCTTTACGAACAATTCAATGGTGTCGCTTTTGTCTGGGTTCTGGCCTGCTTTACCGTGTTCATGGTGGGAAGCGTGATCGGCTACGACCCTGCCCGCGGGCTGATCAAGCGCAAGCGTGGTTAAATCGGATTGTTTTTCGCATAACTGCCAAAGAACGCTAAATACGCACGGTCCGGGTCCCTGGGCGCCTCCTTGCCCGATGACCAGCTACGCCATTCCTGCTCAACAAAATAGATGTCGTATCCGGGATGGCGCAAGCGCGCCGTCTGGTAGGTGTCAGACTGCAAGGGTACGCCGTGACGGTCCATCGCCGCAGGGCGCGGCTTTAGGGGTTGTTCAGCCGCATCCATGCGCGCTTTACGGCCCACCTTGGAAAAGCTGAGCTCGCGCTGGCTTTGACCAAGCCCCGTGGCATCCTTGCGCCACCAGCGCAGCTCGATATGGGTGACCTTGCGGCCTGTTTTTATCGGGTCGATCTGCACTTCGAAATCTGACAGCGCATTGACCTCCTTCACGGACGGGGCAAGCGCACGCAAGTTGAGATTCGACCAGCTGGTCAGCTTTCCGTCAGGAACGCCAAGAATACCCCGCAGGTCGTCCAGGCTGAACTTTTCTGAAGAAACGTATTTCAGGTTTCCACGCTTTTGTACCATCTCGTAAAGCGTCAGCGCGTATTTTGAAGTCAGCGCGAACATGACTTCCCGCTTCAACCGCGCAAACACCGTTGAATCTCCGATGATGCGCCGCAGGCGCGCCGGAATTTCATAGTGCAGCAGCCCGTCGCGTTTCAGCGATTCAACATTGCCACCCAACAACTGAACACGCTCGAGATGCGGCTCGCCATCGCGCAGCACTTTCACGCGCACGATGGCCGACATTAGTCGCTCAACACTTTCTCCGACGCGATCATTCGAGTTGTGACTGCCTCGCAACTCCGATTTCGAGATCACGTGCTCAACTTTCTTGTCGATGGCGTCCCACGCGTTTTCCAAAAGCATGTTGTAGATCCGCCGATCATTCAGCGTCAGAGGCGTGACTTCAACCACGTCAATCAACTCGCCGGGTTTCACCAGCGTTTCGGCATTTGGCCGCACATCCTTTGTGCGGGTGGATCTGGTTGGTTCGGCCACTGCTCGCCTGCCCTACGCTTACATTTTTATAGGTGCTGATGTAAGAATACTTGGATCACCGATCTTGATCAACGCTTATTGATCCCAAGTAATTGCAGTATGAATCCCTCCCAAAATGTAAGACTTGAATCTGCACAACAGCTCGTCGCAAAAGCGAATGGATTGAAAAGACTCGGAAAATAAAGGGCCCGCAGTCTCTGGGTCATATCGTCCCGATTTGTAAGACTTACACGCACCCAATATGTATCAGCACCCTGCCCCATCTGTAAGGCTTCGCGTCCCAAGATGTAAGCCAACCCATTCCAAGAAGTAAGAGTACCTATAAATTATTATTTATTATCAATTCTTTAGAAGAAACGAATATAGAATCTAAAGAACTAGAATCTAGGGGTGGTTTTTCTATTTTTGGGATTCAGTGGGCACCAGCATTCCAATGGGTCTCTTACACTTATTCTGATCCTCATAGCCATATGACCTGGAATTCGATCGACGCTGTACAAATTCACTGGCAAGGTTCGGAATTTTTCGGCATTCTACAAAAAAACCGAACCTATCGAGAAAATGGCACAAAGTTCGAACAGGAGAACGCGATGCCCTTGGACCCCTTCCCCGATTCCGTCGATCTGGACCGACTCAGCGCATTGGCCGACCGGTCGAACAATATCATCGAAAGGCTGCGCGACCAAGTCTATGCACCAGATGCCCGAAAGACACTTTCGATCCGATTCAACGTCAAAACGGCCGCAGAAATGGTCGGGCGCACAGAAAAATCGATCCGCGAAGCCGAGGCCGCCGGTCACCTTCCAGAACCGGACAAGGATCCCACCTCGAACCGTCGTACAGGCTACACTCTTGCTCAAATCAATGACATGCGGGCGCATTTTGGTGCCCTGCCCCATCGTGATCCAAACGAGGATCCGTTGGTTCTTGCAATTCAGAACTTCAAAGGCGGCGTCGGAAAATCGACCTTGGTCTGCCATCTGGGGCAATATTTTGCGCTGAAAGGCTACCGGGTTTGTATCATTGATTGTGACAGCCAGGCGTCTACCACATCCATTTTTGGTCTGAACCCAGACGTGGACGTGGATGAAGACGAGGACACGCTTTATCCGTTCTTTCGTCATGGCGGCCCATCCGATTTGGTCTACGCGATGCGTGCAACCTACTGGCCGAACATCGCGTTGATCCCGGCCAACCTTGGCCTTTACGATGCCGAGTATGAGTTTGCCGCAAGAATGGCCCGCGAAAGCGGGTTTGTCCTTGACCGTTTGCGTGAAGGGATCGACACGATCAAATCCCGTTTTGACATCGTGCTTTTGGACCCACCGCCGGCCCTTGGCATGATTTCTCTTTCGGTGTTGCGGGCGGCCGACGCGTTGCTGATCCCTGCCCCGCCGAACAACATTGACTTCGGCTCGACCGCGCACTTCCTCAAGATGATGTCGGCGACCCTTGAACAGCTTGCCGAGGCCGGCGGCGCACGGGACTATGCGTTCGTCAAGATCCTTGCGACCAAAATGAACGATAACAAATCGGCGCATGCCGCGATCAAACGCATGATGGATGCAGTGTTCCCCGAAGAAATGATGCAGGCTGTTCTCAAGGACAGTGCCGAGATCGACAACGCCACGGCCAATCTTGGTACGGTGTACGAGGTCACCGGCCAAGGAACGCGGACGGAAACGCACAAGCGCTGCCGCGCATATCTGGATGCAATTGGGCGTGAAGTCGAGTTGCTTATTCGCAAGACGTGGCCAAGCCATCACAAGGCGCTCGAAATGGAGGGGCTGATATGACCAAACGCCATGACGATATTTTTGATGCCGTTCTCAGCGGTCACCCCGTAGAGCGAGGCGCACGGGACGAAAAAGATCGGACAGGTGCGAGGTTCCTGAAGCGAGGAAATGCAATCAGCGAGCGGCTTTCTGGTCAGCACGAAGAGAAAACCCTGCATTGGGTTGATCCGGCCCGGTGCCGTATGTGGGCGCGGCACAACCGCGACTACGACCTGCTGACACCGGAAAATTGCAGCGATCTTATCGAAGGTATCCGCGCACAGGGTAAACAGGAATTCCCGGCTATCGTGCGGCGTGTAGAGGACTCTGATTATGAATTCGAAGTCATTTGCGGCGCCCGGCGGCACTTTGCCGTCACTTGGTTGCGCACCAACAACTATCCTCAATTCAACTATTTGGTCGAAGTGCGTGACCTGAGCGACGAGGAAGCTTTTCGTCTTGCTGATATCGAAAATCGGGACCGTGAGGACATCTCGGACTACGAGCGTGCCGTCGACTATGCTGCGGCGGTCGACCTTTACTATGGCGGCAAGCAAAAGGCGATGGCCGAACGGTTGGAAGTTTCTGAAGTCTGGCTGTCCCGGTACCTTGAGCTTGCGCGTTTGCCGGCTGAGGTGGTTCAGGCCTTTCCGACGTCTCGCGACATCAAGGAGTTGCACGCACGCACGCTCAAGCCGTTTTTGAAGGATGTCAAAACCCGTTCAAAGATTTTGACCAAGGCGAAGGCGCTGGCCGATCTGCAAGCCAAAGCACGCAATGGACATGGCGCGTTCCTAGAAGGGGCCAAAGTTGTCGCGCAACTCAAATCTGCGGCGGTTGGCCAGAACAAGGCAAAGACCGAGAAAATAAAGTACAATGCCCGAACAGGTGGACCTTGCATTACCGTCAAGCGCAAGGGCCCTGGCAACGGCATGCTGATTGATGTGCCCGCTGGTGTGTCTCGCACAGATCTCGAAGCATTGCTGGATCAGGTTTTGAAGGGCGAGTATTGAATTACCAATTGGTAATTTTCCATCCGAACGGCTGTTTCTTACCAATTGGTAATGTCCGAAAAGCGGGCGTTAAGTAAGACGAACATCGTGCTTGCCAGCAAACATTGCCTTGGTCCACCATCCCGCTCAGACAGAAGGAAAGGGCAAGCCAGCAATGTTTTCCCTTCGCGCCATGCGAAGTTTGCGCGCCCGGCTTTTGTTAAGCGCCGCGTTGATCGGGACGATCGCAGTGCTGGCCTCTAGCCTGACCATCCGCGCGACCACGTTGATGTCGGACCAGCTTCAGGAAATTGTCGCGGCAGAGCAGCGTATTCAGCGTTACTCCATGCTGGCGAATGGAGTGGGCTCTGTCATCGTCGTGCTTTACGAGGCCGCTCAGGCCGATCTCGAGCCTCAGGTTCTGGATGCACGACTTTCCGGTTTGGTGCGGAACACGCAGCGGACATTCGCTTTTATCCGTGAAGATCTGGACAGAACGGTGGCCGAAGCAGGCCGCATCGACATTGATGAACAGTCGCGCCGGGCCACGCGCTCGATTGGCGTGGCGCGGATGGAGGCTTTGTTCAACGCAACGTTGGAGCGGATCAAGGCGGCTAGCCAAGATACGAGTGATCGAAGTCAACGTGCAAACCGAATTCAGGGTCAGATCAATGCCTTCTCGATCGGGTTCGACCCCATGTTGAACGCCGCCATCACCGAAGAGCGACGCGTCCGCGACGTGGCCGTTGTCGAGGTCGAAGTCCTGCGTGAGCGGTTGACACGTGTTGCATTGGCCGTCGGCGCTTTGGCTGTGCTGTCGGTGTCCGGGTTCTACCTTGTGCTTGTCCGACCGCAGCTGGGGCGGTTGGACCGTCTGCGATTGGCCTCCGAACAGATCGGCAGGGAGAACTTTGAAGTCGATCTGCCACGGGGCGTTGATGACGAGATCGGCCGGGTCTTTGCGGCAACTCAGGAGATGGCCAAATCCCTGGCGAGACGTAAATCAGATGTGCAGGACGAGTGGAGCCGTTTGAACCAGACGATCGAAGAGCGGACACAAGAACTGAGCGCGGCCAATGCCGCATTGGCGAAACGCGACGAAGATCGACGTCGCTTTTTTGCGGATGTCAGCCACGAGCTTCGGACGCCGCTGACCGTGATCCTGATGGAGGCAGAACTGGCGCTGAAATCTGGTGAGGCCGAGGAAGGCCCTTATGGCGTGATCCGATCTCGGGCCGAGCGGCTGAACCAACGGATTGACGATCTTCTGCGCATCGCCCGGTCTGATACCGGGGCATTGGAACTTGTCACATCGGAATTTGATTTGGGTGAAGCGGCGGAAAAAGCCGTGGCCGATATGCAGCGTGTTGCAGAGGCGGCGGGTATGACGATCACGCTCAACCGTGATGCGGCGCAGCCGGTGAAAGGTGACCGCAATTGGGTACGCCAAGTGATCACGGGACTTCTGGAAAACGCAGTGCGCCATGCGCGGGACGGCGGCATGGTGCGTGTTGATGTCTGTCAAAATGGCCAGGATGCGCAGGTGCAGGTTGTCGACAACGGTCCCGGCATCCCGCGCGAGCATCTTGAGTCCGTCATGAGTCGGTTTGAACAGGCAGGAGGGACTGCCGCGTCAAAGGGCTTTGGGATAGGTCTTAGCTTTGCGCGATGGATCATCGAAGGGCAGGGTGGGCGCATCACCTTGACAAGTCCCGTGCCCAAGGAACTGCGGCAGGGTACGGCGACCGGTACTTTGGTCACGGTTTTTCTGCCGCGCGTGGCGCGATAACCTGACGCTATGAGTGACACCAAGATCCTGATCGTTGATGACGACCCTGAAATCACCGACGCGTTGGCGCGTGGGTTGCAAATGCATGGATATGACACCGTGACCGAAAGCAATGTGGACGCCGCCGAGCAACGGTTCGGGGCAGGGGGGCTGTCTGCGGCGATTGTTGATGTGATGATTGGTGCCGACAGCGGAATTGATCTGGTGACCAGGGTTCGCCAGGCAGGCCACGAAACGCCAATTTTGATGCTGTCGGCCATGGCCGAGGTGGAGGACCGAGCCGCCGGGCTGCAGGCAGGGGCGGATGACTACATCGTCAAGCCGTTCGCGTTTGATGAACTGCTTGCCCGTCTCAAGGTACAGCAACATCGTGCGGCGAAGCCGGATGCGCCACGCGCGGTTTTGGAGAAAGCGACGCGCACAATCCGCGCCGGCCAAAACGCGGTGCAGCTGACCGAGCGAGAATTCGCCCTTCTGGAGGTCATGCATTCAAACATGGGCGAGGTTCTGTCGCGTTACGATATCTTTGACATGCTATGGGCTTCGGAAGGCACGTCGTCTGAGAACGTGGTCGATGTCTACATCGGATACCTTCGTAAAAAGCTTGTGCCGACTGAAACTTTTGGCTTTGAAATCAATACGATACGCAACAAAGGCTTTGTGCTCAAGCCGCTTTGACGAAGCTGTTCTTAATTTCTTCTTACAATATAAACTTTGACGGAATCAGCGCGGAATGCGACTTTGCAATCAGATTCTTTGGAGGAGGCGACAATGGCTTGGACCAAACCAGTACTTCGCGAAATCGAGTGCGGCATGGAAATCAACATGTACGGACCCGAAGGTGAAGAGCGCGAGAACGACGACCTGTTTTAATTGGGTTAAACCTAATTCCCTGAGGTATGCGCGGAGGGCTGTATAGTGCTCCGTGTATGCGTTTTGGGGGCAGCTGCCGGTGGTGGGATGCCCCAATGGAACTGCGGGTGCGAGAATTGTAACCTTGCGCGGCGCGGCGAAATCCGTTCGCAATCTCAAAGCTCTGTCGCGGTCAGCGCCAATGGTGCGGACTGGGCCATACTGAACGCGTCGCCGGACATTCGGGATCAGATGGCGCGAAACGCTGCATTGCATCCCACTGATCTGCGGGAGAGCCCGCTCAAATCCGTCCTGCTGACAAATGGTGATATCGATCACGTGGCCGGTCTGCTGACGCTGCGGGAACAGCAGCGCTTTGACCTTTTTGCCACCGAAGAGATACACCAAGTCATCGCTGACAACCCGATTTTTGGCGCGCTAAAGTCCGATCTGGTGAACCGAAAGACCATTGCTTTGAACACCCCCTTTGATTTGGTCACCGGGATGACGGCAATGTTGTTCTCCGTGCCTGGCAAAGTGCCGCTTTATCTTGAAGGAGAGGATGTTCAAACCGATCTTGAAGGAGAACAGACCGTTGGTGTTCATCTGCAAGGGCAGGGCAGGGAGGTCTATTACATCCCCGGCTGTGCCGCGTTCAAACCCGATTTGAAGTCACGCGTGACCGGGGCGGATATGGTAATGTTCGACGGCACGCTTTGGCGCGATGACGAGATGGTCACCGCCGGTCTAAGTCAGAAAACCGGACGACGCATGGGTCACATGTCGATGTCCGGGCCTGATGGATCCATTGCGGCGTTTGAGGATGTGCCGATCGGTCGTAAGGTTTATGTTCATATGAACAACACCAACCCCGTTTTGCGCCCGGCTTCGGTCGAGAAGGCACAGGCAGAAGCGGCAGGCTGGACCATTGCGCAGGATGGCATGGAGATTGAACTATGACGCCAGACAAAACTGCCTTCGAAGCGCGTCTGCGCCAGATAGGAGCAGAGCGATACCATGACAAGCACCCGTTCCATCATCTGCTGCATTCGGGCGGTTGCACCCCCGAGCAGGTCAGGGCGTGGGTGATCAACAGATACTATTACCAGGCCTCGATCCCGATGAAGGATGCGGCGTTTATGAGCCGGGTCGAGGACCCCGCGTTGCGCAGGTCCTGGCGCAGCCGGATTGAAGACCATGACGGCACAGATGAAAACGAAGGCGGCATTCAGCGCTGGCTGCGTCTGGCCGATGCAGTGGGATTGGACAGAGGCTATGTCGCCAGCACCGACGGCGTGCTTCCGGCCACGAAATTCGCGGTCGACGCGTATGTGCGGTTCGTTCGGGACAAAACCTTGCTCGAGGCTGTTGCCTCGTCCCTGACCGAGCTTTTCGCACCCAAGATACACGCGCAAAGGATCGAGGGTCTTTTGCAGAACTATGCCTTTGCCGACGACTCCAGCCTGTCCTACTTCAAAAACCGCCTGAAAGAAGCGCCGAAGGATGTTGCCTTTGGCCTGGCCTGGGTCCTGGACCATGCCGACACGGTGGAAAAACAGGATGCCGCTGCCAACGCGCTGATTTTCAAGACCAAT
>JBCBTE010000013.1:0-36000 GCA_039818805.1 Pseudomonadota bacterium
GATCCTTCTTGGCGGTATGATCATATGGGGGCTGCGCCCGGGGCCGCTTTTGTTCACCGAAAGCCCGGATTTTGTCTGGGGGCTGATCGGGTCGATGTATGTCGCGAATTTCGTGACCGTGTTGCTGAACCTGGCCCTGATTCCCATCTTCATCCGCGTGCTGGCGATGCCCTTCACGTTGCTGACGCCAATCATCTTCGTGCTGTGTGTTCTGGGCGTCTTCGCCACAACGGACCGGATGTTCGACACTTGGATCATGCTGATCATTGGCGTTGTTGGCTATCTGATGCGCAAGCTGAATTATCCAGTCGCTCCGGCGGTGCTTGCTATTGTTCTTGGACCGCTGGCCGAGCGGTCGATGCGGCAATCGCTGATCGGAAGTCAAGGGGACGTGACCACGTTCGTCACGCGTCCTATCTCGCTTGTATGCATCATGATTGCAGTGGCGCTGGTAAGCTATCCGATAATCCAGAAAATCCTTAGAAAGCGTCGAGAACGGGAAAACGCAAAGCTTGAGAGCTGAAATTGGGCACTTCGAGCCATGTATCGCTTCGGTGCCGAGCGAAGCCTCTAGCTGTCTATTACGCCAGACTACGGTTTCGTCTTGTCGTCTCTAACGCTCATTTTTTCGCGTCTGCGGCGTGCACTTTTAAAAGTGTGAAAGCGGCGGCACAAGTATGATAGCCCGCTGGCGCGCGGATCTAGTTGAATGGCTGCGGCGGACTTGGTCAGGGTATTGGCCACCAAACGCGTCAACGTCCGGTCTGGGCCGATGGTTCATTCGTTCCATTCGCGCAAGGCATCTAGGCTCTGCTATTTTCAGTTTTTGAAGGTATTTGGAGCGTGTTTCTGCTGGACGAAGGCCTGAATTTCTCCGTGTTGATCAGTGCCGCTATCATCCTTTGCGGCCTTTGTCGTGCAGCATCCCAGCGGCAACAACATAAGGCTGTTCTCCAGAGATAGTTCACCGCCTGTCATGATGAGCGTGCCGCGACCACCTGTGTGCGCGCATCAGGTGGGTTTGAACGCCGCGCTCTGGTTAATGCGCGGCGCCGGCATCAAAATCTGTAACGGGCGCAAACCAGACCTTGAACGCGGTAATCGCCTTTGGGCGGTGCGCTTGGTAAAGGGCTTACATTGCCTGTTGCACTTTTTGCCGCGCACATGATCGTTTCCGAATTGTATCGGCAAGACTCCGCACGGGTCTGACACGTGAACGGCAATCAGCCAGTTCGTTCGATCAGACCGCACGTGTTTTTTTGCTCGCAGGTTGAAGAGCCTGTTGTCGGATGTCATTGCTGGTCTGAAACTTACCGCGGCCCGATCAGGAACAACGACGATGGATGACAAAGACCTGATCAAGAAAATCGGATCGGGCGACAAGCGCGCCATGCATACGCTTTACATCCGCTATAACGGGGCACTTTTTGCGTTCGCGATGTCGCGTTGCAACAACGCGGATCTTGCGTCCGACTGCGTGCACGACACGATGCTTGACGTGATGCGAACGGGGTCGCGTTTTTCAGGGCACTCAACAGTGAAGACTTGGCTGTTTGCAATTGCACGCAACAAGCTTGTCGATGCATTGCGCAAAAGGGGGAAGATGTCGTTTGTGGAAGAAGTGCCGGAAAGCGAAGATCAGGCCCCAAACCCGGAAGCCGCGGCAATGGCTGCAGCGGAACGCGCGCGGTTGCGTCGGTGCATTGATACCCTGACCGATGCGCACCGATCGGCCGTGCGTTTGGCCTTTCTCGAAGAGATGACCTATCCTGAGATTGCCGAGATTGAAGCCGTGCCGGTCGGCACGGTCAAGACCCGCATTCATCATGCAAAACAGGCATTGATGCGCTGCCTTGAGGCGGGCTTGCGCCGCTAAATCACTGGTCCAGGACCAATTCCACAATATCGCTGCGCGCGGTCAGGACCTCTCGTGCCGCGTCGCGCAATGCGGCGTCCGTAAAGGACACGCGCACAACGCCAAGCGCGCTTGGTCCGTCCGAAATCGTGCCGCCAAGCGGGCCCAGAAGGGTGCCGATTTCTCCGATTGTCACGCTATCTTCGAATTTCACTTGAAGAACGAAGCCTGCCGATTGTTCGCTGGCCGCGCGAAACCCGTCCGGCACATCGCCCAAACGCGGCACGACCGCGAATTGCCAGGCCGCAACCGCGATTGCCGCGACGGCGGCATATTGCAAAACCGATACCCATGGGTGGCGGTTTTCGTTGGCCGCCTGTGGTGGTGCGTCCATCGCGGTTGACAACTGTTCCCAAACCGCATCGGCTTTTTCATGCGTTGGCCCGGATGCCATCTCGTCGCGCACCGATCGCATGAGATCCACCTCGGCGGCAAGCGACGCGTCTTGCGCCATAGACGTCTCGAACGCCTCTCGCTTCTCGGGAGCAAGCCGATCCTGAAGATAGTCGAGTATGGCGTCGTCGCGATCCATTTGCTTGCGCCCGTATCATTGAAGTCATCACTTCTTTGTCACACAATCCCTGTGCGCGGTTCAAAAAGAATTGTCATTGGGTTCACTTTCAGCTTCTTTTTTTGAACCCTTCGATTGATCCGGGCGACCAAACCAGGCTGAGTTGCAAAACACCGCCCGATTTCGAGAAAACGTACAACATGTTCTTTGCCGCTCGATCATTCCGAAGAGTCGTGGTGCTAACCGGTCTCGGAGCGCTGCTGGGCTGTGCGCCACTGTCGGAACTGTCGCCCGGGTCAAACACGTCCGCGTCGGATGTGGTGGGGGCACGCAACGTGATCGCGTTGGTTCCAGATGAACAAAAGGCGGCCCGGATGCGGGTGGCGGCGCGCTCAAACGGGTACATCGAATTGGATGTAACGCGTCTGGACGGTCTCGATTTGTCGATGCTGACCTTCAGAATGCCCAAGGGTGTCACCGGGCCAGAAGCGATCGCAGAGCTCGAAGCGGCGGTGCCTGCCTCTACTGTTGGCGTGAACCACGCTTATCGCCTGCAACAAGGGACCGGCGATGCAACGGCGCTCGACTATGCCGATACGATGATGAGCTGGCGCAAGGGGGGATGTCGCGCGCACGCGCCCATCGGCATAATCGACACCGGCATCGATACATCATCTCCCGCTTTGGCCGATGCGCGTATCCGGACGAAAGCCTTTTTCGAGGGTCAAGCGGCGCCCGCGACCCACGGCACGGATGTGGCGACCGTTCTTGCTGGTCCCAACCGGTTGCGAAATGCCACGATCTACGGTGCCAACGTCTTTGGGCAGCGCGATGCGCAAGGCCTTATGGCGGGCGCGGATGCGTTGGTGCGCGCGCTCGACTGGTTGGCCGAAGAAGATGTGCGTTTCGTCAATCTCGCTCTTGCGGGGCCCTATAACAAGCTACTGGATCTTGCGGTCGAGCGCGCGACCGCTCGGGGCATGATCCTGGTAGCCGCAGTCGGTAATGACGGACCAGAAGTTGATCCGCTTTATCCTGCCGGGTTTGACCGGGTGATCGCCGTCACCGCCGTGGATGCACAGGGGCGCATTTACCGCAATGCGATCCGTGGCCCGCATGTGGATGTGGCGGCGCCCGGCGTGGACGTGCTTGTGTCGTCAGGGCGGGGTACACGGTTCGTGACTGGCACGTCGATTGCCACCCCTTTCGTGACAGCGCGGCTGGCCGCCGACCCGTCCCTGCGATCCACGCGACAAGTATCTGTCGTGCGCAACCGGCTGGCCGCCACCAGCGCGGAACTTGGGCCGAATGGGCGCGATCCAACGTTTGGTTATGGCCTTGCGCTGGCGAAGGATATCTGTGGAGATTAACGCCAGCGTGCGTTTCGGTTTTGTGCGATGGCACAGCGGTAACTTGTGTAATCCACATACGCCAAGGCCTTCGCAAGCAGGGGCTAGGCATTTGCAGGTACCGTGACCTGCAATCGAAAGGTCGCCATCTGCAAGCGACTGACTAGCCCCATTTGCCCAGTGTTCCGGCGCGATCGTTTGCCGTCGTGGAGGGGTCAAACGCCCTTGGTTAACGGCGTTGCAAGCCCGGATGTGTTGCCCCAAAAAGCGCGCAGGCCAGGCAGTGCCGATCTGGGATGTCCTGATCCTGTCAGCGAAAAACCCCGCCAGCGGAACGCTGACGGGGCTGGACGCCGAAGGTACTGAAAACAGCTACGCAATCAAAAAATCATCGGCACCAAAGTCTGCAACTGCGGCATCTTCAATGGTGATCACCTTGTTGTTGAGGGTCAATTCGACGTCATCCCCGGCCTGGGTCAGGCTGCCCAGCAGATTGTCGACGGTGACTGTGGGATCCGTTGTGAGGAACTCGATGCGATCGACGCCGATCTCGAAATCCAGGATGACGTCGACGCCCGCGTCTTCTTCGAAGAACAAGAAGGTATCGGCGCCGTCACCGCCAAGCATCACGTCATTGCCTGCACCGCCGCGAATGACGTTGTTCTGATCGTTGCCGATGATCGTGTCGTTGAACGCGGTGCCGGTGACATCTTCGAAATTGATCGCGGTCGAGGTGCCGACCTTTGACGTTGATGTCTCGATCGTCCCCGCTCCGAGATCCACCGTCACGGCAGATGCTGCCTGGCTGAGGTCGAGCAGGTCCACACCATCGCCGCCATCGAGGTCGAGCACGATTTCATCCAGCACGTTGTCGACGATCACGGCCGTGTCGTCCCCGCCACCGAAATTCGTCTCCAGCGTTTCGGTTTTGCGCACGTCAAGCTGGAAGAGCCCAAACTCGGTTTGGTCGTTCACCTCGATCCGTGCGAATTGCACGCCCTTATCGGTCACCGAGAACTCGGCGACGTCTTTGTTCTGCAGATCATCATTGACGAGGTCGGTGTCAAAATTGACCTGCACCAGGTCGTCACCTTTGCCACCATTCAGAAGGTCCGACCCGTCGCCATTGTTCCAAACAAGCATATCGTCACCCTTGCCACCGAAGACAAAGTCATTGCCCTTGTTGGCCACAAGTGTGTCATCGCCGTCACGACCTTTGATCGTGTCGACGCCGCCAAGACCCGAAATCACGTTGTCCTCATTGTTGCCAAGGATCTTGTCGTCGAATTCGGTGCCGATGACGTTTTCAAAGTTCTCGGCCTTCGAATTACCCAGTGTGCCTGTGGCAAGGTTCACCTTGGCCGTCGCGGCGGCCTGCGACAGGTCCAGCGTGTCCACGCCGTCACCGCCATCGAGATCCAGCTTGATCTTGTCCAGCGCCTCGTCTTTGATCACGGCTTTGTCGTCGCCCCCACCAAAATTCGTTTCCAGTATTTCGGTGTTGCGGATATCGAGCTGAAACAGACCTGCCTCGGTCTGGTCATTTACTTCAATCCGGGCAAATTGCACGCCCTTGTCTGTCACGGAAAACTCGGCCACGTCCTTGTTCTGCAGGTCGTCGTTGACGAGGTCGGTGTTGAAATTGACCTGAACCTGGTCGTGACCAAGCCCGCCATCCATCAGGTCTGAACCGTCGCCATTGTTCCAGACCAGCAGGTCATGACCAAACCCGCCGAACATCTTGTCGTTGCCCTTGTTGCCTACGATCCGGTCTTTGCCTGCATCGCCGTAAAGAACATCCTCTCCATCGCCGCCTTCTACAGTGTCATCGCCGAAACCGCCGAAAACCTTGTCATTGCCATCGTCGCCGGAAATCTTGTCATTGCCAGACAGGCCGAAGATCAAGTCGTCGCCGTCTCTTCCGGCGATCTCGTCATTTCCGAACGACCCGAAAATTAGCTCACCGACGTCCGAGCCTTCAATCTTGAGGCCTCCGAAAATCGAATTAAAAATGTTGAAGTTAGGCATCTGTTTCTCCTGTCAAATATCATTTTGTTTTCACAATCCCCACCACCTGTTGGGCGCCTGTCCCAAGCATCTGAGCCTCGGATCAGTGCCGCCCCAGCCAGCGAGATGCCCTTGGTCGCGCGAGCGTGTTCAACGGTTCAAAAAAAATTGAATGCGGGGTGACCGGGCTGCGCCGGCACGCCATGACAGTCATGTCTTGGGGGACTTTCCGGCTTAACTGCAGGGCGGCAAAACCGGGGGGCGGTGACGTAAGATTTTCCGTTCAACCACAGTGGCGGCCCGCAAACCGGCTTTTGAACCCATCAGGTATCTTGGTCAACCCCACCCGGTAGGGGCTCATAATGGGCGCAGGCCCCGGCGCAGCGATTTCTCCGGAAAATCTGACGCCGTTGACTTTCCGCGTTTCGCATTAGCTCTGCATAAAGGAATGGCCGACTTGAGGCTTGGATCTTGATAATGGGAAACGCATCATGCGCTGGGCACTTCTTTTGACTGTATCTACGATGCTGGCAACACCGTCTTTGGCAGAGGATGACTGGGACGGAAACCGGGGCGGTCCGAATTGTAAACCTCCACACAACTGCACAGAGCGCTAAACCTGAGCCATCTGCCGTTTTTCACGACTTGTATGCCGCGTGAACCCGTTTTGGCGGCACAGCAAAGTCAGTTTATTTCTTGCGCCACAACCGACTTGATTTTGCGAGTCGGAGTCTGGATTTGAAGGCGGCGAAACCAGATCCGAGATGAGCCGGAATTCGTCACTGGCCCCATTTGGATGGCGACTGTCACCTTGATGTTGTTTCGCAGACCTTTGCCGGTTTCAAAGTTCCGTGCCTTGGTTCTGAAAAGACAATGCGCTTTCAAAAGACCAAGATACGCTTTGAAAAAACTGGTCAACGGGGTGACATGTTTGGAAGAGTTCGCAATTTCGTTCAAATCAGCAGATTAAGCTTAATTCGGTATCGACCAAGGCACCATTTTGTTATCGAACCATCACGGGCTTACTCACCGAGCCAATTGCAAATGCGCGCCAAAACGCTTGCGACATTGAATCCTGGGTATAAAAATCGACTGCGGCTTGGGAGCAGCCCTGGTGGCCGATCTCTCGCTGCCTTCATATGCGCGAAGTTACCTGCATTCCCATGGTGACTGCAGAGGCCGCAAACGGAAATCGTCAAAGTGAAACATCGTGGCGCCCTGGTGGAGAGGCCCCTGATCTTGCAACCGTCAGAGCGGCGATTTCCACCGCAAGGCCGAGAC
This sequence comes from Pseudomonadota bacterium, assembly GCA_039818805.1. Lineage (GTDB taxonomy): Bacteria > Pseudomonadota > Alphaproteobacteria > Rhodobacterales > Rhodobacteraceae > Roseovarius. Next base: position 7,064 of record JBCBTE010000013.1, read on the forward strand.
AGTCCGTGATCATGCCGGTCGAAACCTTGGTGAGTTTTTCCTTGGACAATAGGTCCAATTCGCTGAGCCGGGTGAGGAAACCTGCGTTGAACGCATCTCCGGCACCCACGGTGTCGACAACTTGAACCGGTTTAGCCGACACCGAGACATCGCGTCCGTCAGATGTGAAAACGGATGCGCCCCTGTCACCTCGGGTCAGCACCACAAGCGTTGGTCCTTTGGACAGAAGGCGCACCGCCTTGTCTTCGATGGCAGAAGGTCCGGGAAACAGACAATCCAGATCGTCGTCGGATGTTTTCACGATATCCGATTGTGACAACATCCGGTTCAACCGCGCCCGATAGCGACCTTCATCGCTGATGAAAGACGGTCTGACATTCGGGTCAAGCATGACGAGCCTATCCGTCTTTTCGTTTTCCAGAAGGGTTGCGAACGTATCTGCCGCCGGTTCGCATGCAAGGCTGATGCCTCCGAAAAACATCGCCTGTACGGATTTGGGGATCTTGGGCACATCATTCGGTGTCAGCATGCGACCGGCCGAGTTTTCGTCGAAAAAACTATAGCTGGCTTGCCCAGAGACGAGGTGCACAAAGGCCAGGGTTGTTGGTCGGTCTGATAAAATGACGTGATCCGTATCGACCCGATTGTCACGCAGGGATGCCAAAAGAAGGGTTCCAAACATATCCGTAGAAAGCCCGGTCAAGAGCCCTGTTTTTACGCCCAAACGACCCAAGCCAATGGCCGTGTTGAAAACGGATCCCCCGGGATGTGGCACGAAACCGTCCTGGCCGGACCCGGTTGGAAAGGGGATCATATCCATGAGCGCTTCGCCACAGCACAAAATCATCGAATTTCCTTTCAAGGTCGGGCGGGTCCCGTCCCCCCTTCGCGTGGCGCCAACGAAGATGCCCGCCTCTACTTCTTAAGTCCTGTTTTCTTGTCGAATACATGCACGCGGTCGGGTGCCACATCAAAATGCAGGTATTCCCCCCGTGCCGCGGTGGGGGGTGTTTCCATCTTCGCAACCAGTTCGGTTTGGTCGTCCGCGATCAGATGCACCAGCGCGTGCTCGCCTAGGTTTTCGACCAGTTCCAGTCTTGCGCGGATCACGTCACCACCCTCCGTACAAGGCTTGAAGTGTTCCGGGCGGACCCCAAGGATCACGTTGGCGTCGGGATGGGTTTTCAGGGCCGGTGGGGCTGTGGCAGACAGCATGGACGGGGTGAAGAAGTTCATTTTAGGGCTGCCAATAAACTGCGCCACGAACGTATTCACCGGTCGTTCGTAAAGCTCGATCGGCGAGCCGACCTGCTCAATCTGACCGTCCCGCAGAACGACGATCTTGTCGGCCAGCGTCATCGCTTCGACCTGATCATGGGTCACGTAGATCATGGTTGTTCCCAACCGTTCGTGCAGGCGTGCGATTTCGATCCGCGTCTGGACACGCAGGGCGGCGTCGAGGTTGGACAGCGGTTCATCGAAAAGAAACACGTCCGGCTCGCGCACGATGGCCCTGCCGATGGCCACGCGTTGGCGTTGGCCGCCTGACAAGGCGCGCGGCGTCCGGTCCAACAGGGGGGTGATATCCAAGATCTGGGCGGCGGCGCGAACACGTTTGTCGATTTCATCTGTCGGCATCTTTGCCTGTTTCAGACCAAACGCCATGTTCTTGAAGACCGTCATATGCGGGTAAAGCGCGTAGGTTTGAAACACCATCGCAACGCCACGTTTGGCCGGGGCAACCTCGTTCACGACCTGATCGCCGATCGACACCGTGCCACCGGATATCTCTTCGAGCCCGGCAATCATGCGCAGCAGCGTGGATTTACCGCAGCCCGATGGACCAACGAAGACCACGAATTCCCCGTCTTCGATCTGAAGGTCGATGCTTTCGATGACCTGCGTGCTGCCATAGGACTTGGCGATGTTTCGAAGCGTCAGGCCTGCCATTGTTTTTCCATTCGCTGAATTGCAGCCACAAGGCTTGGTACAAAGCTGTCAAAGCGTTTTGGCAAGTCGCCCCAGAGGTGGGGATCGCGGGCAATCCTGGGTTCGTGCCCAATCGCAATCATTGGCTCAAGCCTGTCCCAGAAGGGTTCGTGATAGGGAATGGCCGTTGCACCGGTTTGGGCCTTGCGCGCATAGACAACCCACGCGGCGACGCAATCGTACCCAGCATTGGGCGCAATCCCTTTTCGCAGGCAGGCCTCAAGCGTTGGCCGGATGTAGAGGGTCATCTTGGAATATCCGTCCATGCAAATGCGTTCGAGTTGGTCCGCGATGCCACGGTTTTCCAACCGCGTTGCAACGTCGGCAAGATAGGCGGACGTATCGAATGGAAAGGACTGTCCCAAACCTGCAAGGACTTCCGTTTTTTGCCATCGATCAAAATGGCCACGAAGAGGGGGGTCGTGCATGGCCTCGTCAAACGTCTGGTGACCCGCCAAAGCCCCCAAGTACGCCAGCGCGGTGTGCCCCCCGTTCAAGATGCGTATCTTGGCCTCTTCAAACGGCGTGACATCGTCCACGATCTGCACGCCCACCTTGCCAAGGGCTGGCATGTCGCCTGCAAAATCGTCTTGCAGCACCCATTGGGTGAACGACTCCGCATGAACCGGCGACGCGGCATGCGAAGGAAACAGGCGTCGCACCTCTTTGGCCAGCCACGGCGTGCTGCGTGGTGTGATGCGGTCCACCATCGAGCAGGGAAATGTCACATTTTGCCGAACCCAATTTGCCAGCGTCGTTTTATCTGCAGCTTTGAGATAAGCCAGAAACGCGTTTTTCAGAACGTTGCCGTTGTTCCGAATGTTGTCACAACACAGAACCGTCATCGGCATGCCGATTGTTTCTGCACGCCGCGCAAGGGCCAAGGTCAAAAAACCGTAGATTGTCGTCGGTGACGTGCCCGCCAGATCCTTTGCAATTGGCGCGGCCGTCAGGTCGAGGCTGTAATCCTCGGCAAAAGCGTAACCGCTTTCGGTGACCGTGACGGACGCTGCCATCACGCCCGGGCGTGCAAACAGTTCTACCGCCGCCTCAAGATCCTGCGCGGCGTCGATGAATGCCTGGTGAGAACGTACGGCGCGAAATTCAAGCGTACCGTCCGGTGCAATGGTTTTGAGAAGGTATCCGTTCTTGGACGCGGCAGCGTCTGCGAAATCCTGTGACTCAGATGTGCGCAGATTGACCGCCGCGATGCCCCATCGCAGATCTCCGGTGAGATGCATGTAGTCATCCAGATAAACCGCCTGATGGGACCGGTGAAAGGACCCAAGCCCAATGTGTACCAGTCCGATATCACAGCGCGAACGGTCATAGGTGGTTTGGAAGAAAGTGCCATCAGTCATTGCGGGGAGCTCGCGCCGAAGCAAGCTCGGACCGGGTCAGGGTCCGATAGGCGGACGGTGTCATATCTTTGACTTTCAGAAAGTGCCGATTGAAATTGGCCAAGTTTCTGAACCCGACTTCATGACAGATTGTGGCGATCTTTTCGTCCGTACCTTGCAGCATCGAGCAGGCCTGCCCAATACGAACCTTGGTGACAAATTCGCTAAACCGGCAGCCCGTCAATTTGGGGAAGTTGCGTGAAAAGGCGGTTGGGCTCATATGCGCTAAGCACGCGGCATCTTTCAGGCTGATGTCTTCGGCGAAATTCGTCGTGATGTGATCCACGACGTCAGCGATCCCGGATGTTTTCGCTTGGATGTCCGGAAATACGGCCTTGTGCCCAGACAGACGTTTTTGTTCCGGATGCATGTTGACGGCAAGCAAGAAGTCGAGGAATTTCACGATCCGATCCGCCCCGTGCGCATCGCGAATGGCCGCAAAGTGCATGCGCGCGACGGACAGGTCGAAATTCAGAAACTCGATACCGCCGAAAGAATTGCGCAGCATTTCGTCCAGCGCGCGAAACTCGGGGAACGCGTTCTTCAGGCGATCAATATTTTCCTGATTGAATTGCACCAGCATGTCCCGCAAGGCGACCGGTGCACATTCCCCGATCCTGTCCGTGATCCAGTTATGCGGCAGGTTGGGGCCCGTGAGAAACAAGGCGCCGGGCGCAAACGAACCAATGTAATCGCCGACAAAGGCTTTGCCACGTGTTTCGACGATCAGGTGCAACTCATACTCTTCATGGCTGTGCCAACGGCACAAATCGGTTGGCCAGCCGTGCTCGAGATACCGGATGGACTCTGTCGTCCGGTCAACAAATTCGAATTCTGGTGTTAGCAGCGACATCCAATTTACCTTGCTAGACTAAACGCATCGAGTTGACCCATATGCTGGTCAAAGAGGGCTGGGCACGGGCGCATCACTTCACCGCCCCGAACGTGAGGCCCTGAACCAGCTGTTTCTGACAGAACCAGCCAAGCACGATGATGGGTCCAACGGCCGCGGTCGAGACTGCGGAGAGGCGGCCAAAAAACAGACCCTCGGGGGCGCGGTTGCCTTCGATCAGCTTGGACAGGGTTGCCGCCTCTGTGGTGGTCAGACGGACCGTCCAGTACGCTTCGTTCCAGCAGAAGATGAAACAAAGCAACGCGGTTGAAGCGAGCCCTCCCCATGCAAGGGGCAGCACTATGTCCTTGATCTCGCCCCAGATGGTAACGCCATCCATCTTACCTGCTTCGATGATTTCCTTCGGGATTTCCTTGAAATAGGTGAAAAGCATCCAAATCACGATCGGCAGGTTGATCAGGCTGAGCACCAGGATAACGAGGAAATGCGTGTCGAAGATGCCGAGGAAATTCTTGGTCAGGAAAGTCATCGGATAAAGTACCGCCGCCGCCGGCAGCATCTTGGTAGAAAGCATCCACATCAGGATGTCTTTGGTATGACGGCTGGGGGTGAACGCCATGGCGTAGGCGGCCGGGACACCCACGAATAACGTAAATACCGTGGCGAAAACCGAGGTGATGACTGAATTGGCCGCAAAGCGCCAATAGTCGTAGTTTTCAGTCATGTTCAGGTAGTTTTCCAGCGTAGGGGTGAAGGCAAAAAGGTGTTCCGGCTTCACCGCATCCGCATCGGTTTTGAAGCTGGTGAAGACCATCCAGAAAATCGGAAAGAAGAAAACCAGCGCCACACCCCAGGCTAGAGTGGGCCAGAAGACCTTGCCGGGTTTCGAGGTTTGTCCAACGGCTGCCATTCCATCAATCCATCAAGCTTTTGCCGACCATGCGCAGCAGAAAGATCGCCACGATGTTGGCAAGGATGACCGCGAAAATGCCTGTCGCACTCGCCGCTCCGATATTGTTCGAGGCAAACTCGCCAATGAGATACGGAAGGTTCTTGTTGCCGTTGCCGCGACTGACGATCTCGATCTCGGCATAAAGCGAAAGGTGAAAGATAGCCTGGATCATGACCACGATCGCGATGGGTCTTGCCAGATGCGGCAGGGTCAGGTTCCGGAACTGCGACCAGGCATTTGCACCATCCAGAATGGCGGCTTCCTTTTGTTGCTGATCTTCGGACTGCAGCGATGTCATGAAGATCAGAACGGCAAAGGGCGTCCATTGCCACGTCACCATGATGATGACGGCATAGGCCGACGTTTGCGTGGCGCGGAATGAAACCGGTTCAAGCTCAGGCCAGAGTGAAAAAAAGGCGCCCAAGACGGGCAGGTTTCGCAAGCCGTCTACCGCGTCGTTCATCCCCGCAACGGCAAGGCCCTGAAGACCAAGCACCGGATCGAGGATCATGTTGATCCAAAGCACGGCATTGACCGCGGGCATCACGAAGAAAGGAGAAATCAGCAGAACCCGAACTATCCCACGGCCGGGAAATGCGCGATTGACGAGCACCGCGATAGCAAGCCCGAGGACAACGGTCAAAACGATGATCGAACCCACGATGAAGATGCTGTTCTGTACCGCGAACCAGAAATCCTTGGCCTTGAACAGGACGAACTCGTAGTTCCCGAATCCACGCCAATTGTCCAGCGACGGCGTGGTCCATTCCGGCCGCCGCAAGTTGTTCAGCACGTAGCGGATGAACGAAAAGTACAGTGTCATTCCCAATGGCACGAGCATCCAGATCATCAGCAAAATGACGGCTGGAGTTTGTAGCAAGCGGGGCAGCGTTCTTTTCGACATGCACCTCAGGTCCCAGAAAAACGTGCGGATTGTTCTAAATCTGGACGCAAGAAGGGCGAGGCGAACACCGCCCTTCTTTGGTAATCGGCAAGGATCAGTAGTACCCTGCCTCGGACATGATCGCATCGGCGGCGGCTTGTGAGGCCGCCAGCGCCTCGTCCACCGATTTTGCGCCCGACAATGCAGCCGCCATTTCCTGAGCTACGGCGCTGCCAACTTCGGGGAATTCCGGGATGGCGGCGAACTGCACTCCGACATAGGGTTTCAGATCGGTCGCTTCGGGTGCCGCGGATTCGATGGCGGCCATTTCCGCGGCTGCGAATTCCGCAACGGCCTGGAACTCGGGGTAGGCATAGGTCGATGACCGTGTGCCGGTTGGGACAGATCCCCAACCGAATTCAGGGTGGTTCGCCACGGCCTTGATGTAGTCCTTTGATGTCGCCCATTCGATGAAATCCTTGGCGGCCTGCGCATTCGGAGAGCCGGCCGGAACCGCCATGGCCCACGCCCAGAGCCAGTTCGCACCCACCGGGTTACCCGCGTTCGGGGATTGCGCATAAGCCACGCCGTCCACGTCAAGGAAGGACGCCGCAATCGTGGCGTCGATCCACATGCCACACTTGCCTTCGTTATAAAGCGCAAGGATTTCGTTGAAGGAGTTGCCTTCGGATCCCGGAGGACCGTACGTGCCCAGAAGATCAACGTAGAAGTTGATGGCCGCGCGCCATTCATCCGAGTCAATTGTCGGGCGGAAGTCCTTGTCGAACCAAGCCCCGCCAAAGGAATTCACCACCGTGGTGATAAACGCCATGTTGTCGCCCCACCCGGGTTTGCCGCGCAGGCAGACGCCATAGACACCTGCGCCGGGATCATGAATAGCGGCTGCTGCTGCCTTGATGTTGTCCCAGCTGTCATTGTCGGCGATGGTGACACCGGCGGCATCGGTGAGGTCCTTGCGATACATGACCATCGAGGATTCGCCATAAAATGGGGCGGCATAAAGCGTGCCGTCATGTGACAAGCCATTGCGGATTGCCGGCAGCATGTCGTCAATGTCGTAGCTCGCGCCAAATTCCAGAGGCTCGATCCAACCTGCGGCACCCCAAATCGGGGCTTCCTGCATTCCGATGTTGATCACGTCATATTGCCCACCGCCGGTTGCCGTGTCTGACGTTACCTGCTCGCGCAGCACGCCTTCTTCAAGCGATACCCATGTCAGGGCAACACCGGTTTCTTCGGTATAGGCCTTGGCAACGCTTTGCATGTTGATCATGTGGCCATTGTTCACGATTGCGATGGTCAGATCCTCTGCAGCGGCAGTGGATGTAAAACCGGCAAACGCCGTCAGCGCCAGTGCTAACACGCTCTGTTGTTTCATGGTTTCCTCCCATTTGGCTGACGAGCTTTCGCCCGACTACCTTATCAGGCGATGGAATCTTGCGGCATTCTAGTACAAAACGGCCTGAGGCTAATGCTATTTTGCCGTTTCTGCGTCACACAGCGAGACTATGGGTTAATAAAAGTATTGGTTTCGTGCGAAATTGAGCTTTTGCAGGTTGGCGAAGCAGAATACAAGAAGCGCTGGAAGCATCGCCTTAACATGGCTCGTTTTTTCAGACGAAGGGGGCCAGACCAGACAAGCATCGGCGATTTGCGTTGAACCAAGTGCCGTTCAGGCGCAATGTGCATTGCGAAATTCGGTGCAAAGGAAAATCAGATGCGCGTTGCAACGCAATGCTTGGTTTTTGGGTTCGCCCTTGTCCTTGCGTTCGCGACAGTTGGAACGATTTCGATCGCGCAGTATGACAACGGTGTGGCCTTGCGAAATGCACCGGAAGACGGCGGCCCGAGACGGTGGCAAGTCGTCGGCGAACTGACCGTGACCGATAGACCTTCGATTGATGCTGATGTGATTGGCATCTTGCCGGATGGCGCGATTGTGTCGAACCGGGGATGCAAGACTATTGCTGGCCAAACATGGTGTGAGATACGCCCGTTGCGCGAACGCATGCAAGGTTTCGCGCAGGCCAAACTGCTTCGACCCGCGCAGGGCCCGGATGGCGTGGTTCCGCTGGGTCTGGACGACAGCAAACGCCGGGCGCGCGCGCGTGATTTCGACTCGCGTGGCAAGATTCCCTGTGCGCAAGTGCAAGGTCAGGTCATGGGGATCTGCAATGCAGCGACAGCGCTTGGCGGTGGTGGCGATGCCACCGTTGTCGTGACATTCGCCAATGGTTTCGCACGAGAACTGTACTTTGTTCATGGGGAATTCATGCGCGCCAACGCAACAATGTCCGGGGTCGGCACGGATCTGGACTGGCGGCTGGAAAACGGCACGTATTTCATCCGCGTTGACGATCAGCGCTTCGAGTTGCCGGAATCTCTTGCCTGGACGGACTGACCGCACTTGGTCGTTTGGCTGCGCCACCCCATCGGCAGCGCAGCCAGTATTCATGCGTTAGGGCGATATTTTGTGGATCATGCCCTCATCGATAGCGGCATAAAGGCTGCCATCAGGCCCCGTGACCAGCGAGCGGAACCGCCCCGACTCCATCGGCAATGCCATCGTGGAGATCGCCAACAGCTCGGTGCCGTCCTCGGAAAGTTGCAACACGTCGATCCGTTGACCGAGCGGCGTACCGCCAAAGCCGATGCCCATGATCCCGATCGCCATCGCACCGTTCCAATCGCCCCAGGCCTCGCCTTCGAGAAAGGCCGCGGACGAAGTCCCCTGTGACCAGCCGTTGTTGTTCCAGATTGGTGGCATGGCGTCGGGAAACGAAATGAAATCAGTCATCGGCATCCAGGACGCCCGCGCAAACCGGTTGTCGCCCACCATTTGATTGGGGCTGTAGCCGCAATAATTGTCGGGGCAATCACCGCGTCCGGCCCGGTTTGGACGCGGATCCCAGCCGGCGTTGCCACCGTTGCGCAGCACCGTGACTTCATCTGAGTGCCAAGGCCCGTGTTCCGCCGCAATGGCGGTACCCGTCGCCGGATGGAAGGCGATGCCCTGCACGTTGCGGTGCCCGTAGGTGTAAGTCCGCTTGTCGAAGCCCACTGGCGGCGTGTTTTCTGCCGCGGGCGTGCCGTCGGTGTCGATCCGGATGACCTTGCTGCCCATCATGGTCGGGCTTTGCGGGACGACACCATTGTGGGTGTCACCCGTGGTCAGGTAAAGATATCCATCAACAGGATTGAACCTGACCCGGCCGCCATTATGTGCGCCCGGTCCGCCAAACGGGTGGTCCGACGCCTTCATCTTGTAAGGCACATCGTCAACGATGTCGGTTCTCTCGGACACGGATGAGAAATCATCACTGACCACCATCCGCATGAGGCGGTTGGTATGCGGCGTCGACATGTTGGATGTTGAATAGACGTAGATGCGGCGATTGTCGGCAAAGTCGGGGTCCACGGCGACCCCCATCATGCCGGCTTGTCCTTCGCAAAACAGGTCATCGGCGCTGGACGCGTAGCCGTCAACCCCGCCCATCCCCAGAATGGCCTTGGTCTCGCCGGATGGCATAAGGACCGAAAGACCTTTGCATTTTTCTGTGTAGAACATCGTTCCATCTTCCAGAAACGCCATGTCCCAGGGGTTTTCGAGATCTTCGAGCACAAGCGTGTGCGACAAGCTGGTTGTGTCTTGTGCCAGCGCCGGTGCGGTACCAACCACCGCGCCAACAGCCAGGGCCAACACCCAAGCGTGTGTTACAGTTTTCATTTTTTCCTCCCAAAGGGTTCTTCTGCAAACCGCTCGAAGGATCCTGAATGCCAACTACACTATCTGCCTCGGTACTTGCCCTTTCGAGACCGGGGTTTCCTACTCGGTCGGGCCTTGTTCACTCGGTTCGTTACGCGTTGAGCCGTCTTCGCTCAAACCTTGCCGCCGCCCTAGTCGAGCGATGCGATGAATGTCGAAATGTTCAAAATATCGTCGTCGGAAAGATTTTTCGCGTTTGGAGCCATAAGCGCCGTGTTCGGGCCAAATTTTTCGCCTTTACGATATCTTTCAAGCCGGTCGACCAGGTACTCGACAGACTGGTCGCGCAGTTTAGGATAGCTGGCCAGACCCTTGGCCGTGGGCCCGTGGCACCCCCTGCAGCTTTTCTTGTAAAGCGCCTCGCCTGCGGTGACATCGCCTGCAACCGCATCGTCCACGTTTGTCGTATCGCTCGCAGCGGCTGCCGCGCTGATCAGGGCAACGGATGCTGCAACGATCGTAAAATATAGCGATGGGTTACGCATCTGTCCTCCCCATGCTCGCTTTTCTTGCCACCGACTTCCGGATGTCGAGCTTCACCGTCGTTGGCGTTCAGAGCAAAGCCATGCCTTTTTCAAACGTACGCCGTAATGCGCAATGTTATAAAGAGATTTTCGTTATTGGGATGTAAGACTTTCGGATTGGCTTCCCTTTCGCGCTAAAAGTTTCGTTTGCGGTTCCGATCACGGCGGCGCGCGGTACCGTTGAACACATGGAACATACGCCGCGAAGGCCATGGGCGGACGAGCCCGCGACCTGGCATGCGGATACACGACGCGCAGACGGTGCGGTGAAGATGTGCAAATAATCCCGAAGTCTGAGATCATCCGGCAAGTTAATCTTGGCGTGCTGGCGCGGGCCGGTGCTATGGCCACAAGCGATGCATGTGCCAGAGTGACGGGACACCTGTTGCCTTACATCAAAGGGGCAGGGGGGCAGCCGTCGGACAGTATCCTTGGACAAGCTATCTTACCCGGCGGGCTTTGGTATTACATTGCAACCTGGTGATCCGGCGTTTTGATTTGGACGCTCTGGGTTTGCCGCGCGCGGACCCCAAGCGCCTTTGGCCAAGTCAAAGAGATCAGCGCGCAGCCGGTCACGCCGTGAAAGGCGATGGCGTCGGTCAGCTGGCCGATTGTCGTTTCATAGTGTCGCTCTGTTGGCTTGGAAACATCGACGGATATCTGAATGTGCATTTCAGGAGCATTCGTGTGCCCTAGCAAGTCCTCCTGAATCTGTCGCGCGTGCCCGATCGCCATGTAGAACACCGTTGTTGTGCCGGGTTGGCAAATGTTGGCAACATCGACGTGTTGGGCGGGATCGCTAAGATGGCCGGTGGTCAGGACAAGCGTGTCGGTCACGTCCCGCTGGGTCAGAGAGGTTGTGCGACTGGCCGCCATGGCGACGGCGGCGGTGACGCCGGGCACGATCTCCAACGGCACATTCGCGGCTCTGGCGGCCTCGATTTCTTCGCCTGCGCGACCAAAGACCGATGGATCACCGGATTTCAGCCGCACCACGCGTTGTCCGCGCAATGCGGCGCCAACGATCAAGGTGTTGATGCGGTCCTGCGGCCACGCATGGGCACCGACGACTTTGCCGACAAAGACACGCTCGGCGTCGCGGCGCGCCAGTTCCAAGACATCCGGGTCGACCAGCCGGTCGTAGAAAATCACGTCCGCTTCTTGCAAACGTTCCACCGCGCGAAGGGTCAAGAGATCACGGGCCCCGGGCCCTGCGCCCACCAGGGAAATCATGCCGGTGCCGGGTGTTTCCGGCGCCCCGCCTGCGGCGATGGCCTGCTGTATCTTTGCTATGGCGTCCGGTTCATCCTGTCTTGACCACGCCTGTGCCGGACTGCCGCCAAAGACCCACCGCCAAAACCCACGCCGCCTGTCGCGGGGCACGTGCTTTGCGACGGCTTCGCGCATCCGTCCGGCAAAGGCTGCAAGCCCGCCCAGGTTCACTGGCAAAACCTCTTCGACGCGGGTCTTGATCTGACGGGCCAGAACCGGTGCTGTTCCCTCGGTTCCGATCGCCACCACGACCGGGTCGCGGTCAACAAGCGACGGGGTAGTCAGGTCGCAAAGATCGGGTTGGTCCACCACGTTCACCGGACATTTGGCCAGTTGCGCTACTGCGTGCAGGCCGGCATCCAAACCGGGGCAGCCGGTGGCCACGAACCCCATGGCCGCGCCAGCGAACAGTTCTGTACCTATCTCACCCCGATGCCAGTTTGCCCGGCCTGTTTTGACAATGGCGGTCAGTTCATCGCTCAACGTGGGAAAGGCCAGTACCAGCTGGGCGTCTGTCTTGAGCATCAGGCGCGCTTTTTGCGCGGCCTGTTCGCCACCGCCCGCAATCACCACTCGACGGCCGCTGGTTTTGATAAACATCGGAAAGCTTTTCATGCCGTTGCTCCTTATTCTGCCGCTTGCAGATTTTTCATGACGGGTAAAAGACCCGCCAATTCAGGGCGGCACGCGCCGCAATTCGTGCCCGCTTGCAGGGCCTCTCCGATGGCCTCGACGCTGACCAGGCCTTGCGCGGCAATCGTCTGTTGCAGCGTGTTCAGGCCGACGTTGAAGCATGCGCATACTGTTGGCCCCGGGTCCGCCTGACCTAACGGCGCACGACCGGCTAGCACGTTGGGTGCGTGCGCGCCCGGCAAGCCGGCAAGGTAATCCCGCATCACTGCAACGGGCGTCGGCGCTACGAAAAGGGCCGCCTTCAACACGCTGTCCAAGGACAAGGCCAAGCGCACGGCACCTGATGACGCATCCTGCACCATCTGAATGTCGCTCTCGGGCAGTCCAAACATCAAACGTGCGTGCACGTCCCAATCGGCCACTTCGGTGTCGCCGGCCAATTCTGCGCGCCATCCGGCGGGCGTGCGTGCGCGCGCCCAGTAGGTGCAGCTGGGCTGAAACGCGGTTTCAGAAATGGCATAGGCGTACCAGGTTGCGTCAAAGCGCGTGGCGTTCACCGTGGCGGCCTTGCTTTCAGGCTGGCCCGAGACAGGATCGGTCACGCCCGGCACCAGCGCGTCGATGCGCGCACTTGGGGCTGTCTCGGCGGTCCAGTGGATAGGTGCAAAGAGTGCGCCGACAGATTGTGCATCGGTAATGCGCGCCCTCAAGATCGCTTGGCCTGTCGCGTTCTCAAGCCGCACCAGGTCTGCCGGCGCAATGTCCAGAGCGGCTGCATCCTGGGGATGTATGTCGACAAACGGCTCGGCCAGGTGCGCCGACAGCCTGGGCGACAAGGCCGTGCGGGTCATCGTGTGCCATTGGTCGCGAATGCGCCCGGTGTTCAGCACGAAAGGCGTTGTCACGTCCGGCTGCGCAGCCGTAGGTTTGGCCGTGACAGCCAGCATTCGCGCCCTGCCATCCGGGTGAAAAAAGCCGCCCGTGCCGAAAAACCGCCCGCCTTCGCGCTTTGCACTTACCGGCCAACGCGTCGGGGGAAGCGCATCATAGGCCTCGTCACTGAGGTCAGACAGCCCCGAGATGTCAAAGTCGCGGCCAAGCTGCCCGGCCAAACCCGACAGCGCGGCGTGCTCGCGGAAAATCTCGGCCGGGCTTTCGTAGTCGAACGCGGCACACCAGCCCATGCGTTGTCCCACCTGAGCCAGGATTTGCCAGTCGGGGCGTGCGTTTCCGGGCGTGGGCAGAACTGGTCTTTGGCGGCTGATCGTGCGATCCGAATTGGTGACCGTACCGCTTTTTTCCGCCCAAGCGGATGCGGGCAGCAGGACATCCGCCATCCGCGCTGTATCGGTGTGACCGGTGATATCGCTGACAACGGTAAAGGGGCATGCTGCGATGGCATCGCGCACTGCATCAGCATCAGGCATCGACACGGCCGGATTGGTATGAATAACCCACAGCGCCTTGATCTCGCCGCGTCCCACCGCGCGGAACATATCGACGGCCTTTAGCCCTGCACGCTCTGGCATGTTGGGCGCTGCCCAAAAGTCGCGCACGGCAGTGCGGTGAGTAGGGTTTTCCAGGTCCAGATGGCAGGCCAGCATATTGGCCAGCCCACCAACCTCGCGCCCACCCATTGCGTTGGGTTGGCCGGTCACAGAAAAAGGCCCCATGCCGGGTTTGCCTATCCGTCCGGTCGCCAGATGACAGTTGAGGATCGCGTTGACCTTGTCCGTACCCGACGCGGACTGGTTCACACCTTGGCTGTAGATCGTGACAACCCTCTCGGTGTCGATCCACATGCGGCAGAACGCCTCCAGATCACGTGCCATCAGACCCGTGGCCGACACGTCATCGCCCGAAGCCGCATCGAGGGCGGCGTCAAACCCGTGCACATGCCGCAGATAATCCGCATCGACGGCGCCGTTTTCAGACGCGCGGATCAGCAGGTGATTGAAAAGTGCGACGTCACTGCCCGGCACCAGCGGCAGATGCAAGTCCGCGCCTTCGCATGACGCCGTCCGCCGCGGGTCGATCACCACAATTTTCGTGCCCCGCGCCTTTCTCGCGGCCATCACCCGTTGATACAAGACCGGGTGACACCACGCAAGATTGGACCCCACCAACACCACCAGGTCGGCCTCGTCGAGGTCTTCATAGGTTCCGGGCACTGTATCCGTGCCAAAGGCCCGTCTGTGTCCCGCCACGCTCGAGGCCATGCACAGCCTTGAATTCGTGTCGATATTGGCCGAACCGACGAAGCCTTTCATCAGCTTGTTCGCAACGTAATAGTCTTCGGTCAGCAACTGCCCCGAGACATAGAATGCCACACTGTCCGGCCCGTGGCGGCTGATCGTCTCGCGGAACCTGCTCGCCACCAGATCAAGCGTGCTGTCCCAATCCGTCGCAACGCCACGGATCTCCGGCTCCAGTAGCCGCTCGTCCAACCCAACCGTTTCGCCCAACGCGGACCCTTTGGAACACAGCCGTCCGAAATTTGCCGGATGCTCGGGATCGCCCCGCGCGACCAGCCCGCCCTTACCATCCGGGCGCAACAACACGCCGCAACCCACCCCGCAATAAGGACAAGTCGAACGGGTTTCGGGCAGGCCCGTGCCGTCCATCAGGCCGCACTCCTTTTGCCGACCGCTTGTGCGTCCAGTAACAACCGCCCGCCCTCGACGCGCACGGGAAAAGTGTCAATCTGACTGTCCTCGTCCAAGGCAGTGCCGGTGTTGAGGTCAAACACCCAGTTGTGCAGCGGACACGTGACTTTCTGCCCATGCACAATCCCTTCCACCAACGGGCCGCCTTTGTGCGGACAGCGGTTGGACGTTGCATAAACTTCTGCCTCGGCTGTGCGGAACAGGGCAACACAGCCCACCGGTGTCTTCACCAGCCGGGCACCCGGCAGCGAAATATCGTCGACCGCACCCACATCGATCCAACTCATTCCGCGGCCTCCAACGTCAGATCGGCCAGTGGCGCAAATTTGGGGGCTTCTTTGGCCTGCTCGGCCCACGGATCCTTGCGATAGATCGTCTGGCTCAGCTCGAAACGTTCCACCAACCCGGCGCGGATTTCCAGGTCACCAATCTGCTCCCGGATCCAGTCCAGCCCCACCTTGGCCATCCATTTATAGATGCGGTCCAGATACTTGGCGTGTTCGCGATAAAGCTGCGTCACGGCGATCACCACGGCAATCGTCTCGTCCTCGGTCGGTACCTGGATGAGCGGCGACACTTCCTTGACGTCCATGCCCGCCGCCCCGCCAATGCCCACCTGAAACCCACTATCGACACAGACAATCCCTATGTCTTTGCACGTCGCCTCGGCGCAGTTCCTAGGACATCCCGACACGCCGAGTTTCAGCTTGTGTGGCGTCCACGACCCCCACAGGATCTTTTCCAGCTTGATGCCCAGACCCGTCGAGTCCTGCGTTCCGAACCGGCAATGATCCGTGCCCACACAGGTTTTCACCGTTCGAAGCCCCTTGGAATAGGCATGCCCCGACACAAGCCCGGCTTTGTTCAGATCCGACCAGATATATGGCAGATCCTTGCCCTTCACGCCCAGCAGATCAATCCGCTGTCCGCCCGTCACCTTCACTGTCGGCACGTCATATTTGTCCGCCGCATCGGCAATCGCACGCAACTCGTTGGCATTGGTGATCCCGCCCCACATGCGTGGCACCACGCTAAACGTGCCGTCCTTCTGGATATTGGCGTGCTTGCGCTCGTTCACGAACCGGCTTTGCGGGTCGTCCTGATATTCTAACGGCCAATCGGCCAGCAGATAGAAATTGACGGCAGGCCGACAGACGTGGCACCCGTTGGGCGTGGTCCAGCCCAGTTCCTGCCAAACCGCGGGCTGTGACTTCAGCTCTTTCGATTTGATCAATCGCCGCACATCCTCGTGCGTCAGGTCGGTGCACCCGCAGACTGGTTGCGCCGTGGCCATCCGGAATTCATCACCCAGCGAAACCTGCAACAACTGCTCAACCAGCCCGGTGCACGTTCCGCACGAGGCACTGGCTTTCGTCGTTGTGCGCACGGCCCCCAGGTCGGTTGCCCCGCCTGCGATCGCATCGGTGATGGTGGATTTGCAAATGCCGTTACAGCCACAGATTTCCGCCTCAGGCGGCAAGGCTGCAACGGCTGAGAGAGGGTCCGCGGTGTCGCCCCCCTGATAGGCGGGTCCGAATATGAGCGTCTCGCGCATCTCGGAAATATCCGTGCCATCCTTGATCAGCCCAAAGAACCAGTTTCCATCCGCTGTATCGCCATACATTACGGCCCCGACCAAGCGGTCATCTTCGATCACCAACCGCTTGTAGACCCCCCGGCTGGGATCACGGAACACGATGTCCTCACGCCCTTCTCCTTCGGCAAAATGCCCGGCCGAGAACAGATCACACCCCGTGACCTTCAGCTTCGTGGAAAGGGTTTTATGCTTGAACTCGGCCTGTTGCCCCAGGATCGTCTGCGCCGCGACCTTCGCTTGGTCGTAGAGGGGCGCAACGAGGCCGAAAATAGCCCCGTCATGCTCCACACACTCACCCACCGCGTAAATATTTGTATCCGAGGTCAGCATCTGATCATCCACATGGATGCCCTTGCCCACAGCCAGCCCGGCCGCTTGCGCCAGCGCCACGTTGGGCCGGATGCCAACGGCCATGACCAGCATGTCACATGGCAATTCTGTCCCATCGTCCAGCAACAAGGCCCGCACATGGCCGTCAGTCCCAAGGATTTCCTTGGAATTCGCCGCAAGCTTGATGGTGATACCCTTGCTCTCCAGCGATTTCTTAAGAAGATAACCGGCGGCCTCGTCCAATTGCCGCTCCATCAGGTGGCCCATGATATGCACCACCGTCACGTCAACGCCTCGGGCTGCCATGCCCGCCGCGGCCTCAAGACCCAAAAGTCCCCCGCCAATCACAACCACCTTGTTGTCAGGCCCCAGGGCCATCATCGCTTGGGTGTCTTCCAGATCGCGGTAGGCAATCACGCCCTGCAGATCATGACCGGGCAGCGGGATTATGAACGGGTTCGATCCGGTGCCAAAGACCAGCTTGTCATAGGGAACCACACCCTTTTCACCGACAACAACTTTCATCTCACGATCAATCTCGATGACCTTTTCGCCAAAACGACAGGTCACGTCGTGCTCTGCATAATACGCGTCGTCATGCGTGACGATCTCGTCATAGGTTTTCTCGCCCGACAGCACAGGGCTCAGCATGATGCGGTTGTAGTTTCCGCGCGGCTCGGCATTGAACAGTGTGATATCCACATCCGCGCCTGCGTCCACAAGGTGTTCGATCACGCGGCCCGAGGCCATCCCGGCACCGATGATTACCAGTCTCTCAGTCATGTCTCACTCCGCTGCAATGGGCTTGGGGGAGGGTGTTTTGGGCGTCGCTCCGTGCTCGTACTCTTCAAGGAAATCGAGCACCTCTTGCCGGTAATTGTAGTAGTCGGGATGCTCCAACAACGCCTTGCGCGTCCGTGGCCGGGGCAGCGGGACATCCACGATCTTGCCAATGGTGGCCTGCGGCCCGTTGGTCATCATCACCACCCGGTCGGCCAGCAAAATGGCCTCGTCCACATCATGCGTCACGCAAATCGCCGTCACTTTGGTGCGGGACCAGACCTCCATCAGAACTTCCTGAAGCTCCCAGCGCGTCAGGCTGTCCAGCATCCCAAAGGGCTCATCCAGCAGCAGCAGCTTCGGCGACAAGGCAAACGCCCGCGCGATGCCCACCCGCTGTTTCATCCCATTCGACAGGTCCATCGCAGGCTTGTCCATCGCATCGGCCAGTCCCACACGCTCTAGGTAGTATTCCACCACATCCTGCCGCTCAGACTGGGACGCACCGGGGTAAACCTTATCCACCCCAATCGCCACGTTCTGCTTGGCGGTCAGCCACGGAAAGAGGTTCGGCGACTGGAATACCACGGCCCGCTCGGGATCCGCGCCCTCCACATGACGGCCGTCCAGCTTGATCGCCCCTTGGGAAATCTCGTTCAGCCCGGCGGCCATGGTCAGCACCGTGGATTTGCCGCAGCCCGAATGGCCGATCAGCGAAACAAACTCCCCCCGGTCAATCTTGAGATCAAAATCTTCCACCACCGTCAACGGCCCTTTGGGCGTGGGATAGACCTTGTGCAACTGGCTGAAGTCCAGAAACCGGTTGTCGATCAACCCCTTCTGCGCCTCGGCCACCGCCGCGGGCACGCCGTGGATCGGCGTCACATCAGGCAACAGGCGCGATCCTTCCACCTTCGCCTCAATCCCCACATCCATCAGGTATTTCGTTACCTCCGCCCGCAACCGCTTGAACGTCTCGTCATGGTTCATGGCCATCCGGTCGCGCGGGCGCGGAATGCTGACCTTGAACTCCTCCCCCAAGGTGCCATCGGGGTTCAGCGCGATAATCCGGTCCGCGAGAATGATCGCCTCATCCACGTCATTGGTGATCAGTACACAGGTCTTCTTGTCTGCTTCCCAGATCCGCTCGATCTCATCCGCCAGATTGGCCCGCGTCAGCGCATCAAGCGCTGAAAGGGGCTCATCCAGCAGAAGCATCTCCGGGTTCATCGCCAGCGCCCGCGCTACGTTCACCCGCTGTCGCATGCCCCCCGACAATTCCGCCGGGCGACGTGTGGCGGCATGGCTCAACCCCACCATGCCCACGTAGTGCGCGACTTTCTCGGCCCGTTCAGCCTTGGAAAGCTTGGGAAACACCGTGTCCACCGCCAGGCCCACGTTCCCGTTCACCGTCAGCCACGGTATCAGGGAATAGCTCTGAAAGATCACGCCACGTTCGGGGCCTGGCCCGGCGATGGGTTTGTCCTTGAACGTCACCGACCCCGTCGAGGGCACCTCCAGCCCCGCCATCAGGTTGATCAGCGTCGTTTTCCCGGTGCCGGAGAACCCCAGGATCACAAGAAATTCCCCCTCTGCGACGTCCAGGTTGATCCCGTTCAGAACATCAGCCCGGGCCGTGCCTTCGCCGTAACTCTTCGACGCAGATGAAAGTGTCAAAATCCCCATATCGCTCACCGATTATTCGAAAAGGTGAAAAGGGATTGCAGCGCATACATCACCCGGTCCAGCAGGAACCCAATGATCCCGATGGTTAGCACCGCGACGATGATCTTGGCCAGAGATTGCGACGAGCCGTTCTGGAATTCATCCCAGACAAACTTGCCCAAGCCGGGGTTCTGCGCCAGCATCTCGGCGGCAATCAGCACCATCCAACCCACGCCCAAGGACAGGCGCAGACCGGTGAAGATCAGCGGCAGGGCGGATGGCAACACCAACTTGGTAATCTTCGTGTAGGTGTTCATCTTCAACACCTTCGAAACATTCACCAAATCTTTGTCGATGCTGGACACACCCAAGGCCGTGTTGATCAGCGTCGGCCACAACGAACACAGCGTCACGGTGATGGCCGACACCAGAAACGACTTGGCGAACCAGCCATCTTGCGTGACGTACACGGCTGACACCACCATGGTCACAATCGGCAACCATGCCAGCGGCGACACCGGTTTGAAAATCTGAATAAGCGGGTTCAACGCGGCATTGGCCGTCGCCGACAAACCGGCGGCAATCCCCAGCGGTATGGCAATCACGCTGGCAATCAAGAACCCGAAGAAAACCGTTTTGATCGAGGTGCCAATCTGCTCGTAGTAAGAGGGGGCGCCGGTATAGGGGATGTACTTCACCCGCTCCGGTTGACCGTTATCAATGAACCTCTGGTTGCGTTTCTCCACACGTTCTTCATGCTTTGCGCGGCTTTCGGCCTTGCGCGTTGCATCATCATGCAGGTTCACGGCCTCCTGCCAAACCGCGGCCGGACCCGGGATGGCCCCGAGAGAGGTTTGTACCTGTGGCGCAAGTGAGGCCCACAGCATCAGGAAGGCGGCAATCGCCAGAAGCGGTACGGCCAGCAGCCGCCAAATCTCGCGCATCTGGGCGCGCGGGTTGTCCCCTGCCGCCGCTTTCAGGATAGGCGTCATCCATGCCAGCCCCAGAACTTGGAACCATTTGTCGGCGGCGTTGATGCGGGTGAAAAGACGGGCCTTACGTGCAGCGCGGGTTTCGTCTGTGAAAGAAGATGGGTCGATCGCGGTCATGGGGTTCTGTCCTGTTTGCTCTGGCGGCGTATCTGCGTTGGACCCCTGCACCAGTGCCGTGGCGCAGGAGGTACAAGCGTGATCAACCTTGGACTTCGTTGCCCACAACGCGCTGATCTGCCTTCAAACCGATTGGTAGACTTTCAAGGTAGGCGTTGGGCGTTTTGCCGTCGTAGCCGATACCGTCGATCACGTCTTCGGAGGGCGTGGCCGCTTTGTATCCATTGCTGTCCCAGTCGAAATCGGCTTCGTTCGCCAGACCTTCATCCACCAGCAACCGCGCGGCGTCGAGATAGATGTCGGGCTTGTAGACCGACTTCGCCACCTCGTCATACCAACTGTCGGGCTTGGCCTCCGAAATCTGACCCCAGCGGCGCATCTGTGTCAGGTACCAAACCGCGTCCGAGTAATAGGGGTAGGTGGCGTAATAGCGGAAGAACACGTTGAAATCGGGGATATCGCGCTTGTCGCCCTTCTCGAACTCGAAGAAGCCGGTCATCGAGTTGGCGATCACCTCGTAATCCGCCCCGACATATTCCGGGCGGCTCAGGATCTCGACCGCCTCGGGGCGATTGGCGTTGTCGTTCTCGTCCAGCCAGATCGCAGCCCGGATCAGCGCCTTGACCACCGCCAGTGTCGTGTTGGGGTTTTCCTCGGCGAATTCCTTGGTGATTCCGAACACTTTTTCGGGGTTGTTTTTCCACATCTGATAGTCAGTGATCACCGGCACACCGATACCCTTGAAGACCGCCTGCTGGTTCCACGGCTCACCCACGGCGTAGCCATAAATTGTGCCCGCCTCCAGTGTCGCCGGCATCTGCGGGGGCGGGGTCACGGACAAAAATGCCTCTGCCCCGATCTGCCCCGAAATGTTCTCGGGGCTATAAAAACCTGGGTTTATCCCACCCGCAGCCAGCCAATAGCGCAGCTCGTAATTGTGGGTCGACACCGGAAAGACCATGCCCATATTAAAAGGCTTGCCTTGGGCCGCGTAGTCCTCGATCACCGGTTTCAACGCCTCTGCCGAAATCGGGTGCTGCGGGCGGCCGTCATCCATCTTGGGCACGTTCGGCTTCATCGCCTCCCACACCTCGTTCGATACGGTGATACCGTTGCCGTTCAGATCCATCGAGAAGGGCGTGATGATATGCGCCTCAGTGCCGTATCCGATAGTCGCCGCCAGCGGCTGGCCGGCCAGCATGTGTGCGCCATCAAGCTGGCCGTCGATCACTCCGTCCAGCAGTACCTTCCAGTTGGCCTGCGCTTCCAGCGTGACAAACAGGCCCTCGTCATCGAAGTAGCCCTGCTCATAGGCCACGGCCAAAGGTGCCATGTCAGTCAGCTTGATGAAACCAAAGGTCAGTTCGTCTTTTTCAAGGTCCAGCATTTCGGCGAATGCCGGAGATACAAGCGCCGTCGAGGTTAGCGCAGCCATCAGGAATTTTTTCATCGTGCTCATGTTCCTTTTGATCGGTGGCCCGGGGTCCGGGCACGAAAAAAATGCCGCTCAACGCGCTTCGCCGGGAGGTTGGCGAAGGGTCGAGCGGCATTGCTCTGCAGTGTCCCTGTCCTTAGGGAAAATAGTGTTGAGCTGGCTCCGTTGCTGGCTCTGACCTATAGAATTCATCCTTAGCCATGTGCTGCCAAGCCCATTGATCTTGAACTTCCCGAATTTTTGCCGCGTTGCAGAAAATTCCTGCTGCGTACGCACAGAAATTCAGCGCTTAGCGCCCAACGGCTCAAAAATGCACCTGTCAAAAAACGTGTCACGGTGCAGAATCACCTGGCCTCCAGCCGAAGCAACCGCGGTGTCCGCGCTCATTGCACCTTCCAGCTTGACTGACGCGCCGGGCAAATCGGTGCCAGTGTTGTCCAAGGCGCGCCGAAACAAGTCCGGCCGAAAAACGGTTGCGGCCGTCTGTTGGGCCGCTGCACGGTCCAGACCGGCCCGTTGCGCCAGACGATCGGCAATCCATTGCGCCTGGCTGCGCCAAGGAAAACTGGCCGCGCCCTTGTGAAACTCCACGAAGCGCACGACGTCCCGCGTTTCTCCGGCTGGTGAAATGATCAACTTGCCGCGCAAAGCCCGTTCCAGGATTTCCGGAGGCAGGTTGAGATAGGCAGGCCGGCTTAACATTTCCGCGGCCAGTAAGGCGCTATCATCATGAGACAACCATCGCCCGGCGCGCCAAATGGCCCGGATCAGCCGAAACACCAGCGATATTTCGGTCTCTGCCCAGTCCTCTCGCACGGCCAGAACCTTTTCCGGGGCAAATTTCCAAATCGACGAGCCGGGCAACAAGAGTGCTGCAGTTCCTTGGGTGACTGCGCGCGAGCCCCACGGTTCCCCTACGCAAAAGGCGTCGATCTCGTCGGCGGCAATTGCATCCCCCATCAACGCGGGCGGAACGGTACGAATTTGAAAGTCTTCGCCCATCGTCCAGCCCATTGATCCAAACCAATAGGCCACCAGTTCGGCATGCATCGAGAATGGAAAGGGCACCCCAATGCGAAGCCCGCGCATGCCCGCGTCCCGAAGCGCATTGCCTGCCGCACGCGGGGCATCAAACGCAAAATCATGGCCAATGTCGCGCAGCCGCGCTTCCAGCGTACGGTTCACACCGAACACATTGCCGTTCACCGACAGCACGGAAACGGCAGATAACCGTGTACCGGCACCGCCCAGACCAAGGGCGGTACTGACGGGCACCGGTGACAGCATATGCGCCGCGTCCACCTGCCCAAAACTCAGCATATCGCGCAGGCTGGACCATGAGGGTGCCGCGCGCAGATCCAGTGCGATGCCTTCTTCCGCGGCAAACCCCATTTCATGCGCCACAATCAACGGGGCCGCGTCAAGCAGCGGGATGTATCCCGCAGCCAGTGTCACTGTTTTCATGACAACAGCCCCGCAGTACTTACCAAGGCTTCGGCCACATCGGCCACGCGACGGTTCTGGTCCATCGCGGCTTTGCGCAAAATCGCATAGGCCTCTTCTTCGGACACCGCGCGGGACGTCATGATAAGGCCCTTGGCCCGGTCGATCACCTTGCGTTCTTCCAGTGCGCGCTTAGTCTCGGCCAATTCCTTGCGCATGCGTTGCATCATGCGAAATCGCGCAATGGTGGCCTCCAGCACGGGTTTCAGCCTGTTCGTGTTCAGTCCATCCACAACGTAGGCTGAAAACCCCGCCTCAATGGCGGCGGCGGTCAGTCCTTCGCTGCTTTGGTCGACGAACATCGCCACTGGGCGCTCGATCGGTCCTGATGCCAATGCAAGCTCTTCAAGCATATCCCGGGACGGATCCGCCACATCGATTAACACAACATCGGGTGCTAACGCGGCAACCCGCTGCGTCAGCGTGCTGACATCGGATACGACATGTATTTCGTTGAGGTTGCTGACAGCGGTAAGGGCTTCGACAATCTGCGCTGCGCGGTCGTCGCTTCGCTCGACCACAATGATGTTTAGCGCCTCTTTCATGGCAGTGGTTTTGTGACTTTTCAGACCATGAAATAACATTTACGCCACGGGAACCCCTTGGAAAACGAGCGTCTGCCCAATTACTGTTCAATACGTGAGCGGTATGGCCAAATTGGTCGCACAACTTCCATGAAACCAATCAAAAGGCCCGGATTGGCAAGCGATGTTTGTCGCCCGCTCGCCAACGGTTCGTTCGAAAACCATGTACTGGTTGATCAAGATGCCGGCGTCTGCAACGCCTTCTTCAACGCTTCGGCCAGATCGGACGGGGAAGATGGCTTTTGCAGCAGCGGGGCGACAACCTCGCCCATCTCGGTCTCGGAAAATCCCGTGTATCCTGACATGTAGACGACGGGAATTTCGGGCACAATCTCGCGCGCCCTTTTTGCCAGTTCAAAACCGCCGAAATCTCCCGGCATGACAACGTCCGTCAGCAAAAGCTCCACCTCTTTTCCGGAGCGCAATACGTCAATGGCGTCTTTTCCATTCGTGGCCTGAACGACGGAATACCCGAACGAAGATACCAACTCGGTCATCATTTCCATAAGCTGCGCCTCATCTTCCACGACCAGGACAAGCTGGCCCTGACCTTGGGGGCGGATCTTACGCACAATCGGCGCTTCTCGCTTTCCTTCGTCGGTGCCCCGGGGCAACAACAACCGAACCGTTGTCCCATGGCCTTTCTCAGAATAGATGCGCAGTTCTCCTTCCGCCTGTTGGATGAAGCCGTACACCATCGATAAGCCCAGCCCGGTCCCGGAGTTCGTATCCTTGGTTGTAAAAAACGGATCTATCGCGCGTCGTTTGGTTTCTTCGTCCATGCCCGGCCCATTGTCGGTGACCGAAAACTCGACATAGCGGTAGGATTTGCCATCCGCACGCAAGGCGTCGTTTTCATGCTCGGCGGACATGCCACGGGCGATATAGGAATGCGGGTTTTTGCGGCGCAACTCTTTGTCGGCGTCAAGCTCGGCCACGCCACGCGCCAAAACAACGATACGATTGCCCATGCCGCTGCGCTTGATGGAGTCGCGTGCGTTCAGAACCAGGTTCAGAAGAGCGTTCTCAAGCTGGGACACATCGCAATGCGCCCATAAATCGTTCTCGGTTGATGCGAAGTCCAACATGATCGTCTCTTCGATTGTCGGTTTCACGAGTTGTGAAAAATCAGCAAGGACGTCTTCCGCAAGCGCAGAGCTGGCCAACCCGGGTTGGCGTTTGGCAAAGGCGAGCAGGCGGCGTGTCAGATCAGCCCCGCGATGCACGGAAGCCAAGGCCGTCTGGTGGTACTTCTCCCGGCGCGAGGCGTCATCTTCGTTTTCTGCCAGTTGAATTCCATACTCGATGGTGGCCAGAAGGTTGTTGAAATCATGCGCTATTCCGCCAGTCAGCTGGCCCAACGCGTCAAGGCGGCTGGCGCGTTCCACCTGCTGACGATTGCGCTCTTGCTCTGACACGTCATCCAGCACAAGCACCGTCCCGATTACGGCAGATGCCTTTTCTCCGATTGGGCTGCTGGACACTCGAACATAGCGCGGGTGCGCTTCGCCCTTGCGCGCAAGGATAGATGTTTGCCCCTTGATTGTGTGACCCGCCATAGCGCGGTGCAGCGGACTGGCCGAGGCCTCCAAAGGGCGTAAGCTTTCATTGTCGAGAAACTGAATCTCCGGCGGCCATGGTGCCGGCAAAGCGTCGTTAAGGCCCCCCATCATGTGCCGCGCGGCAGAGTTGGCCAATGCGATTTGTCCGTCCCGCGACAGCCCGATCACACCGCTTTGCGCCGCGTCCATAACCGCGGCCAACATGTCCTTGATTTCTGATGTCTTAACCTGGGCGTCGCGCGTTCTGGCGCGGCTCTCGTTTATCTCGGCAGTGATTTGCCCAAGCTCATCCGTGTGTTTGGAGGCCGGACGATCGAGACCTAAATCGCTATCGGTAGCAGACCAGTCAGTTTTGGAAATGTACGTCGCTATGGCGTGCAAATGGCGTGCCACCTCTCGGTGAAAAATCAAAAGCATGATAGCAGACGCCGCAAGCGTCTTCACAAAATTTGACCCTAGCAGGGTTAGGAATTGTGACCAAAGGCGCTGTTGAACAGCACTAAGCGACAAGGCCACGTTGAGCGAGCCGACAACAGCATTTTGCCCGTTTTCACGTGTATGAACGAGCTCAAACGTCTCACGAAAACTGCCATCCTGAAGCGTGCCTCGTTCAAAGGATTGTCCCGTCGTTGCCGTCAACTCTACCCAAACGACATCTGATTGCGCGTAAATGCCGTCGATCAGCACCTCGGCCTGAGGGAAGTTGAACTGCCAAAGAGCGTTTTCCAATCCTGACAAGAAGCTGGTTTCGATGACCTCGACTTCGCTCATCACGCGCTTCAGGTCCGACTGATAGCTGAAATACAGTTGAACGGACGATGCCAGCAGCGACAAGATCGCCGAGGCCAAAATCATGAGCGCTACGATACGGCGGCCTAGCCGACTTGTCTGGTATGCCATCGTGTAAACTCTGTCGCGCTCTTTGAAGCGTCTACTTGTGTTTTTCCAAGAGCTTATCAAGCGAGCCATCCAAGCGCATCTCGTGCAGCGTCGCGTTAAAATCCGAGACGATGTCGTCCTTGTTGGGCAGGCTGTTGCGGACTGCCATGTGAACATCGTGGCGCGCCAGAACATGTGGCAGAAGCTCTACTTTTTCGGCAATTGTGGGGTCTTCAACTTCGATCGCGTAGCGAACGACTTCTTCGCTATCCAGCGTCAGATTGACCCGTCCGAAGGCTACCATTTGGATGGCCTGCAGTGTCGTTGTGACCACAACCTTGTTCAGATGTGTCGCACGGTCGAATTTCTCTTCGTACAGGAAACCGTCTCCAACCGCGATGGAGTAGGGCTGCAAGGCGTCGAGAGAACTGACGTCATTCTTGTCTCCTGTTTGTTGTACAAACTTGATTTCAGTAGTAAAAAACGGATCCCCATAGGTCATGTACGCTGCAATCTCGTTGTCGAAAAACAAGCTTCCGACAATGTCGAATTCGCCATCGCGCGATCCGTCCATAATGCGCGCCCAAGGTAGGATTTCACTTTTAACCTGGTATCCTGCACGGGTCAGGACTGTACTGATCACGTCGATGGAGATGCCGTTTCCCGGCAAGGTTTCCCCTGAGAACGGCGGCCATTCATCCGCGACCAAGGTCAATGTGCTGTCCGCTTTCGCGGCGCCTGAAAAAGCCAAAAGCAGGCAAACCAACCAGATATTCAACAGTTTAGAGACCGGTGTTTCCGCTCCAGATAAGGATGGCGACGATTGAGGCCCAAAGCGTTCAAAGACACATTGCGGTTTCATATTGTTTCCCTGTCCAGATCGGTGCGATGTTTTTTTAGTTGCATGCACAACAATAGGACAATCTAAAGTGTCAAGTCCACTCAATCAACACGTATAGCGGGAGTTTTTGCACATCAACCGCGCGAATTGATCGTTTCGTTTCAGTCGTTTGGGGATTGATGCAACGCCACGTTATCCGTTCTTAGACGCAACGATGTAAATCTCGCCAGAGATGTCGGGATAGCGTTCACCAAGTTTCATGAAGGCGTTGAGCATTTCCGGCGTCCACGTGTCTTCTATTTGCTTGTTGGATACCGGTTTCATCCAATAGCCGCCAAACACTTCGATATTCAGACCCGCCTGCATGAAATCCCGGCGAAACGTCTCGGGGGTATAAACCCGGCGATGCCCATGATGGCGGTCGGCCTCGTTCATTTCCTGCTCGAACGACAACAGTCCCATGAGCACGGCCGCCTGCCGGTGCAGCGATCGTGCATTGGGAACAGCCGCCAGAATGATGCCGTCTTCGGTCAGCCATTCCCGCGCGCGGGACAGTATATCAACCGGGTCCTCAACATGTTCCAACACGTGGCCCAGCACGATGTTGTCGAACCGCTTTGTGGGCTGGAAGTCTTCAAACAGACTGTGGTGAACCTCCATGTCCGGGTAGCGTTGTTTGAGGTCTTTGCAAAACAACTCGGCCCCTTCAACGGCGGAGAGTTCAAAATCTGACTGTGCCAGAAACTGTGTCATGACGCCTTCGGCAGGTCCCATTTCCAGCATGGTAGTACCGCGGAAGTGCCGTTTGAAGATTTGATGGCTGTAGAGAACCGTATCGGTGTTCACACCGGCAGCGTACAGGGAGTTTTGCGCAATTCCCTCAAGGGCGCTTGTTTCGTCCATTCTCACACTCCGTATTTCGACCCGCTGATATCCTCAGACGGTCTATTCCATTTCGATAAACTCAGCAATCAACCGTGTCGGTAACATGACAAACACCACCCGCCGACCGCCGAAGGCTATGGCGGGCTTGGGGGATGAGAGGGCTTTTGCGCGCTGCTGCTGCAGATATGCAAGTGTCTTTTCAAGGTCAGGCACTTCGAAAGCCTGATGGTACATTTTCGTCCCCGCCTCGAGAAAAGGGGTCAGCGTGTCTGACCCCGGCAGTTCCTCAAGCAGTTCGACACGTGGTCCGGGGCCGGTCATAAACAAGCCTGCAATGCCCTGAAGCGGGTCTTCGAACCTGTCCCCGTCCGGTACGTATCCCAAAGCGGTCCAGCCACGTTGTTCGTTCTCTATTCGGCGGCACGCGACGCCGATATGATGAAAGCGAAAGGTGCTTGGGTTAAATGTCATGGGTCTTCTTTCCACGCTGCGCACCACGGGTAACAAGCCGCGCAGCGCGATCCGCCTGGGCGGTTAGCGTCGCGCAGACATCCGGCCAAAGGGCGGCGGGCAAGCGATGCTCGATTGCGTCTACGACGCCGCTGCTAAGTTGAAAGGCATCTTTCAACACGCCGGCACGTTTAAGCCCGCAACTGTCATGAAACGACACCACTGCTTCATTCTGCTGATGTACCGGGCCGCCTTTGAGGTGCTGAAGCTGTCAGAAGTGTATTGCCGGACGGTCGTGCAGAATGAAGCAGTGGTGTCGTTTCATGACAGTTGCGGGCTTAAACGTGCCGGCGTGTTG